>CAWDOZ010000045.1:0-11232 GCA_963803935.1 uncultured Fibrobacterota bacterium | reverse complement strand
TGCTTGCGTTACAGCATCGATCTGATCCCGCTTTTTTTTAGGAAAGCTTGCAGCCTCAGCCAAAAACGCGGCGTTCCAGTCTCCTTCTACGATGAAAACGTGTCCTTGCCTTGCTGCTGAAGCAAGTGGCTTGGCTCGCTCGACCTTATCGCCTTTCGGTGATACGGGATAGCTTCATACCCCAGTAGTCTTCCTGTGAGGTGTGCTGAGTTGAATTTCCCTGCGCTTCCCTTCTCCTCCTCCCAGGCAATGGCGGTGGCCGACCCATCTGCATGTGCTGTTTCGAGAAGAGTTCCAATTGATTTAGCCGCGATTTTCCGAAACCGTAGCATGTCGATGATATAAAAATCTCCGCCCGAAACTCCACACAGGGCTCCCGCAGTCCAGTCGGGGTCGTTGTCATCCTTTTGCTCTGTCGCTGCCGTGTCCCAGGATCGGAGTGTTTTAATATCGTTCGGAAGCTGATGACGTGGTATCTTCCGGAAGTCCTTTACATTGAACATGCCCCCGCCGTAGTCGATTTTCCAATTGGAGTGAAGGAGCCTTTCCATCGACACCTCGTCCATAGCAAGGAGATTGCTTCGGTAGTTGGGATCAACCTTCAGGAGAGCAGGATTATCTTCGATCTTCGCGGATATGAATGTGAAACTCTTGGCTGGATGTCCAAAATCATCGCGCCAGTCGTCCGGCACCCAGACAATCCTGTCATTTATACGTGTAAAACTTTTTATAACTCCAGAGCGTTCTGGTATAGGATAGCCGTTATCCCTGTCCCACCACCATTGAATAAAATCCGCTATCCATCCTGTTTCAGCATTGCAGGTTGCCCGGCACCAGCACTGAAGATCGTATCCCGCCGGCGCCCGGTTGCGGCTCAAGAGATAGAAGAAAGAGTATTCCTTGAAATGGGTGAGTTCATCGAATCCAAGAAAGGCATACTGAGCTCCCTGGTGACTCCTTACCTTCGTTTCGTCTTCGAGGTGGTGGAACTTTATCCGCGCTCCGCTCGGAAAATTCCACGCCAGATTGTATCGGGTAGGCACGCCTCCTAACTGAGGGTATACCAATTGCGAGCTGTCCCAGAGTCCGCCCTCGTCGGTTATCTCAACGAGTTCCCGGCGATAAATGGCCGCGGTGTATTTCGGATGAAAGATATTGCGGGCAGCTTCGAGGAGCAGCCCTATCGACTTTCCTCCGCCTGCAGCTCCACCGTAGATTGCAACGTCAGCAGGGCTTGCACAAAAAGCATTTTGCGCTCCGGCTTGGGGCTGTTCGATAGTGTAAGTTTCGCCATTCATTAGACTACTCTATCCTGCCTTTTCGATAACAGCATTAAAGGGTTTACTTTTCCCATTATCCGGCAATATGATTGGCCTGATAATCTGGCCTTTCGGCAGTATCTCGCTATAGAGCTGATGGTGCTTCCCGAGAAGCTCAAGGGCCTTTTCTTTGGACCGTATCTTGATTTCGGTTATCTGCTGACCGTCTGCAGTTCTGCTCACTTTAATCGAGCTTATAGCGCGTCTGACTGCACCCATCTCATGGATGGTCTTGAGCTCTTGGAGGCCGTGCTGGGTGGGTTTGAAGAAGTCCGCAGGGTCATTAAACGCCAGGAGCTCCAACTCCTCGATTACTCTCTTGGCCTTATCAGTGTTATCTTTCTCCGAACCGTGTATCTTTTCCATCCTTCGGGCTATTTCTGCCTTTACCCTGGGGTTCTTAAGAAGAAGACATGCCCTGCCTGTGGCGCTATGAATGCCACGGTACCCTGCGGCTCTGAACGCTGCGGTTGCATTAAGCTCAGGGTCGGCAAGATAGTTATCGATGAACAATAACTGCTTTGCCGTTAGATTGTTCTTTACCGCCCTTCGAAATCCCGTACGCGCCATGCCTCCTCCTTCAAAGAGTTCAATTGATGTTCAGGCAACAAATCGCTGCTAAAGACTCCAAAGCTGTTCAAAACCAGAGCCGGCTGCTTCGCGGAATTACCTTCATCGCCAATCAGGTCTTCCGTGCAGGTTCGATCGTCGATGCGGCCTACCGACCGCCCCCGGTTTAGGACATTTTTAAAAGAACATCGCAACTTTTTAGCGGGGTAGGGGAGTGACAGTAATCGCTTATGTAAAATATCTTGTGTTAAGCTGTCAATAGCACAAAATAGCACAGTTATACCCTGCAATACCCCTCTTATTAGAAGTGATATTGCGTTTTTTCGCTTATTTAAGCGGTTTTTGCTATGGTTCCTTAGACTCAAAATCCAGCGGTGGCAACACCATCTCGGTTCGATTCCGAGCTTCGGCACCATATAAATCAAAGACTTACGCATATCCGTCATTTTCCCCTTTGTCGGGCCGTAGCACAGAATAGCACAGATTTCTCCAGACCATCCTCAATTCTGTTTGCACTTCGCTCAGTTCCATGCGCAAGCTAATCAATTTTTAAAACCTGACGCTCAATGCGGCACAGAGGGAGCAGGATAATGCAGAGGACCACCCCGGGAAGGACCGGGTCGGGAATCCGGGCTTGAAGGTGGTCCATTTAACCGGGATGGAACAGGGCTGGGCAAAGAACTCGATTTTAGTTTTCCGGTGCTTTGAACAGGCACAGCGAGCGCATGGCAGGCTGCTTCGCGGTCCCCGGAGCTCTGCTCCGGGGTTAGCGAGCGCATTACAAATATTTCCTCTCCTATAGAAGATTCCCCGAAGCTCTGCTTCGGGGAGCTTCAATGCATTTGACCCGATGCCTTTGCAGAAAGTATTTATGGTCCATCCGAAAGGAACTTTTATGGCGGAACTCGTGACCCTGAATGGAATCGAAAACAAAATCTACGTCATTCGCGGAAAAAAGGTCATGCTCGACCGGGACCTTTCGGACCTGTACGAGGTCGAAACCAGTCAGTTGAAACGGGCAGTTCGCCGAAATATCTACCGTTTCCCGGAAGATTTTTTATTTGAACTCACGAAGGAAGAGTATGAAAACTTAAGATGCCAATTTGGCACCTTAAGATGGGGGGAACATGCAAAATACCTTCCTTGCAATTGCCGGCAAAAGAGTATTCGCCGGATACAGGGAAGAAGAGGGGTTAGGGAAGGCGAGCGGGAAGAGGTAGACGGCGGGGGCGGAGAAATATTTATTTTAATCGCAGCAAATGTAGCGGCGGATATAGGAATAAAATAATCACCGGAAAAGACAACTCTGATGAGGAAGCAGATAGTCTGCTGTAATCTCTAAGGATATGAGTAAAGGATTATCACCATGATTGGATATCTTTGGTATCTTTTATGGCGTGGAATCATTTTTGCACAAACTACAGCAGTCATTGCGATTGTAGCTGGCATTCTTATCATCATTATGTCAAATAGTTTCCTAGATTTTCCATGGTGGATTGGTCAGATTGTTTTTTTAATACTCTTAATCTTCATTGAAAAAAAGGTTAAGCCTAAAGCTGATAAAAAATATCAGCAACCACTATCAATCAGATGAACAAAAAAAATATTATAATGCAATTTATATGCCCAAATTGTAAGAAACCTATACCTTACAATAAAAAAGCAAATCGCCCTAAAGAGGAGTATTTATTTCAGTCGGGTAAACACCATTGGTGGCCGAAAATTGTAATAAAAATGCTACACTCTATGCAAAATTTGCGGCAATCCAAGTCTGGTAAATTCCCTCGTTGCCCTTTTTGCGGGTACAAATATAAAGCACCTAAGATACGCCAACAGAAAGTTCTCTCTAAAAATCTCCTCTCATTAGCATTTATTGCAAGAAATGGTGAGCTTTGTTGGAAAAAGGAGAATATCCCGGAAGTTATTAAAGAATTTTCAATATTAGGATATTGGGTGGAGTCTTTTGAAGTATGGATAATTAATGATGAAAATAAAACCTGGACCGGATTGTTCCCAGTAATTGGCGAAAAGCAACTAAATCTCTTTGTGTATGATGTTAAGCCTAAAGCTAAAGACGAAAATCAAGCGGATTACCATAAAAGAGCAAACGAAGAAATACTGAATGAAATTGAGAATTGCCATATAGAAAACATAATTATTCCAGAATTGGTACTGCGGGTCAGATATAATCTCTATCTTCCGAATCTTCGAGGTTAGAATAAAATATCAACTCCAACCGCCACGCAGGCTGAAAATGATATGTCACCTAAAAAGCTCTCGGAGCCGAAGCCAGTGATAACAAGCAGCATTGTTGATACTGAGGTTCTTGCACAAAGTAATGCTGAAGTTGCATAGGAACATGAGCGGAATAAAGCGATGGGCAGGCGCCCAAGGCTTATTGTTAAACCTGTAGTTGATGATGAACCAGAGCCTGAAGAATGAAGGACAAAAAACGATGAAAACCCGTCAATTATGCCTGATATTTTTTGCAACCGAATATTTGCTTAAGACTTTCGTGAATTCTTTTAAATTGCACCAGGTGGGCTTTCCAGCTGAATTCTGCCCTATATTATTGGTCACTGCGGCTTGTACCATTCTATATAAACCGGTAACGCATCAAAGGCAAGCATTTAAAGCATATTTGAATTTCATAATCTTTTCCTTATTAGGCTATATAACGGCTGATGTGGTCCTTTACTTTCAATGGTATTGGATTATCGCTCCAAAATACCGCCACATCCCTGGTGACATGATGGAAGGGTTTGGGTTTGGAATGCTGTTTCTCATTATTGGCTCAATATTGATTATAATACTTTCGGCCGTATTAACAATTGCAATCAGGATATATAACCGATTATCAATATCTAATCGAAAAACTAAGGAGTCAATAAACCCATAGCCTGAGATATAACAAAAAATAGCCAATAATCAGTCAGGATAATAGGGCGTTCAGCAGATGGCCAACTGCACTATTGCAGAAAATTAAATTCTTATTGACCTGCCCTTGCCGCCTGCTCAAGGTCTTCGATCAAATCTTCCGCATCCTCGAGCCCAATTGACAGGCGCAGGACCGTGCCGGTGATGCCGAGCGCCTCCCGATCGGCGGCCGGAATTGCGGCATGGGACATGAGCCGCGGGTAGGAGAGGATCGATTCCACCCCGCCGAGGCTGACCGCCACGTTCCAGAGCTTGACCCGCTTCATGAGGGCGAGCGCCCGTTCGACCGTATCGGTTTTTATGGAAACCACGGCGCCGAAACCGGTTGCCTGTCGTTTAAGAATTTCATGGCCGGGATGGGTGGCAAGTCCGGGATAGTACACCTGGGCGATCCAGGGCTGGTCGGCGAGCCACGCCGCGACGCGCAGCGCGTTTGCGCCCTGCGTGTCCATGCGGGCGGAGAGTGTCTTTATGCCGCGGATGAGGAGCCAGGAGTCCTGGGGACCGAGCACCGCTCCGCAGGTGTTCTGGGTAAACTTCACCGCGCCCGCCCGTTCGGGCGCCTTCACGATCACCGCCCCGGCGATGAGATCGCTGTGGCCGCCCAGGAATTTAGTTGCGCTATGCACGCTCACATCGATGCCGAGATCGAGCGGCCTTTGCAGATAGGGCGTCATGAAGGTGTTGTCGAGGAGCGTGAGAATGCCCTGCTCCTTTGCGATGGCGGCCACGGCTTCGATGTCGGTTACCCGCAGCAGCGGATTCGAGGGCGTTTCCAGGAGAATCAGCGTCGTTGACTTGCCGATGGCCCGCTCCACGTTCCGGGGATCGGTCATATCGACGAACGTGTGCGTTACGCCGAACTTCGGCAGAAAGCCGGTGAGCAGGCGGTAGCTGCCGCCGTAGATATCCCGCGTTGCAACGATATGGTCGCCCGCTTTCACAAAAGCCATAATTGCGGCGGTCATGGCCGCCATGCCTGACGAGAAGGCGAATCCCGCGGCGCCGTTTTCGAGCCTCGCGAGAAGCTCTTCGAGCGCCCCGCGGGTAGGGTTACCGCCCCGTCCATACTCCCACTCCTGCGGTTTTTCAACATCGGCCTGGTGAAAGGTCGAGGCATTGTAAATCGGGATGCTGAGCGCGCCGGTACCGGCATCGCGGCTGGCGGTATGCATGATTTCGGTTTTTCGTTTCATAAGGTTATCCAATTGCCTGGTTGAGGTCGCTTATAAGATCGTCGACGGATTCGATGCCTGTCGAGAGACGCAGCAGGTTGTCGGTGACCCCGATCCGGTCGCGCATGGCGGCACAGATATCGGCATGCGTCTGCGAGATCGGGTAGGTGATGAGCGACTCGACGCCGCCGAGGCTCTCCGCAAAGGTGATGGTTTTGACGCGATTGATGATTTTCTTCACCACCGCCGGCCCGGCGACACGGAACGAGATGATGGCACCCGGCCCGGACGACTGCGTTTTATGAATCCGCTGCCCCGGATGGGTAGACAGACCGGGAAAGTACACGGCGTTGACACTCTTCCGCTTTGTCAGCCATGCGGCGATTGTTGCGGCGTTTTCCTGGGAGCGGTCCATGCGGATGGCAAGGGTCTTGAGCCCGCGCAGCACGAGCCAGGAGTCGAAGGGCGAGAGCACCGCTCCCGTTGCATTCTGCGTGAAGCCGATTTTATCGGCGAGCCCGGCCGTTTTGGCAACGACTACCCCGGCAAGCGTATCGTTATGGCCGGAGAGGTATTTTGTCCCGCTGTGAACCACGATGTCCGCGCCGAGTTGAATCGGCCGCTGGCAGTAGGGAGTCATGAAGGTGTTGTCGACAATGACGAGGGCATCATGCGCATGGGCAAGCTTCGCGGCCTCCTGCAGGTCGGTGATCTTCATGAGCGGGTTGGTCGGCGTTTCGATGAAAAAGGCCTTGACATTCCGGTCTATGGACCGTTTGACCGCAGTGAGGTCGGAAAAATCCACGAACCCGGCATTTAGATTCCACGGCTTGAAAGTTTTTTCGAAAAGCCGGTAGGTGCCTCCATATAAATCGTCGGACACGAGGACCTTGTCGCCGGGCTCGAAGAGCGTCATGAGGGAGGTGATGGCCGCCATGCCGGAAGAAAAGGCATAGGCGCGGTTCCCCTGTTCCAGTTCCGCAAGCATCCGTTCGAGAACCAGCCGTGTCGGGTTGCTTGTACGGGAATAGTCGAACCCGGTACTCTCGCCGAGCCGGGGATGGCCGAAGGTTGCGGTCTGGTAGATCGGCGTGCTGATGGCTCCGGTGGCAGGGTCGGAGCACAACCCTGCATGCGACAGCTTCGTCTCGATGGAATTCCGGTTCTTCATTGCTCTCCAGGGCTTGGAATCTCTGTTCTTGTCAAAAATATGATCGGGATATCGAGGAAGGGGAAAATGTCAGATAGTATAATCGATCTGGCTGTCCCTTCTGCGCTGCTTGTCGACCAGATCCTGGAAGGTAGTCCCGTCGAAAATGTCGGTCATCGACGCTCGCGCCCGTTCCCACAGCTCCTTGAAAACGCAACCGCCGCGGTAGGGACAGTGGCTGCTTTCCGGACTTTTCAGGCAGTCGACCGATTCGTCTGCACCTTCAATGAAGCGGATGATTTCTCCTGCCGAAATGCTCGCAGGGGAGACCGTCATGACATACCCGCCCTGGTTACCCCTCCGGGACTCGATATAGCCGCCGGTCCGGAGTTTGCTTAGTATTTGCTCCAGAAACCGCGGAGGAATACTCTGGGATTCGGCAATTTCAGAAACCGTGGTGACCGCATCCCCGGGATAACGAAGCGCCAATTCAAAAAGCGCCCGAAGGGCATACTGACATTTTTGGGAAACACCAAGTAGTGAGGACATACCTTGAAAATAATATTATCCCTACTAATACGGTAGGGATAATTAAAACATTCTTGACTTCCCTTTTTACACCGAGTATATTCAATTAAGCTTACCGGGTTACTCAACTTTAATATTGGAGGCCATCATGGCAATTGCGAGAGATGTAACTCAGTTGATCGGGAATACCCCGCTGGTTGCGATCAATCGTTTGAATGTCGACGGCAAGGCGACTATTGCGGCCAAGCTGGAATTTTTCAATCCACTGTCCAGCGTTAAGGATCGTATCGGCCTGGCCATGATCGAGGACGCCGAGAGAAAAGGCCTCCTCAACAAGGATTCGGTCATTATCGAGCCGACCTCCGGGAATACCGGAATAGCCCTCGCATTCGTCGCTGCTGCAAAAGGGTATAAGCTTATCCTGACCATGCCTGAAACAATGAGCATAGAGCGACGGAAAATTCTCAAGGCATTCGGTGCGGAGATCGTGCTGACCGAAGGCCCTAAGGGCATGAAGGGAGCTGTTGCGAAGGCCGAAGAGCTCGCCGCAGCAACGCCGAACTCTTTCGTGCCGCAGCAGTTTAAAAATCCCGCCAACCCCGAGATTCACCGCAAAACCACCGCCGAAGAGATCTGGTTGGCAACCGATGGCAAGGTCGATATTTTCATCAGTGGCGTTGGTACCGGAGGGACCATTACCGGGGTAGGCGAAGTGCTCAAACAGCGCAAGCCGGGAGTTAAGATTATTGCCGTGGAACCGGAAAAATCCCCGGTTCTGTCGGGTGGGCAGCCGAGCCCGCATAAAATACAGGGAATAGGCGCAGGCTTTGTGCCGGACATCCTCAACCGCTCGATACTGGACGAAATCATCCTGGTCAAAGACGAAGATGCGGGAGCCACCGCCCGCGCCGCGGCGAAGCAGGAAGGGCTTCTTGTCGGCATCTCCTCCGGTGCAGCGCTGTGGGCGGGCCTGCAGGTTGCCAAACGACCCGAAAATGAGGGGAAACTGATAGTCGTCATTCTTCCCGATACCGGTGAGCGGTATCTAAGCACCTGGTTGTTCGACGACCCGGCGTAATGCCTGAACATTGCGGAGAATAAATCGACGCTTCACTTATTTAAGCTATCAAACCACTTTTCTGGAAGGGACAACCGATGAGTCAGAAGAATTATCGTTTTGAAACGCTGGCGTTGCACGCAGGACAGCCTCTGGACGGAACACTCTCGCGGGGAGTAGCCGTATATCGGACCAGTTCGTACGTTTTCAGGAACACCCAGCATGCGGCCAATCTCTTCGCACTCAAGGAGCTTGGCAACATATATACGCGGCTCATGAATCCCACGACGGACATTCTCGAACAGCGTGTAACGCAGATCGAAGGCGGCGCCGCATCGGTTGCGCTTGCTTCGGGAACTTCGGCGATTTTCTATTCGATTATCACCCTCGCCGAATCGGGTGATGAGATAGTTTCCGCAAATAATCTTTATGGGGGAACTTACACCCAGTTCGACGCCATTCTGCCCAAGTTCGGCATCAAGGTCAAGTTTGTCGACCCGAAGGATCCTCAGAATTTTCAGAATGCAATCACGCCGAAAACCAAAGCACTCTTCATCGAAGCCATCGGCAATCCGGTGCTCGATTATACCGATGTCAAGGCTATCGCCGAGGTCGCCCATAAAAACGGGCTTCCGCTCATTGTCGATGCCACCTTCACCACACCGTACCTGCTTCGCACGATCGATCTCGGCGCCGATATCGTGGTTAATTCACTGACGAAATGGCTTGGCGGCCACGGGTCGGCCATCGGCGGGATCATTACCGATGCCGGAAAGTTCAACTGGAATGGCGGCAAGCATCCGCTCTTCACCGAGCCGGATGCCAACTATCACGGACTGCGCTGGGCCATCGACCTGCCGGCACCGCTGGCGCCCATCGCCTTTGCGCTGCGCGTACGCACCGTGCCGCTCCGCAATCTCGGTGCTGCAATCTCTCCCGACAACTCCTGGATATTCATCCAGGGAATCGAAACGCTGTCGGTGCGTATGGTCAAACATTCGGAAAATGCGCTTAAAATAGCCGAACATCTTAAAAAGCATCCCAAAGTCTCCTGGGTTCGCTATCCCGGCCTTAAGGACGATCCGTCGTACGCACTGGCGAACCGGGACTTCAAGAACGGCTTCGGCGGCATGGTGGTCTTCGGTGTCAAGGGCGGCTACGATGCGGCGGTGAAAATCATCGATTCGATCAAACTCTTCTCGCACCTGGCAAATGTCGGCGACGCAAAGAGCCTGATCCTGCATCCGGCCAGCACGTCGCACAGCCAGCTCACCCCGGAGCAGCAGCTGGAAAGCGGCCTGACGCCGGATTTGATACGATTGTCTATAGGACTCGAACATCCCGACGATCTCATCGAAGCGCTCGATGAGGCGCTGGCGCTCGTCTGATACATTGCTCTGCGGCGGGAAGCGTTGCAGCACTGCAACGCTTTCCGCCTGAAAAAAGGAAGGATGGAACCAATGCGCAGCCGGAAAGTCATCGTGCAGAACGAACATGGAATCCATGCGCGCGTAGCCATGCGCGTGCTGGAAAAGACCAGGAACCTCGACTCCCGGGTGACGATCTGCAAGGGCTGCGTCAAGGCCGATGGATGCTCCATTCTTGAAATGCTCCTGCTCGATGCGGTGAAGGGATCGGAAGTGGAACTGATCGTGAGCGGCGGCGACGAAGAGAACAGTATCAATGTCCTTTCCGATATCTTTGCGGATGGGTCGGGGATTTGAGTCTATGAAGCAAAGCTTCGGGAAATCTTCAATAGGAGAGGAAATATTTGTAATTCGCTCGCTACCCCGGAGCAGAGCTCCGGGGACCGCGAAGCAGCCTGCCATGCGCTCGCTGAGCCTGTTCAATTCAAACTCAGTATGGTATTTTTGAAATAACCCTGCAGTTCATTTTCCATTACCATCCTTTCGGATCTCCCGCTCCGCCTCCTGCCAGTCCTGAACATCATGGCCTTCACGGCGGCCTTCCTGCTCGTAGAGTTCATAGGCTCTCCCGGCGATCTGCGGCGTCAAATCGGTGGGAGTCCCGGGTTTGACCGGATCGAAAATCCGGTACGCCAGCAGTTTAACGCGATCACCCACAAGCGCCCATAGGAGCGCGTATCCCCATACGATTCCGGCCCAACCCCATCCGAGCGGTGTCATGAGGAACCCATAGACTGCAATTAATGTCGCTATGATTTGTGTTCCGAGCACGGCTATCCATAATATCCGGGCAGGGCGGATGGACCAGAACGGGCCGCGCGTCCGGGTAAGGAAGATCGTCAGGTGTCCCGCAACTGAAAGCATAAGGTACATCATCGTCTGGAGATGCTTGTGGTCGAGGTGAAAAACGCGGTCGCCAAGGAAGAAGAGGCCAAACGCCGCAATCGGGCCGATGACACCCAGCACCGTGGCGATCCCCAGCACCATGCGCATGTTCCATGACTCGGGTTGGTTTTTGTAATGGACGTTGTCATAGGCAATTGACAGGATGGCGCCGTCGTTGAGAAGC
>CAWDOZ010000044.1:0-6288 GCA_963803935.1 uncultured Fibrobacterota bacterium | reverse complement strand
CAACTGCGATGCTCTTGATCGGTGCATAAGTAGCCGCTTCCAGCACGCGCACTTCGTCGCTTTCGTTGCACAGAACATAAATCCGTCCGCCATCGGACGAAAACAGTAGCTCCAGCGGAGAAGCGTAGTCCATTCCCGTTTCGGTTCCGGCGGCGTGACCGCATCAACAGTCTGTACCTTGCAAACCACAACGCAGAAGCAGCACAGCGGCGAAGGCCCCCAGACCCGCGGTCCGACTAAGCCGCACGCGAACTCTGCTGGAAATGCGGCTCATCGCGGCTTCCTTTCTCCCGGCTCCTGAACCGTATGGCACTCAATGCAACTTGCGGCAATCGGCCGGTTGAAGCCAGCATCCGCTGATTCGTATCCCGGCGAGAGATCCCAATTGTGTTTTCGCGAGTAATAAGAGAGAGGCGCCTGGACAAGATACTTGCCGCGACGAACGATGTATGTGTAACCGTTGACCCCTGCACCAATCGCGTACTCAAGCTTGTAAGTTGTCCTGAAAACCTCGCGGCCGCTTGCATCTAATTCGTACTCGCTTTGATAAATGGCTGAATCGCGCGTGGAAACTTCGAAATGTCGATTCAGCTTCTCGCTGAAGATAGATGCAGCGGTTGGTACACTGTCGCTTCGAGCGAGATCTACGGCTGAAGCGATCGAATGGCCCATAGCAGTGGCGATGTAGTCCTGATAGATTTTCTGGTGACAGCCTGCACAGGTACGCGAACCGATGTACGCAACTCCCTGCGCGGCATTCCGATAAAAAACCTCGTCCCCAGCGCCGTGAGAGGTAGCGATTGCAAGTACTATGAGAAGCCGCCTCACCAAGCCTGCAATCTTTGCTTGGCCCATTGCGCGTCCTTCTCCGCGTGACAGAGGAGGCAGGCGTTGGGGCTGTCGTCCTGGCCGAAACGCTCGGTCATCTGGGCATCGGGAATGTCATCGATCTGATGTGTGCGAGCTTTGAACATTAGACTGTTCATAATGCGGGGCATGTGGCAAGTCACGCACCGGCTTGCCTCCGCGGTTTCGGGATGATGAGTGTGCGCTGCGATGTTCGCGGCGTTCGCGCGCGCCCAAACCACCAACCTCACCGCCCTCCTCCAGCAGGGATTGTTTGAGGAACAAGCCAATCGCAACCTCCCCGCCGCCATCTCGGATTACCAGGCGCTCGCCAATCAATTCGATACCGACCGCCAGATTGCCGCGACCGCCATCTTCCGCCTCGGCGAATGTTACCGCATGGAAAATAAAACGAACGAAGCCGCCCAGGAATATCAGCGCATCATCGGCGATTTTTCCGACCAGAAAACGCTTGTCACGTTGAGCCGGCAGAATTTGACGGGCATGGGAATGACCTCCGGCAATCCAGCGGATCAATTGACTTCCGCCGCGCTTTCAGAGACTTTCGCGTCCAGTCCGCCCCAAAGCGCCGAATTGTGGGACAAAGTCAAAAATCTTTCGCGGGCCGACCTCGAAAAGGTTCTTCCGATGCTCGCGCCGGACCCGGTGTTGACCAGCCTTTTGCAAAAACGCGACGAAGCCGAAACCAAGCTCTCCTCTTTGAGTATTTATTATTCGACCAACTTTCCCGATTACAAGGCGCAGCAAGCTGTCCTGGATGAAATCAACAGGCAGATTTCTGGAAAAATTGACGGAATCATGGAGGTCCTGAAGCTCAATGCGCAAGAGGCCAATTCAACCCTCGCTCAAAACAAAGGAAGTGGCAGTGCGCCGACCGACGCCGAAGACCAGGAAATCCAGCGCATCCAGCAAATGATCCAGAACAGCCCCGATTTGATCAACGCCTCGAGCGACGGCACCACGCCGCTCGTTCAAGCCGCGTACAACGGTTGGCTTAAGGTGGCGGCGTACCTGCTGAACCACGGCGCCGACGTGAATGTTCCGTGCTGGAAAATTCCCGGCACATTGACAAGATTTCAAGGCAACAATACGCCCTTGATCGCCGCCGTCGCGGCCGGCAACAAAGCCATGACCCAGTTCCTCATTGACCACGGCGCAAATGTCAACTTCACCGGGCACGACGGCATGACACCGCTGGCTTTGGCGGCAAGCAAAGGTTTCCAAGCCGTCGCCGAATCCCTCCTGGCCGCCCATGCGGATGTCAATCCCGCGGATACGTCTGGCAACACCCCGCTATTTTGCGCCGTACAAAGCGGCCAGTTGAAGATGGTGCAGATCTTCCTGGCAGCCGGTGCTGATGTAAACCATATGGATGCCAGCGGACGCACAGTTTTGAACCTTGCTGTCGGCGCTTCGCCAGAAACGATGCAAACACTCCTGAATGCCGGCGCCAATCCCAACACGAAAGATTCGCTGGGCCGCACGCCGTTAAGTTATGCAATGGAAAGAGGCGCTACCGAGGAGGTTAAACTTCTACTGGCTGCCAAAGCCGACCCAAACGCCGGCACATTGGATGCCCCATTGCTCCGGGCCATTTACAATGGTGACACCACTTCGGCCGAACTGCTGCTCCTGGCAGGCGCGAATCCGAATGTGAAAGGGGAGGTTGATTGGCAAGAACATAGTTTCGATTTCAAATACGAAGAGAGATCCAACTTCGGACCCGTTGGTCGCGGTTGGGCAACTCCCTTATGGCAGGCGATTTCAATGAACCAGCTTCCCATGGTCCAATTGCTTTTGAAATACAAGGCCGACCCAAACGACACGCAAATCGAAAATCAATCTCTGTTATTTGATGCGTTGCAATACACGAACATTCTCGCATCCCTGCTGGACGCCGGCGCTAAAGTGGATCCCGCCGATAATTTAGCTAATCGGCGCGCCTCCCCTCTGGAACTCGCTGCTTCCGCCAATAACGTCTCGGCGATGGAGATTTTGTTAAATCACGGAGCAAATCCAAATTATCGCGACCCCTACGGCTATGCTCCTTTGATTTACGCTGTGAGCAACATCCCGCATCGCGAAGCCATCGGGTTGTTGCTGGATCATCACGCCGATCCTAACGTGAGAAATATTGGAGGCAATACCCCCTTGGATATCCTCAAACAAAGAGCCGGAAATAATAATTCCGCCCAGGACGAAAGAGAACGTGCCGCCCAATTAGCCGATTATCTCCGCCAGCGCGGCGCGCTGGATGTGCTCCCCGATTGGGCATTACGCCGGTGGCAACGGCCGAATTTGTAGCGCAAAAGTTGGGGATAAGCCGCGAGGAGATGGATGAGGTGGCCCTGAGAAGCCACAACAATACCGAGCGGGCCACAAAAGATGGCTCGTTTAAGGACGAGATCGTGGAGGTCGCCGTTCCGCAGCACAAAAAAGCCCCTCTCATTTTCGATAAGGATGAGCATTTCCGCCCCGGTCTTACCCTGGAGCAGTTGCAAAAGCTTCCCCCGCCTTTATCCCCAAAACCGGTACGGTTACGGCGGGGAACTCCAAGCGGTGACATTAACGACGGCTCTTCGGCCATGGTCATCATGTCCGCGCAAAAGGCAAAAGAGCTGGGTATCGCTCCGATCGCCAGGATCAAGGCGATGGGAAAAGGTGCCTGTCATCCGGCCATAATGGGCCTTTCGCCCGTTCCGGCGGTAAAGAACCTGATGGATAGAAGCGGACTGGCGATAAAAGACTTCGATCTGGTAGAGGTAAACGAAGCCTTTGCCGCTCAATATCTTGGCTGCGAACGGGAGCTGGGACTAAACCGCGAGATCACCAATGTAAACGGCTCGGGGATAGGACTGGGACATCCCGTCGGATCCACCGGATGCCGCGTCATGGTCACACTGATACATGCCATGAAAAAGCGGGGCAATTCTTTGGGGCTCGCAACGCTTTGCGGCGGCGGCGGGGTTTCCATGGCATGCGCCGTTGAGATGATTTAAGGGGCATCGGGGCAAGGCCTTTTTCACCACGAAGAAAAGAAGGGCGCGAAGAGGCAGATTCGGACCGGGTCTGCCTTCTTCGCGCCCCTTTGGTGGTAAAAATACTGCTCCCAACAGGCTGAAGGCATGCCGGGCTTCTGAGAATATTGGAATTTATTCCTAAAATCCGTGGGATCCATTTGTGGGCAATGACGCGCATGGACCGCCCAAGCCCAATCCTCCTCTATTTTGCGACTCGCATGGAAGGGCCAGGCCCGATCGCCCCCCTTTTTTTCAAAGGGGAATTGGGGGGATTTACCTTGTCGCCCCTTGCGCGCCTGCGCTTCCGTCGAAACGATCAAACCGGCGCCAGCCGGCGTTTCATCAATCGTAATGATACTTGCACGATACGATTACGATGGCGTCATCGGTGACCTTATACACCTGGCGATGAACATCGTTTATGCGACGGGACCAATAGCCTTTTAATGCGTGTCGCAGGGGTTCGGGCTTCCCCAAACCAGCAAAGGGGCTCCTGTCAATGTCTCCAATAAGTTCGACGATTTTGGCGTAGAGCTTCCTGTCCTGGACCGCCCAGCCGGAAAAATCCTCAAAAGCGGTTGACTCGAAGACGACCCGTTTCACTATAAATCATCCACTTGGGTTTCGACCAGGTTCTCCCCCTTCGCAACGTTTTCAACTGCCTTCAACAGCCGGTCCTTATTAACCTCCGACTTGAGCAGGTAGCCCGTTTCGTCTATCTCGGTAACGACTATCTCGATATTCTTATCTTTGAATAGAGCCTTCAGGGATTGAATGAACTTTTCATCTAATTCGTTGGCATTAAGGTGGTAAACACTGTTCATAAAGTCAGCTCCAATTTGCGTGATGCAATATTAGCCGTTGTCCTTCAGAGCATCCCACACGATCTCAACTTGCCCTTTTCGGCAATGGAGAATGGCGGCGCCCGTTACGAGACATCACCACCCGTATAATAGCGCGTCACCTGCGGTAAATCAAAGTCGCCACTGTTTTTCCTCTCAAAAGCCTCATTGTTTTCGTGTGCGGCCACATGGAGTATGGTCGAACATGTACCGAATTATCAGAGGAGGGCGTTTGCGGTGAGCTTCAGAACAATTCTTTGTATCGATGGCAGTGCCGGCAATGTCGGAAAGCGACCGGTCTATTGTGTTCACCCGGGGCAAAGTCCTTTGATAACCAGGTTTCAGGACCCTCGTGGAGTGTTGGCGGTACTCGACAACAGCCAGGCGCAACTGCCTCGACCGGTACTGATCACCGTCGATGTTCCAATCGGGCTCCCCGAAAAGTACAAGGCGGTCTGGGCTGGAGAAGGCAGCTTTCTTAACTGGCTTGATGCACGGAATAATGACAGGCGCAAACTCGTGGTGAACTCTGTGGCGGAACAGACACCGCAATCCCCTTTCGTTATGCCGGGAAAGGGTCAAAAGAAAGCCGATGGACAGTTCCCGCGCCGTGAATGCGAGGATAAAATCAAAGGACAAAGTGTTTTTTGGTTGATTGGTGGAAAGCAAGTAGGTAAAGCAGCATTACAATTCTGGTTTGAAACGCTTGTTCCATTGAGGTCGGGTTTGAGGAAGGGCATTGCCGTATGGCCTTTTGAACCCTATGATGGTAAGGCCGTGGTGGTGGCTGAGCGCTATCCTGCCAGTCTCTATCAAAGAGTTTGGCGGAGGGGGGTTACGAAGAGCAAGCCATCTGATCTTGTTGATGCACTATACGGATTATACGGGCAGAGGGAGCAAATATCACCACTGAAAACCTGGTTTCACGCTGCTTCATCAGACGATGAATTCGATATGTTCACGGGGGAGCATTACCCGTTTCTAACATTCTTCGACAACCCCCACCGCGATCCCTATAAAAAGGAGCTGGACATTCCCCCTGACTTCCCCTAATGTACATTCGGGAAACCGGGAGGAAACGAGATGATACAGGACTCTGGGGCGCTTCTTTCAACGGAGAAAAAGCTTGGGCGCGTCAAATACCCGGACGGGTGGGTCGATCCGGACCTAGGTTGGTGCGCGAACTCTGTTCTGGAAGAGGATGTTGCCTAGCCCAGCTCTGCGGTCGAGAAGGCACCAATCGGCCGCTAAGCGGATGATCGGGCCATCGCGATGGCGCTTGGTTACAATTAAGGGATGCACTGTTTGCGAGTATGACGCTCGACCAAACGGCTGCGGGCAAAATCGGACGCCTCAATACTGCGGACGGCCTGGGGCGACTCGAAGCGCGGGATTTGGCGGCGCATAACCACACACCTCTGGAGACTTGCTGGAGCGACGGCCAACTTGCGCTTCATCCGTAATCGATGAATGCCTGCTTATGGCATCACTACCAATAACGACCTAGGGCAGACCGTAGTCGCAAGCGCCTAGCGCGCGGCAGTCCTACAAGCGCGCCC
>CAWDOZ010000043.1:0-19516 GCA_963803935.1 uncultured Fibrobacterota bacterium | reverse complement strand
TATGTTATTGTTTTGTTCAAACTGACACCGTACTGCTGGTATCAGGAGATGGGTAATGCGTCATTGGGGCAAGCATATCTTAGTGGGACTTTTCGGCCTTGCGGTTACCCTGCTTTCCCTGACCTGCACCGCCCCCAACGGCGGCACCGGGTCGCAGATACCAAACTCCAATGTCTCCGGCATCATCTGCAATCCCGGAGGCACGCCGGCGGCCAACGCAATCGTTCGCTTCTACCCGGTTGGCTATAACCCGCATAGAGGGGGCCTGGGGAAGACCAAAGCTTTGGCAGCTGCAGCATCGGTGGCGACCCCCGATTCCACGAAGACCGACGCTAAAGGCCATTACAGCGCAGCCCTCGACTCCGGCAGCTACAACCTCCTTGCCTCCGGCGACTCGGGCCAGGCACTGCAGGACTCGGTCGCCACGGTGAAGGGCACCATTATCCAGCTCAATGACACCCTCCGGCCCCCGGGGTCAATTGCCGGGGTGATCGACATGACGGGCGGTGGAAATCCCGAGACCGTTTTCATCATCTTCATGGGCACCGGATCGGTGTGGCTCCCGGCGGATACGCTCGGGAACTTTGCAACGGGCAATATGGCACCGGGGAATTACCATGTACGGTTCCTCACAACGACGCCCAACTACAATGTCCTCGATACTACCTTGACGGTAATATCCGGGAAGATCGACACGCTGGCTTCGCCGATTCAGTTGCAGTTTAACGGGATACCGGTACCGCAGGGACTCAAGATTCAATACGACTCCAACATGCAGGTCGTGACCCTCCTCTGGAACAAGCCGACGACGGGAAGCCCGATAATTGGGTATGAAATTTACCGTAAAAATGCAGCCTACAATGCATTACCGGCAGCCATCAATGGGCAGATAGTGACCGATACGGTTTACCATGACAGTACCGGAGTGCAGGATTCGAGCTATGAGTATTATGTGGCGGCGGTGGATACGGGGAATGGGGTGGGGGGGATGAGCGGGGGGGTAATAGTTAAGATTACCCGGACGTATTTATTACTAGATTCAGTCAGTGCAAATTGGGGAGATGGATCAAGTACCGTTGTTGCAGGGAATAATGGGCAATTAGTTGATAGAACGGACGATATAATTACTGTATACGATTCATCGCTTAACCTTCTTAATACCTTCAGTCTTCCTTCTGATTTTGGAAATGGATTTGGGCACGCGGTTGATGATTCCAACAGAATTTGGACACTGAATTACAATACTGGTGAGATGAATATTTATACCATGCAGGGATTGCTGTTATTTTCTGTTCAAGATACCGGCCTGTCTTTCCCGAATATTATTCGACAGGGTACCGGAGGAAACATGTTCGTTCAATGCACAAAGACAGGACTCACCTGTCAGATCAGAATATATGACCGTAACGGCAAATTCATTTCATTTTTTCCAAACAATGCCAATCCAATTATGCCATCGGATATTAACGATATGACTTTTTTAAAAAATGGGGACCTATTGATTTTAAACAGCGACGATTCAACAACTATAGAATATGACTCGATTGGTTCGATTATCCAAACAGAAAAATTCAACAGTTACGTAGTTCGAATCGGGCAAATGGCCAACGGCAATTATGCAATTGAACAGGAGGGCGATAGAGGAATAATAGATATTTTTAACAGCAAATTTATGCCGTTATCAATAATAGGGAATTTGCCAAGCACCAATTATGAATATTTCGGACGACTCACCGTCGGTACGGCGAACAAGTTTATAATCCGCAACGCAAGCTCAATTGCAATATATAAAATCACCAATTAACGCAAGGCCTTCCCCTTGCCATTAAAGGTAAGGGGAAGGAACCAGGCAATTATGTTAATGTTGCATAATGCCATGTTCCATTAACATTTACATACATCCTGTTTGTCGATCCTGAAGAGTAGATTTGAACGTCCCCTGCCTTTCCGCCTGAAGGGATGGTACTATTTGTTCCCTGCAATCGCAAATTTGGATTGGAATTTGAAATTGTTCCAGGATTCACGTCCAGTGTTGCTGTGGGTGCTGTGGTGCCGATCCCCACATATCCGCTCGAATTCGCCGCCAGAATATATCCTACGTTTGCGTTGGCTATCCCGAAAACGGTCGCCGCGTTACCATAGGACCCGGCGCCGATTATCCATAGATTGCCACTCGGGCATTGAATCGTCCCTCCCTGACCACCGGTCACGTTGGCAGCAAAAGCCATGGATGCCTCGGTCTCGGTAGTGCTAGGATTGAGTATCTGCACCAAACCGTAGGAGCTGCTTGTCGTTTGCACAACCAGCTTGCCGTTTTCGACATCGAGAGTGCTGCACGGATTCGTGGTTCCGATCCCCACATTGTTTTCCGATAAAAACAGCTGGCTTGAAGCCCCGGAGGATTGACCCTGAACAACACCGCCATCGGTTAAATCACCCATCAATATTTCACTGGCCATATTATATTCCTTGTGCTTATATAGCTTAAACTACCGTACCCTTCTCATGTCCCACCCGCACCCGCGGGTCGACGAGAATTTTATATCCCTTCTCCTTCGCCGTAAGGCAGAACGCGACATCCTCCATGGTGAAATCCACCATGGTGCCGATCCGTTTTTCTATCGGCCTGAACCAGGGGTAGTCGAGCGACTCGAATACTCCCCTCTTCACCAGCATGAACCCCATACCGGTGTATGCCACTTCCAGCATCTCCTTTCCTTCGATATCCTGCGGGGTCAGGAAGTTAAAGCAGCCGTTGTGCTTGAAAAACTCCTCATCCCAGGATTCGACGGTGGCGAAGTTCCTGCCGCCTTCCATGAGGTAGAGGCCCGATACAATGTCCGCCTGGTGCTGCAATAGCTTTGCAAACTGGGCGGCGTTGAAGAGCATATCCGAATCGATCCACATGAGGTAGTCGTAGTCGAGTTTTCCGTCGAAGGGTTTCTGGCCTGCTCCGCGGGAGACATCGCCGCCGAGGCACATATTGCGGACATAGTAGATATTGCACGACTGGCGCCGGCTTAAAACCGGCCGGATGTTCCGGGAGAGGCAGAAGGCGAGAAGATCGGTCCAGCATTCGAGGAATTTCCCGGAAAAGGAGTTCCCGGGCAGGCAGAAGACGACGGTAAGCGGTTTCTCAGTCATAAATCCTCCAATCATGCCGTTAAAAGGGACCCCTTATGGGTGGCGTACATGATTTGGCTCAATCGGCTTGCGCATGCACTTCTAACAAAGAACAATTTTTAGTTTTAATAAGCATACATGCTGCTTTATCATCCAGAATTAGTCATTTTAAGGTAATATAATGCATTTATAAGGAAAATGCAAGCAATATTTTAATTTCTTCTTTTTTTTTGTTATTATATCCTTTTTGCCACTATTTATTGGTTGTGAGGAAGCAGTTAAGGTGGGCTTCAGAGAAAGGCAACAGAACGACTTTTATCTTTTAGCCCTTTAAGGCGTTTTTCACCTGCTGTGAGCTTTGCGGGAGTGGGCGACCGCGGGTCGCCCCTGCAAAATCTTTTATGTTCTTTCTACCTAATGGAGACGTTGCGGAGGTACTCGAGCGCCTGCTGAGCGTGAGCGAGGCAGGCATTGCCTCGTACCTCCGCAGGCATGGGTGTGTCGGAGACGTGGCTTTGCGCGGCTCCGACCAGGGGAAACCGCCCAAGCGGTTTCCCCACCAAAAAGCTTAATACTTATTAGAAGTCGAACTCTGCACCAACCCAATTGCCACCCGAATCCAAAAAAAATCAAGCTCCGCTTCGCCTTTATTTATTTTCATGAGCTATTTATTTTCACCTTCTTACCACTCTCCCCGGGAGAAGACACTGCATGTTCAAGAACGGCTATTTCCGCTGGGTTATCTGCGGACTTTTGTTCCTCGCGGCAACCGTGAATTACATGGACCGGCAGGTTATCTCCATCCTCAAGCCGATGATTGTCGGCTGGACCAGTCTGGGCTGGTCGGAGGCTCAGTACGGCAATGTCATCTCCTATTTCCAGCTCGCCTATGCCGGTTCCATGCTTTTTATAGGGGCCCTGATCGACCGCATCGGCATCAAGAAGGGGTTTGCCATTGCCATAGTATTCTGGAGCCTGGCATCCATGGGACATGCACTATCAGGCGCCGTTGCCTCTTTCATCGTCTTCCGTATACTCCTTGGAATCGGCGAGGCGGCTAATTTTCCTGCATCGGTCAAAGCCGTGGCGGAATGGTTCCCGAAGAGCCAGCGGGCGCTCGCGACCGGCATATTCAATTCGGGTACCAACATCGGCGCCTTCGTAACCCCTTTTGCAGTTGCCTGGATCCTGACCAACCTGCACTCGTGGCGGTATTCTTTCATTTTCACCGGAACCCTTGACCTCTGCTGGCTCGTTCTCTGGCTCGTCATTTACCGCCGCCCTGAGGAGCATCCTCTGCTCTCCCCGCAGGAGCTGGCCTACATCTGCAGCGAGCCGGAGGAGCGGGTCGAGAATAAGACTCCCTGGCGTGCGCTGTTCAAATTCCGGCAGACCTGGGCATTTACGATAGGCAAGGGAATCACCGACCCGGTCTGGTGGGTCTGGCTGTTCTGGGTTCCGGGGTTCCTGTACAAAAAATTCGGGGTCGATATCAAGGCCATGGGGCTGCCGCTGGTGGTCATCTACTCCATGGCCAGCGTCGGCTCGATCGGCGGCGGGTGGATCTCGGCATTTTTCATGAAGCATGGATTATCGGCCAATGTCTCCCGCAAAACCGCTATGCTTATATGTGCTCTCTGCGTAATCCCGGTAATCTTTGCGGCCATGACGCCGCACGTCTGGACGGCGGTATTGCTCATCGGGCTGGCATGCGGCGCGCATCAGGGATGGTCGGCAAATATCCTGACGCTGCCATCCGACATGTTCCCGCGACGCGCCGTTGCGTCCGTGGTTGGAATCGGCGGGGCTGCGGGCGGCATCGGCGGGTTCTTAATCTCCCGGATTGTCGGCTGGATACTCAATAAAAATCCGGGAAATTATCTCCCGATATTCATCGTAGCGGGCTCAATGTATCTCATAGCGCTGGCCATCATTCAATTCATGGCACCGCGGCTGAAACCGGCGATGCTCGATGCACGGTAGCGACAGCACGCTGCCTCTCTTCATAAACAAACGAAGATAGCCTGTATAATGTTAACCTTCATGGGGAGGATGAACCATGGCTTACCTTTCCGATGACTTTTTGCTCCACTCCGCTCCTGCCCGTACATTGTTTCATGACTATGCCGCGGATGCACCCATTTACGACTACCACTGCCACCTCTCCCCTGCCGAAATTGCCGATAATGTCCGCTTCGAGAACATAAGCCGCATGTGGCTTGCCGGCGACCATTACAAATGGCGGGCGATGCGGGCAAACGGCATCGACGAGCGGTTCATTACCGGCTGCGCGTCGGATGAAGACAAATTTGCCGCCTGGGCGCGCACCTTACCCTCGCTGATCCGCAATCCGCTTTTCGACTGGACGCACCTCGAACTCCGGCGCTATTTCGGCATAACCGATCTTCTGACGCCGGAGAATGCTTCCTCAATCTATGCCGCCTGCAACGAACGCATCGGTGAAAAGGATTTTACGGTACACCGGCTTCTCGGCAAAATGAAGGTAAAGGTGGTGTGCACGACCGACGATCCGATTGACGACCTCTCGTCTCACATGCGCCTGCGCTCCTTGAATGTGCCTTTTTCAATGCTTCCCACCTTCCGGCCGGACCGGGCAATGGCAATCGATGCTGCTGCATGGAACGCTTATATTGACCTGCTTGCGCAGGTTGCCGGCATCCCCATTGCATCCTTTGACGACCTCCTGCAAGCACTTGATAGCAGGCACGCTTATTTTCACCTGAAGGGGTGCCGCAGCGCGGACCACGGCTTCGAGCGGGTGATGCCCGAACTCCCTGCCGCCGGCGAGTGCAGCCGCATTTTTGCAAAAGCACGGGCAGGCGCTGTGCCGGAGGGCGCCGATGCCGCCCGTTTCAAGGCGGGCCTTCTTCTCGAACTCTGCCGCATGAACCACTCCCGGGGGTGGGTACAGCAGTTCCATTTCGGCATCCTCCGCGATGTCCGTACCCGTACCTTCACCGCGCTTGGCCCGAATACCGGCGTTGATTCCATTGGCGACGGGACACCCGGGTGGCCGATAGCCCGGCTTCTTGATAGCCTCGATAAGACCGATCAACTCGCCCGTACGGTGCTGATAAATGGCAATCCCATGGATAACGATCTCATAGCCTGCATGGCCGGTACATTCCAGGACGGATCATTCCCCGGCAAGATACAGATCGGGCCTGCATGGTGGTTTCTCGATCAAAAAAACGGCATGATCCGGCAGATCGAGGCGCTCTCCGGAGTAGGGCTCCTGTCCCGGTTCATCGGCATGACCACGGATTCGCGCTCATTCCTCTCCTACCCGCGCCACGAGTATTTCAGGAGAATTCTATGCAATCTTCTGGGCGGGGAGATGGAGCGGGGCGATTGTCCGGATGATCCGGGAATAATCGGCCCTATGGTGCAAAACATCTGCTGCGGAAATGCAAAAGATTATTTCGGTTTTTAGCGATAACGGTTCCGATGGGGAAACCTCGGGGCCTGATTAAAACCGGTCTCTTGATGCCCAGAGACCAACCGCTGGGTTGGAAATGAAGAACAACTCCTCGCCGTCGGGAAGAACGTTATGCCCTTCGGAAAGCCTTGCCGGGTCGTACCGCCTGAGCATGGCATTGACCGGCGCATAGTCGAAACCGGCGTTTTCAACCTCTCCGGCAGAAACTCCACCCGGGCAGTAGGTAATGCCGAACCGGCCTTCGGAAGAGCCGTGAATCAGATGGGCGGCCGCGCTCAGATTGTTCCCGAGCTCCTCATTTTTTTCGACTCCGGCAAGGGTTGCCGGAGTGCCATGGTACCCGTATTTTCGAATGAGGCGATCGATTTCGGCGTCTTCGCCGAATTTCTGCACGCCGGGAGCAAGAACGATAAGCCTGCCGTTGTCGGCCAATGCCATACGCGTTCGATAGATGCTTTTATTACCCAGCCAGAAGCTTTTGTATTCCACCGGGTCTAGGTACACGACGATCTTTGAGAGCGGCTTATCGAGCAGGGTAAAATTGACCTTGTACGACAATGCCGCCGCATGATTAAAGCACTCGCGGTTGTCGCCGATAAAGAGGCCGCGGGGCCGCATGGCACCCTCGGGGTCCCTTTCCATAACCGTCAAGACATAAACAATGGGGATGGTGCTGAGAAAATTGTCGAGGGCGTAGTCGAAGACGGCCCGGACCGGCGTCGAAGCGCGGCCCATGATCCTCTCCATGCCGTATATGGCGCCGAGGAAATGACTTTTATTGATGTTTTCGGCGCTGCCGAGCCCGACGAAAAGATTCTTGCCGTGACCGGCGAAACCGGCAACTTCATGCGGCACCACCTGCCCTATGGAAAGAATACAGTCGTAGTCGGGCGACACCATGCGCCGGTTTACCGCCACCGGGATGGGATAGCCGACCGCGCCCCCCGAGACCTCCCGCACATAATCGGCCGGAATTTCCCCGAGGTTGACGCAGTCGGATCGCCAGGCATGCGGGTGGAAGAGCGATTGGGGGAGATCGCCGTACATCAGGGTAATCTCCTCCCCGGTCATGGGAACATGCGTGCCGAGCGCCGGCAGGATGGCGCTCACGGCGCCCGGATTGTGTTCCCAGGCATACCGGGTGAGCGCGCCGGCACCGGAATGAAGGCGCGTAATGTCGGGCGGAACGATAAGGATCTTTTTCCCGGCACGCAGGGCATCAAGCGCGGTATGCAGGCCCTGCCGCATGATATCGGCAGATAAGAAACCTTCCCCGGTACTGCTTTCCCAGAACATCATGGCTGCCACCCTCTGTTTACGTTACAAGGAACGGCAATTTATCGCTGGATTCGCGCCGACCCGCCCCGGGCAAAATCGCGGACCTGTTCGAGGGTTGCCATGGTCGTATCGCCCGGATAGGTGGTGAGCAGCGCCCCATGGGCCCAGCCGAGATTGACCGCATCGGCAGGTTCTTCGCCCGCAAGAAGACCGTAAAAGAAGCCCGAAGCGAACCCGTCGCCGCCGCCGACCCGGTCGAGCACGGTCAATTCGCAGGTCGGGGAGAAATACGTTTTTCCGTCTATCCAGGCCACCGCTCCCCAGGTATGATGGTTGGTGGAATGTACCTGCCGCAGGGTGGTCACCACGATTTTGACATTGGGGTATGCGGCGATGACGCTGTCGGCCATGCAGGAAAATGCGGCGGAGTCCAGCTTCGACTTTTCAGCAAGCCCGGGACACGAAATTCCGAGTCCCATCTGCAGCTCCTCCTCATTGCTCCCGATGCCCACGAGGACATCCGTATGTTTCACGATTTCGTCGATGACCGCACGGGCGCGCTCGCGGCCGCCCCAATTATTCCAGAGCTTTTCGCGATAGTTAAGGTCGAACGATACGATCGCCCCGGCTTCCTTTGCCGCTTTCATGCCCTCGATGATCACCTGCCCGGTGGTATCCGACAGGGCCGCGAAAATGCCCCCGCTGTGAAACCACCGCACGCCGTCCGCAAATATGGCTTTCCAGTCAAAATCACCCGGTTTGAGCTGCGCCGCCGCTTCGTTTGAGCGGTTATAAAAAACGACCGGTGGCCGGACTCCCAGACCCCGGTCGCTGTAGACCGTCGCCATGTTCGGGCCGCTCACGCCATTGTGCTTGAACCGCTTATAAAACGGCCGGACTCCCATTGCCCGTACCCGCTCGGCAATGAGATCGCCGATGGGATAATCGACCATTGCGGAAACGATGCCGGTATTCAGGCCAAAGCAGTCCGACAGGTTCGCAGCGCAGTTGAATTCGCCGCCGCTTACGTATATCGCGCACTCCGTTGCCTTTCGAAACGGGATGATTCCCGGATCGAGCCGATGAACCAATGCACCGACAGACACGAAATCCAGCGCGCCCTTTTCACGGATATTCAAACCATACTTCATTTCGGTAAACCTCCCGGTATTGTTGGGACCGGCCGGTGTTCCCGCCGGACAAGTCCTTCATTGCACTATGCGGCAATGCCTGCGAAACCCCTGGTCATACGCCCGAATAGGAGCTGAATCCGCCGTCCACCGGCACAACGATTCCGGTAACAAACTTCGACATGTCCGAAACCAGGTAGAGTAACGCGCCCACGAGCTCCTCGGGCACCCCGAACCGTTTCATGGGCGTGGCAGCGATGATTTTATTGCCTCGCGCGCTCAGGTTTCCGGTTGCCTGGTCGTACATGAGAAAATGGTTCTGCTCGGTCAGGAAAAAACCGGGTGCCAGGGCGTTGACGCGGATATTCTGGGGCGCCAGGTGCACGGCAAGCCAGGCCGTAAAGTTATTGATCGAGGCCTTGGCTGCTGAGTAGGCCGGAATCCGTGTAAGCGGCCGGTAGGAATTCATGGACGAGATATTGAGAATGACGCCTTGTTTTCGATCGATCATGTCGCGGGCGAAAACCATGGTCGGCAGGAGCGTCCCGATGAAATTAAGGTCGAATACCTTACGGAATGATTCCATTTCGAGCCCGAAAAAGGTCGCTTCGAGGTTATCGAGGTCCTTATCTTCAACCATTTCAACGGCCGTGGTCGCCCGGGGACTGTTTCCGCCCGCAGCGTTGATGAGAATGTCGATGGCCCCGAGCTGGTCGTTAACCGCTTTTTTTGCATCGGCCAGCGATGGTTTTTCGAGCACATTGGCGCCGACGCCGATGACCCTGCAACCGGTGGACGAGGTAAATTCCTGCGCCTTTTTCACCGCGAGTCCGGCGTTGAGATCGAGGATGGCAACCTTGACACCGGCTTTCGCCAGACCGTCGACAAGCGAAGTGCCGATCACGCCTGCACCCCCGGTAATAACGCAACATTTCCCCTTCAAATCATCCAGTATGGCCAATCCCATGTCAATTCTCCTGAGAAAACGGTAAGATATTTCCGATTATGCAGTATAGGTACTCGATGCAACATCGCCTCCGCGACCGGTCCAGTTGGTATGGAAGAAGGTACCGCGGGGCTTATCGAGGCGCTCGTAGGTATGCGCCCCGAAATAATCCCGCTGCGCCTGGAGGAGGTTCGCCGGAAGCCGTTCGCTGCGATAGCCGTCATAGAATGCGAGAGCGGTCGAAGAAAGCGGGCACCGGGATGCCGAGGGTAACCGCCTGGGCAATTACCCGGCGCCAGGAAGCCTGGCAGCTGCCGACGAGGTTCGCGAAGTACTCATCAAGGAGCAGGTTTATCAGATTCGGGTTCTTATCGTAAGCGGCCTTGATTTTTTCAAGAAATACGCTCCGGATTATGCAGCCGCTTCGCCAGAGCATGGCGATATTACCATAGTCGAGAGTCCAGCCATACTCTTTAGCCGCTTCGCGCATGAGCATGAACCCCTGTGCATAGGAAACGATTTTTGAAGCGAGCAACGCTTTCCGGATATCCTCGACGAACGCGACCGTGTCCCCGGAAAATTTTTGTTTTGGGCCCGATAGAATTTTAGCGGCCGCCACCCGTTCGTCCTTGATTGCAGAGAGACAGCGCGCGTACACGGCTTCTGCAATGAGGGTTACCGGAATACCGAGGTCGAGCGAGCTGACGCTCATCCATTTGCCGGTGCCTTTTTGTCCTGCCGTATCCAGAATATTGTCGATGAGGGGCCGGCCGTCGGTATCTTTGAAGGCCAGAATGTCTCTCGTGATTTCGATGAGATAGCTGTCCAGTTCCGTCGTATTCCACTGAGCAAAGGTCCGATGCATGGCGTCGGCATCGAGACCGACGCCGTATTTCATGAGCTGGTATGCTTCGCAGATCAGCTGCATGTCCCCGTATTCGACGCCGTTGTGTGCCATTTTGACATAATGGCCGGCACCGTTATCGCCGACCCATTCGCAGCACGCCGTGCCGTCGGGTGTCTTGGCCGAGATAGCCTTGAAAATATCTTTTACAAGCGGCCATGCCCCGGCGCTGCCGCCGGGCATGATCGATGGCCCGCGGCGGGCACCTTCTTCGCCGCCGGAAACACCGGTGCCGATAAAGAGCATTCCCTTTCCATCGAGGTATTTCGCGCGGCGAACCGTATCGAGGAAATAGGAATTGCCGCCGTCGATTATGCAATCGCCCGGCGAAAGGTGGGGCAGCAGCATTTCTATGGTGTCGTCAACGGCTTTTCCGGCCTTGACCATAAGCATTATTTTCCGCGGGCTCTTCAGAAGGGAGATCATTTCTTCCACCGAATGGGCGCCGATGACGTTGGTGCCCTTTGCCGCCTGCTGCAGAAATTCATCGACCTTGGACGTTGTCCGGTTAAACGCAACCACAGTGTAGCCATGATCATTCATGTTGAGAATGAGATTTTGTCCCATAACCGCAAGCCCGATAAGAGCAATATCGCCTTTTTGTTCCATGACCCGAAAGTCCTCCTGTCAAGGATAAATTGAGCCGGAAAGACAAAAAAAACTTTTATCTGCCGTCGCGAACTAGATGATGAGAGGTGCGTATCCGATGGCTTAAAAAAATATATGGTCCCGATTATGCAGTTCAATCAAATCTATCATAATATAATAGATTTGCGGCATCCCGGCAGAGAGCAGATACCGGTAAAAATGGAGATTTGCATATTTACCTGCTTATTTTCTTCACAGCATATATATTTTTGATGATATTTTCCAAAAAAAATCACCTGAATACTAGTGCAAATTTATCTATAAGGAGCTTTTCATGAAAAAAACCATGGCATTGATAGCTTTGTCGGTCTTTTTTGCCGTACAGGTCTCCTCCGGGGACACTACAGGATCCAAGGTTACCGTTTCTGCGAACACGTTCACTGCGCAAAAGAGTTATATGATGGGCACCGAAACCGCCAATCAGCTTAAAGGCCTGAATACGCCGATCGATATTGATGCATTTGTCCAGGGATTCACCGATGTCATGAAGGACCACAAGTTGCTCCTCTCAAAAACGGCGCTCGATTCCATTCGCCAGGTTTTCATGGGTCAGTTGCGCGAGCAGCAGATGACGGGCGCAAAGGAGTCCTCCCGGAAGGGCGAAGAGTTCCTCGCGGCCAACAAGGCAAAACCGGGCGTCATCACCACGGCGAGCGGCCTGCAATATATCGTCGAAAAAATGGGCACCGGACCCAGGCCGAAGTTGTCCGACAGGGTCAAGGTGAATTACGAGGGCTCGCTCATCGACGGCAAAATTTTCGACAGTTCGATCAAACGCGGCCAGCCGGCTGAATTCCAGGTCAGCGGCGTTATTGCCGGCTGGACCGAAGCGCTGCAGCTCATGCCGGTTGGATCGAAATTCAAACTTTTTGTTCCCGCCGCTCTCGCCTACGGGGACCGTGGAGCCGGCCCGGACATCGGACCCGGCGCCATGCTCATCTTCGAAGTAGAGCTTCTGAGTATTGAGCAATAGCCTGTAGCCGTAAAGGATCCCGGGAGTGCCGGCCACGGCCCGCACTCCCCTGTTCTTGAGTCGCTCGAGAGCGTCAGAGTCCTTATTTGCATATTTTCCTTCCAATTTTAACCAGTTTTATATATATTCTTTAACCTTACTCTCCGAAAACATTAACCTCTCATCGACCGACCACCATAAACCAAAGGAGTGTTTCGTGAAAAAAGCAGCATGCGTTATAGCACTTGCAGTCGTCTGCGCCGCCCAGTTTTCGTGCGGGTCAAAGGAAGGCGTCCAGAGCAAAACCACCTTTAAAACTTTTGCCGAGCAGAAAAGTTATATGATTGGAGTCGACATTGCCTCCAATATTAAATCCCTGAAGACCGATGTCGATTTCGAGGCTCTTGTCCAGGGACTCGGGGATGTCATGAAGGAGCGCCCGATGCTCATGAATAAGAATGCCCTCGATTCCATCCGCCAGTTGTTCACGATGCAGCTGCGCGAGCAGCAGATGGCCGGAATGAAGGAAATGTCCGAGAAAAATGCCAGGGAAGGCGAGGATTTCCTGGCCGCAAACAAATCGAAGCCCGGCGTCATAACAACGGCAAGCGGATTGCAGTATATCGTTGAAAAGATGGGTACCGGACCCAAGCCGAAGAAAACCGACAAGGTCAAGGTAAACTATGAGGGCTCGCTGCTCGACGGCAAAATTTTCGACAGCTCGATCAAGCACGGCCAGCCGGCCGACCTCAAGGTCGACGGCGTCATTCCCGGCTGGACCGAAGCGCTCCAGCTGATGCCGGTCGGATCGAAGTTCAAGCTGTTCGTCCCCTCTCAACTCGCCTACGGCGACCGCGGGGCGGGCCAGGATATCGCTCCAGGATCCACGCTCATCTTCGAAGTGGAGCTTTTGAGCATCGAGAAGTAACCGATATTGCCGGTAAATATTTGTAAATAAAAGGGGGCGGATCATATGATCTGCCCCCTTTTTTTTACTTCTCTGGTGGGGGAACCGCTTAGGCGGTTCCCCCTGGTCGGAGCCACGCAAAGCCGCGTCTCCGACACACCCCTTCCTGCGGAAGGGGAAGGCGATGTTTGCCTCCGGCAAACGCCATTCCCCTCCCGCAACGCCCTCTTTCAGGGTAGAAAACACCTTAAAGAGATAAGGATGAAGAACGATTCACATTGATGCTTCCCGAAACAGACCTTCGGGGACCACGTAGCTGCCTGCCGTCTTCTATAGGAGAGAAATATTTGTAATGCGCTCGCTGTCCCTGTTCAATGTCAAATAAATGGGCGACCACGGGTCGCCCCTACAAATTTATCAATATTATTTAGTATTTCCTTGTGTTTTCTACCGTATGGGGGCGTTGCGGGGGTGCGAGAGCGCCTGCTGAGCATAGCGAGGCAGGCTTCGCCTCGCACCCCCGCAGGAAGGGGTGTGCCAAAGACCCCGCAGCCCGGCTTTGCGGGCGCGGAGGCTTTGGCCAGGGGAAACCGCCTAAGCGGTTTCCCCACCAGAGGCCGTTATATTATGTCAAACTACTTTCAATCGCATCTCCCCCACTCTTCCGCTGCTCCTCTGGGCTATATCATCGGTAAACTTCTGGTCCTCGCGATTTTTTTCTATTTTCCACAATGCATATCTCTGCTCCCGGACCAGTTCGATGGCTCGGCGCTGCTGCGTTGCACGGATAAGCCGGTTACGAAGTTCGACCGCCTGGCTGTTCAGGTTTTCGAGGGTTTTGCCCTGCCCGAGGATATCCTGCCGGAGTTTGAACCGGTAGCTTACCGAGTAGCGCAATTCCATGACGCTCTGCACCTCGCAGCGTTTTTTTCTTTCCGTAGCCTGGAGCTCATTAAATGCCCGGTAGAGCCGGTCGAGCGCCAGTCGTGCCCCGAGAATTTCCTGATTCTTCCTGCCGAGAAGCGTTTTACACTCCTCTTCGCGCCTTTTGCGCAGGTTGAGAAGCGATTCGAGCCTGAACTGAAACCGCTTCATGGGCCTTTTATCCCTTTTGCAAGCCCGGCGAGGCGGGTAACCGTTGCCTCGAAGGTACTGGTTTCGGTGCGATCCTGCCGCAAAAATGCCATCAGGGAATCATTGATTTTAATGGCACGGTCCACCCGGTCGTTTGATCCGGCAACGTACGCACCGATTTGAATGAGGTCCTCGTTCTCCCGGTAAGCTGCGGCAAGATCCTTGACGACCCCTGCGGTCGCGAGGTGTCCGGTTCCGGCAACATCGCCCATGCAGCGGGAGATGCTCTGAAGCACGTCGATGGCAGGGTAATGATTCCTGCCGGCAAGACGCCGGGAAAGGACGATATGGCCGTCGAGGATGCTTCGCACGGCATCGGCCACCGGCTCATCCATGTCGTCGCCGTCGACAAGGACGGTGAACATCCCGGTAATCGACCCCTGTTCCGAGGTCCCTGCACGTTCGAGAAATTTCGGCAGCATGGCAAAAACCGAGGGCGTATATCCCCTGGTAGCCGGTGGTTCGCCGATGGCAAGCCCGACCTCGCGCTGAGCTGCGGCAAGGCGGGTCACCGAATCGGCAAGAAAGAAGACGTCCCTGCCCGCGTCGCGGAAATGCTCGGCAATGGATGCCGCGACCATCGCTCCCTTGAGGCGAATAAGCGCCGGCTGGTCCGAGGTCGCGACAACGACGACCGATTTTTTCAGGCCTTCCTCGCCAAGATCGCGTTCAATAAACTCCCGGACCTCGCGCCCCCGTTCGCCGATGAGCGCGATGACATTGACATCGGCATTACAGTTCCGCGCCATCATGCCCAGGAGCACGCTCTTTCCCACCCCGCTTCCCGAAAAAATGCCCATTCGCTGGCCTTTGCCGACCGTCATCAGGCCATCGATCGACCGGACACCGGTCTGGAACACTTCACCGATGCGCCTGCGGGTGAGCGGATTGGGAATGGATGAAAACACGGGGCGGAATTTTTCAGCGCAGGGAGGTCCCTTACCGTCGAGCGGATTTCCGAGCCCGTCAAGAACACGGCCGAGAAGTCCGCTCCCGACACCGACCATGAGCGGCCGCTTGGTGCCGACCACCAGCATTCCCGGATGGATCCCTTCGATGGTCCCGAGCGGCATGAGCAAAGTGCGTTTATGGCGGAACCCCACGACCTCGGCCAGGCCGATCAACTTGTTGTCAATTTCCAGCCTGCACACATCGCCGATCGACGCAGCGGGACCGGTCGATTCGATCAGGAGGCCGATCACTTCGATGACCCTGCCGTAAACCCGGACCGGGTCGGCTTCGTCCACGGTTGCCAGAATTGAATGGAACCGTCCCGCCAAAGCGTCCTTAAGGTACGTTGTCATTTAATTCACAAGGTCGTTTCCCGTACCGAGGCATCCCAGGCCTGCTGCACGATTACCTCCAGTTCACTCATCTGCACCTCGGGGGTGGCATCAATAATGCCTCCGGTCGACTCGATGATGCAGCCGCCCCTTTTAACGCGGGCGTCCGGCTCAATGGTTATACCCGCAGGCCGTTCGCCGGGCAGTGCCCGGAAATCGGGGCTACCGGCGACCACGGCATGATCTTCGGGTGAAATGCGAACAACGAGGTTTTCTCTATCGGTAACGGCCGCAAGCACTTTCTTCAGCACCGGCAGGACCGCACCTTCGTTCATGGTCGGTTCCGCATTCAGAATTTTCTTTGCCATCCGGAAACTCAGTGCCAGCACCAGATTTTCGAACGAAGAGAAGAACGACCGTTTTTCATTTTCAAATGCAGTCAAGAACGTCGTCAGTTGTTCCTGCAAACCTTCGATTTTATCCGTGCATTCCCGTTCTACCGCGGCCCGGGCTTCGGCGGCGCCTTTTGCGCACCCCGCCTGATACCCTCCCTCATAGGCCTGCGCCACCGCCTGCCGGGCAAGTCCCTGCTTTCCGGCGGATTCTTCCCGAAGCTCTTCAACCAGCCGTTCGAGCCTTACCAGCTCAAGCTCTTTGCATGCTGCAGCCGTAATGAGCTTTTCATTCGCGGTTAATTGTTCCAGCGCATGAGGATGCAGGGTGGTACCGATCGATTCCGCCGCCCTGCGGCTGAGAATGCGTCGCAACCCCACTGCAGCGGGGTCCCTCCCGGATGGCAACCTTGCTCCTGCAAGCGTTTCCGGTCCTCCCGGTATGAACGTTTCGGTACTCATGCCTCTCCCCTTCCTACATTATGACCGCTTCTTCACCGCCATGGCCGGATATGACAATTTCACCTTCCTCTTCCAGGCGGCGGACGATATCGACAATTTTCTGCTGGACCTCCTCCACCTGCTTGACACGGATCGGTCCCATGAACTCGATATCTTCGCGGATCATCTCGGCGGCACGCGACGACATGTTGCGGAAAAATTTGGCCTGCAGGTCTTCGGAGGCTCCCTTGAGCGCCATGGAGAGCTCCTTGGTATCGACCTCCTTGAGTACACGCTGCATCGACCGGTCGTCGAGAAGCAGGATATCTTCAAAGACAAACATGAGGTTTTTAATATCGGTGGCGAGTTGCGGGTTCTCGCGTTCAAGGTTGCCGAGAATATTCTTTACTGCACCGCGATCCATGTTATTGAGCAGTTCGGCAACCGATTTGATACCCCCGATTTCCGACGCTTCGCTCCCGAACATCGATTTTATCTGATTGAGGAGAACCTCCTCAACCTGTTCGAGGGTTTCGGGTGCTATCGATTCCATCGTTGCGATGCGGCTGGCGACATCCACCTGCAGCTCGGCGGGCAAGGCCGAAATAATGGGTGCGGCATTCTTGGAATCGATATGTGCAAGAAGCAGGGCAATGGTCTGGGGATGCTCCTTCTGCATGAAATTAACCAGCTGTTTGGAATCGATATTTTCAAGCAGGTTGAAACCGGTGGTCCGGATGGTTTCCTTGATTTTATCGAGGATGTCCTTTGCCTTGCGCGCACCGACCGAGGCTTCGAGGACCTTCCGGGCGTAGTCGATACCTCCCTGATTTACATATTGCTGCGCAAGACATAAGGTATGGAATTCTTCGAGGACCGCCTCACGAACAGCGGCCGGCACATTTTCAAACCTGGCGATTTCCGTGGAAAGCCGCTCGATTTCGTGCTCATCAAGATTCTGGAAGATTTTCGAGGACGTTTCATGGCCCAGCGAGATCATAACGATGGCGGCTTTCTTAAGCCCGGTAAGGTCGTCGATGTTGACCCGAAAGGGCTTTTCGGCTTCCTTGCCGGGTTTATCGTACTTGTCGCGAAAAAAACCGGTTTTCGAATCGGATTCCATTATCGCATAACTTTCGATGGTAGAGGGTGACGGGTCCGACTGCGGCTTGCCGGATGGGCCGGCCGCTTATTTGCCGTTCTTTTTCTTCTTTTTCTTTCCAACCTGCGGCTCCGAAATCCAATGGCGGATAATTGCCGAAATATTGGCCGGTTCTGCAACGATCATGCCTTCGAGCCGGTCCACAAGGCCGAGCGCTTTACGCACCTCCTCGGGCAGTTCTTCGCGGTGATCCTCCTTGGCGGGCGGAAGCACAATCGGTTCCAGCACCGGCAGCGGCGGATTCATAGCCTCCACGACGGTTTTCGCCGCCCATCGGAGGAACAGCAGCAGAAGGATCACGATCAGGGCGCCGATGGCATACTTGATAACGGTGAGGCGGAACTGCCACTGCTCGTTCTTCTGGAAATCCTCCTGTTCCTGGCGGAGGAACTCGTTATCGAACTGTAACTGCGAAACGGTAATCTGGTCGCCACGGGTCAAATCGTAACCGACGGCATTCTTGATTATATCCTCGATGCTGCTGACCTCTTCCGCGGAACGGGCCACGTATACGCTGGCTCCCTTCTCGCCCTTCTGGTACTTCCCGTCCACAGCCACCGACACGGTCAGCCTCTTGACATTGCCGGTTTCCTGGATCACATGCTGCACGGTCTTGTCGATTTCGTAATTGGTAAGCGAGCGCTCCTTCTGATTGTCGCCGTCGGGCGCGTTTTTCACGTTTTCGTCGGTCCGTTCTTCCGACCTGACTACCCGGGATTCGGGGTTGTACTGCTCCATGGTCTTGTCGACCCGGTTGAAATCGAGTTCCGCCGATACCTTGACATAAGCCTTGGACGGCCCGAGTATCCCGGCAAGCATCTGGGTTGCCTTGCTTTCGAGATAGTGTTCGACGTTCTGCTGGAGCTCCATATTATGCGATCCGAGCAGGGCGGTTTCATCGTCTGCAAACGGGCTGGTCAGGAGTTTGCCGTCGCAGTCGAGAATCGATACATTCTCCGGCTTCAACCCGTCGACGCTCGATGAAACAAGGTAGCCGATGCCCCGGATCTGGTCCTTGGAAAGCTGCCTTCCGGGTTTGCACAGCACCACCACCGAGGCTTTGGCGTCCTTCTGCTGTTCGAGGAAGACGCTCGGCTCGGGAACGACGATATGCACCCGCGCGCCCTTGACTTCTTCAAGTCCTTCGATGGTTCGCTGCAACTCACCTTCCATGGCCCGCCGCGCATTGATCTTCTGCACGAAATCCGTCATGCCGAAATTCGTCTTGTCGAAAAGCTCATAGCCCAATCCGTGGGATTTGGGCAGTCTCCTCCCGCGCGAGCGCAATGCGGGCTTCATAGAGCTGCTTCGACGGCACGAGAATGGTTCTCCCGCCGTTATCAAGTTTATACTGATAGTTGGATTTCTGGAGCTGCTCGGTGATCGAACCGGCCTCATCCAGTTCGAGATCCGAATACAGTACCTTGTAGCTCGAATCCGACGATTTGCGTCCGTTTTCCTGTGCCCATACCAGGAGCCCGACCAGTCCGAAGACCGTGAAGAGCACGAGCGTTGCGGTGATGACCTTCTGCTGGACCGATAGTTTATGCCAGATTGCCGTCAGTTGAGAAATCAGTTGCTTGAAAAAATCAGACATTGCCGCTCCTGCCGTTGATTGCCCCAGAACCATCGACGCCGATCGCGCTGCTGTTTACCCTTCCCTGACGCCCTGCATCGTTACAAACGAATACGCATGACCTCCTGGTAAGCGTCCATCACCTTATTCCGGATTTCCATCATCATATTAAATGCCGTA
>CAWDOZ010000042.1:0-27014 GCA_963803935.1 uncultured Fibrobacterota bacterium | reverse complement strand
ATCCTCTACTGGTTGGTTGGTATTGCTCTGTTCGGTACTATCCAGTCCGCTCGCTTGTGCCGCCAGCTCGCAGAATCGCCCGCGCACAAACGCCATGCGCAGCAACTCCGGAGTCTGGCCCGCGTTCATCTCGCTGGTAATGGCCACAGTCGCCATGCGCCGGAACGTCTCTTCGCCCACCGCCAGCAAGGCCGCCTGCACGCTGTGCACCTCCTGCGGCATGGCGCACACGGGCGAGTTGATCAGCTTGAGCAATCGATACGTCAGCGAAGCATCGCGCTTCACCAGTTGCGTGAGCTTGTGCAGGTTCAGCGAGTCGTCTTTCAGCAGCCGCAGAATCTCAAGCTGCGACAGCCTGTTCGCGGGTATCTGTCTGCTTCCCAGCACCACCGGCCGGCAAAAGTAATAACCCTGCACCAGCGTGACATAGCCTAATAATTTATTCTCAATATTTTTATTTTCAAAGCCGGCTTCTTCTTCAATTTCTTTAATGCGATTAATAACTAATTTATAACGCTCCGGATTATGTAATTTGTTTAAAAAAGATTCAATCTCAAGCAAATCTTCTAATGTTTTGCTTTTTAAATAATCTTCATACTGGTCATTATTTCCAAATGAAAAATCCCTAAAATTTGGGCTTTTCTCATCTTTATCTTCAGCATCTAACTTTCCTATTGCCAAGGGTTTCAGCAAAGCAGACTTTTGGAAAATAATAAACAACCATCCTCAAAACTGCAATCATTTTACCAGGCAGCCTGAGAGCCGCACTCACGCCAGTTCAAAATCACCTGGATCGCAGATCCAGGCCACACGATCGAAATAATGGCGCACGATTATTGCCTTTTCTTCCGCGAAGCGAGTCTTCCCTCTCTCTTCAGGAGAGGGCCGGCCGCTTTGGGCCAGGGTGAGGTCAAAATTTCGAGGAGGGCGACCGCGGGTCGCCCCTAAGAAATCCACAATCTAAATTCCGTTTTTCCCTTGTGTTTTCTACCTCATGTGAGCGTTGCGGGAGTGCGGGGGCGTCTGCTGAGCGAAAGCGAGGCAGACATAGCCCCGCACTTCCGCTGGAAGGGGTGTGCCGAAGACCCCGCAGCCCGGCTTTGCGGGCGCGGAGGCTTTGGCCAAGGGAAACATTTTTTAATGGTTCCCCCACCAAAGGCATTTGATTTAAGCCTGGTTCATCCTCTATTATCAACCACAAAACTTGTATTTATTTTAATTGCTCCAACGCCGTCGTCGCCGTAAACGCCACACTCTCATTTTTATCCCCGGCAAACTTTTCAAGGATCGAAACTTCCCGCCGGTCGCGCATCTTCCCCGCTGCAATGCACCCTTCGATGATCGTTTCGGGGTCGTGCGTTACCGAAAGGATCTCGTACACCGCATCGGCGGCATTCTGCGAGCCGATATCCCCGAGCAGGCCGACCGCCTGGGCATGCACCCCGCCGCTGCTTGATTTGTCAAGAGCAATCGCCTGCAGTTCCGGGACCGCGCGGTCGCCGGCATCCGTGATCTCTTTCTTGATGCTCCACACCTGCGAAACCTCGAAATTCGGCTGGCTGTACAGCGTTGCGAGCAGGGTCAGGTTTTCCAGTATGCCGTTCCGGTACCGGTCGGATACCGAGGACCCGCGTATGCTGTCGCCATACCGGACGGATTGCGCCAGGTTGCGCTGTAAACTGTCGCGCTCCCGCTGCAGCCCGGCCACCCTTTTTCCTTGTTCGTCAAGGCTTGCGTGCAGGGCCGCAGGGGTAAGATTACCGCTGCGGTTGCGCATGGTACCGTGGAACCGCAGGCCGATCCATACTCCCGGCTGAACGCCCCTCCCCGCTCCGGCGCAAAGAAAGACAGTCGACTTACCGGCGCTGTTGAAGAGCATGCTCTTCATATCGACCGCACCCACCGAGAGCTCCATACGGTCGCCGAGAAGCCATGCATTGGCAAAGAGCGAGGGTTGCAGCCGCGAATCGCGGTAGAGTGTTTCGAGTGAAAGCGAGGCGTGACTGCCGATACTTTTTTCGATCCCTAAAAATCCTGCCGGGTGGTTCCCGAGCACCTCGGGCATGAGTTCGACGCCGCCGGTACAGCGGAGGCCGAGCGCGGGTATATGCTTGCCCAGCGCGACGAAGCAGTCGCTTTTCCAGGCGGCTGAATCGTACTTGAAAAGGAATGCCTCGCTGTTGTTGAACACGTTGCTGAACCCGATGGCTACCGACGGCACGTACCATGAGCCTTCGTGAAGCGCCAGTGCCGTGAGCCCGAGCGTAAGGCCTCCGGCATACCCGATATCGAGGTCGACAAGGTCGCTCATGCCGACCCGGGCATCGAAGTCGCCCCTGCCGAAGGTTCCTTCGGTCCGGTTACCGGTGAAAGACGCCGTCTGTCCGCCATCGATCGAGTAGAGCGGCACGAGGGTGACGTCGGGAATGAGGTGCAGGGTTCCCTCTTCGCCCCGGATAGCAGCTGCCAGGCAGAAGAGGATCAACCAGGTAATTCGGTATCGCAACGATCCCGGAGAGAGGTATCCATAGTGCTGATTATACGGTAAAGACCGGACACTGTCACGGAAATTGCGAATGCGGCGGGATATGCGGCCTCCTCCACTCTCCGCATTGGGAGAGGGAGGAGCGGTGAGGCGAAAGCTATTGGCCTGCCTTACAGGAATATTGCGTCTTACAGGGAGTTTCCCGGAGAATCGCCGACCTCATCCTGGTCCGCAGTGTCTTCTGGGGTAACCGCAGCAATTTCATTCTGCGGGGCCGCCATGGATTCCGGTTCGTCGGTGCGGGCGTTCTGATTCATCGCACCATTCTCGGCTTCAGGAGTTTCAGAAACCGGGGGAGCAGGCAACCGATCCCGTATTTCCTTGAGCAGCTTGATAATCAGGTCGTTCTGCTTGACAAGCTTTTCACTGTAGTTAACCGGTTCGCGGTGGAAACGATCGATTTTTTTATGCGCGTGCTGCTGTCCGGCACTGTATGACGGATTCGTGCCTTTATTGTAGCCGAACGAACTGTAGTTCGAATTCTGACCGTAGCGGTTTTCACCCTGGTTGTAGCGATTTTCACCGGAGCCTGCACGATTATCCTGAAATTTGGAGGGATACGGCCGTCTCCCCTGATAGGGGGCGCCGCGGGGGGCGTCTTCATTATTCATTCTTGAGGTCCTTTCTCTCGCAAGAGAGAGTGGGGAAAAGATTAAGGAATGGCCGAAAACCTCCTCCCGGCCTTCGCTCTATAATAAACCTGCAGGGCAATCGGCTGCGCCTTTGCGGTCTGTAACAGTCGGAAATAGCATCCGGAATTTATTCAGGGCCGGGTTGCGGCCCGCATACTGCAATCGGTTCGACTGAAACGACGAAGAGTTCACTTCGTTCGGTATGCGGCAGGCTGCGGCACCGGTGCGTCTCGTCGAGAGAGTACGGCAGTCGGTCCACCGGGCTCCCGGGTGTCCACGCCGATTTCGGGTGAACGCGGCAAAATCGATTTGCCCCCTGTAGCCTTAATAATACTATTCTGCCTCTGCGGGAGCAAATGTTCACATTGCACGCTTGAGGCGGTGCGCGGAGGAATTGTCTCGCCGGCTCTACCGGAGCCGAAACAGTTTCCGGACCCGGTCGGCAATTGCTTCGGGTTTTTCATCGCCGAAAACGGCATCGGCGGTCTGCGCCCTGAACCAGGTAAATTGCCGCTTTGCGTAGCGACGGGTATTCATTTTTATCCGGTCCGCTGCCGCTTCGAGGGAACACTCTCCCCGTTCAACCGCAAAGAGCTCCCCATACCCGAGGCACCGCATGCCGGGCGCGGTTTCGCCGTAACCCGATGCCCGCAGCGAGCAGAACTCCTCCCATAGCCCGCTCCGGAACATCTCATCGGTCCGGCGATTGATTCTTTCGTAAAGCAGCGGCCTCGGGGGGAGCGAGATCGCGACCTTGAAGTGCAATCCCTCCGGCGGCGCCCCCTCCCGTCGAAACTTTGAAATGGGTATTCCGGTCTGGCGGAATACCGCCAGGGCGCGAACGATCCGCTGAATATCGTTCTCGTGGATCGACCGGGCAGCCTCGGGGTCCGCTTCGGCGAGCTCCCGGTGCAGCACGGCGCTTCCCTCATCGGCGGCGCGCTTCATCAAGGACTCCCGGAGCGCCGGGTCGGAGTCGACCTGCGGACCTATCCCCTGCTGCAGGCTCCTGAAATAGAGGCCGGTCCCGCCGACGATGAGCGGGAAGCGTCCCGCGAGCGCACAGGCACGAATCGCCTCCAGGGCATCATGAACCCATGCCGAAACCGAATAGGACTCGGAGGGGTCGCGGATATCGATCAGCCGGTGAGGAACCCGTTCGAGCTCCCCGGGGGATGGCTTCGCGGTTCCAATGTCCAGCCGGCGGTAGATCTGCCGCGAATCGCAGGAGATTATTTCACAGGGCATCATGCCGGCCAGCATCATGGCGACGGCGGACTTGCCGGAAGCGGTGGGTCCGAGAAGCACTCCTGCAGAGATTGGCGCGCTATCGGTTGCCATCGCGCTCTTCTTCCGCCCCTTCTTGCAGTGAGGGGAAGTAACTGGTATTTTTATGGCCGCCCATGCCGCCATCCCGTCGACGCCAGAAAAAATCCCGCCCTCGCCGGCTCATCCCGATTATCATAGCTGTGGTTACCTGCATCGCTGTAGCGTTTTTCTTTACCTCCGGTAACTACCGGAGGGTGGTAAGATCACTGCACCGTCTCGCTGTCCCGAAAAGGACGGCCCATGCGATTTCCGCCGATTCTTTTCTGGAAGATACAATACGTGTCCGGCTCCACCGGCTCGATGTTCCCGACTCCGCGGTCTTTTGCAAGTTTTATCCTTCGGACAGTCTCTTCGAGATCCATGCGGCGATTCCGCAGGGAGAGCCGATGGCCGTCGTTCTCTACCGCCTTTCCGCCCCGGTTGCGGGCTCCGCTTACCATGTGGACGACTGCTTCTGCCAGGCGGGCGGACAGCGGTGCGAAGTCGTTTTTGTCAGCTCCGTCCCCGGCCTTCCGACAATAGAGCTGACCGTCAATCGCGCTCCGCGCTTCGCCAGCTCCGCGGCGGAAATGGCCCTTGTCATTACGGATATCGGGCCCGCCGACGGCGAGATCGACAGCGAGCTTTTCTCCCTGCCGGCGCCTTTAACAATTGCGCTTGCACCGACGGCCGCCGCAAAACTGCAGGTGAAGCAGATAGCAGGAGGTGGGAAAAAGGAGGTTGTCCTGCTCCTTCCCCTGGAGCCGTCGATCAAATCGCATGACGAGTTCAGGAAGCTGCGCATAATGATCCATTACCCCGATGATAAGCTGCGCTCGCTCATGCACGGCTCAATGGCCATGGTTCCCGGCTTCGCAGGATTCAGCAATTTTGGCGGTACGCGCGCGCTGGAAGACTCCCGGGTCATGTCCATCGTTTTTGCAGAAATGAAAAAACGCCATGTTTATTTTCTTGAACAGGGCATAACACATAAGAGTGTCGCCGCATCCCTTTCCGATAGTTTTGCCCTGCCCTATGCAACCGTTCAGGGGGTAATCGACAGCGGCGGGGCCCCCCGTATCCGGGTACCCAATCGGGCCCAATCCCGTCATGCGGTCCATGCGCCCGCAGTGCATGCTCCCGGTGTGCAGGAACAGCTCGTTCACTATGCCCTTGAGGCGAGGAAGCGGGGGAAGATCATTGTTTCGGCGAAGGCCTCCGATGACCTCCTTCAGGCGCTCAGGCACGAGATTCCCCTGTTCGAGCATAGCGGCATCAAGCTTGCGTTGGTATCGCAGCTGTTTGACACCACCTCTGAAATGCGGTAATATAAGGAGCGACCCATGGCAACGCTTGGACTCAATATCGATCATATAGCAACAATCCGGCAGGCGCGGGGCGGGAAGGAGCCCGATCCCATCGCTGCGGCCATACTCGGCGAAATCGCCGGAGCCCTCGGGATAACGGCCCACCTTCGCGAAGACCGTCGCCACATCCAGGATCGCGACATCAGGCTGCTCAAGGAGGTCGTGACAACCCACCTCAACCTCGAAATGGCATGTACGCCCGAAATGGTGGCGATAGCGCTCGACATTGTCCCGGGGATGGTAACGCTCGTCCCGGAAAAACGCGAAGAAAAAACGACCGAAGGCGGGCTTGCCGTGCATGAGATCGAGAAGGAACTGGCGCCGCGAATTGAAAAGCTGCGAAAGCGCGGCATCCCGGTCAGCACCTTTATCGCCCCGAACATCGAACAGATCAAGGCCTCGGCTCGCGTCGGGGCGACCCATGTCGAACTCCACACCGGCTATTATTCCAATATTACCACCGAAAAGGCGCGGGATGGGGAGCTTTCGGCCTTGCGAGAAATGGCCCAGGCTGCCTCAAAGCTCGGTTTGCGGGTAAATGCCGGTCATGGCCTTGATTACCGTAACGTGACGCCGGTCGCGCGGATAGAACATGTGGAGGAGCTCAATATCGGCCATTCGATCATGGGCAGGGCAGCGCTGGTCGGCATCGACCGGGCGGTCCGCGATATGATCGCCCTGATCGCCTGAAGAGCGGGATAACGGCAGGGCCGGCCGTTGAATTCAAGTCGAGAAATCATGTATTTTATGATGTTTTCCTGATCCTGAAAGTCCACCCCTTACATTAAAATAGAGGAGTACATAATGGCACGTTCGATGGTACCGCACGACGGTAACTCGGCAGTGGCGCATGTAGCCCACGCCGTCAACGAAGTAATTGCAATCTACCCGATTACCCCGTCCTCCCCCATGGGCGAAATTTCCGATGAAAAAAGCGCCGCCGGGGAGAAAAACATCTGGGGCACGATTCCCCTCGTTGCCGAGCTTCAGTCCGAAGGCGGCGCCTCCGGAGCCGTGCATGGCGCACTGACCGGAGGGGCTCTTACCACGACTTTCACCGCCTCCCAGGGTCTGTTGCTCATGATCCCGAACATGTTCAAAATTGCCGGTGAACTGACGCCGACCGTTTTCCATGTTTCCGCCCGCTCCCTCGCCTGCCAGGGACTCTCCATTTTCGGCGACCACAGCGACGTCATGGCCGTCCGTCAGACCGGCTTCTCGCTCATTGCCTCGTCGTCGGTACAGGAAGCGATGGACATGGCACTAATTTCACAGGGCGCAACGCTTGCCGCGCGTCTTCCCTTCCTCCATTTCTTCGACGGTTTCCGCACCTCGCACGAGCTCCAGAAGATCGAAGAACTGACCCGGGAAGATATGGCTGCAATGATCGATTTGAACCTGGTGCACGAGCACCGGCAGCGCGCAATGTCGCCCGATCATCCCGCCATCCGGGGAACGGCACAGAACCCCGACGTTTACTTCCAGGGACGCGAAACGGTCAATCCGTATTACACGAAATGTCCCGCCATTGTCCAGGAGTACATGGATAATTTCGCCAAAATCACCGGCCGGCAGTACCACCTGTTCGACTACGTCGGCGCGCCGGATGCCGATAAGGTCATTATTCTCATGGGCTCGGGCTGCGACACGGTCCATGAAACCGTCAAGTACCTCAACGCACAGGGCGCCAAAGTCGGCGTCATCAAGGTGCGGCTCTACCGGCCCTTCGACGCGCATGCTTTTGTCAAGGCTATTCCGGCGAGCGTCAAGAAAATAGCGGTCCTCGATCGTACCAAGGAACCCGGATCCCTCGGCGAACCGCTGTACGAAGATGTCCGCACGGCGATTGGCGAAGAGATGCAGAAGCGGGAGACCCACTTCGCAAGCTACCCGGTCATCCTCGGCGGCCGGTACGGCCTGGGCTCCTACGAGTTCACCCCGGCAATGGTCAAAGCGGTCTACGACGAACTCGATAAGCCGGCACCGAAAAATCATTTTGTGGTCGGCATCAACGACGACGTGGGAAACACCTCGCTCTCCTTCGACCGTTCCTTCTCGGTCGAGCACGACGATGTCTTCCGGGCGCTTTTTTACGGGCTCGGATCCGACGGCACGGTAAGTGCGAACAAGAACAGCATCAAGATCATTTCCGAAGAAACCGATAACCAGACGCAGGGCTACTTTGTTTACGATTCAAAGAAGGCGGGTACGATCACCGTCTCCCACCTCCGGTTCGGCAAGAAGGCTATCCGCCGCCCGTACCTCATTACCCGAGCGAATTTCCTCGCCTGCCACAACTTCTCCTTCATCGAGAAGTACAACATGCTCGAAAACCTGCAGGACGGCGGTACCTTTCTCCTGACCTCCGAGTTTGACGCCGGAACGGTCTGGTCCAAGCTGCCGGGACGGGTTCAGAAGCAGATCATCGACAAAAAGCTCAAGTTTTTTGTCGTCGACGCAATCGGGATCGCCCAGAACATCGGGCTCGGCCCGCGCATCAACACGATCATGCAGACGGCCTTCTTCAAGATTTCGAGGATCATCGACGAGAATCTCGCTATCGATTCAATCAAACATGCGATCCAGAAGACCTACGGTAAGAAGGGCGAGGCCATCGTTGCGAAGAATATCGCCTCGATCGAACAAGGGCTTGCCGGTATCTATGAGGTGAAGGTACCCGCTGCGCCGACCAACCCCATCGAGCCGATCAAGGCGGTCCCGGACGATGCGCCCAAGTTTGTCAAGAATGTGACGGCCGCGATCCTCCGCCAGGAGGGCGACCAGGTCCCGGTCTCAAAGATGCCGATCGACGGCGTCTGGCCATCGGGCACCACCCAGTACGAAAAACGCAACATTGCGGTCACGATTCCGGTCTGGAATCCGGAAACCTGCATCCAGTGCCACCGCTGCTCGCTCATCTGCCCGCATGCGGTCATCAGGCCCAAGGCCTACGACGCCGCCCTGCTGAAGGATGCGCCGCCGACCTTCAAGTCCACCGATGCGAAGGGCAAGGAGCTTGTCGGCCTCAAGTACACGATGCAGGTCGCGCCCGAGGATTGTACCGGCTGCGGCGTATGCGTCCAGTACTGCCCGGCGCGCGAAAAGGGTGCGATCTCCATGCATCCGCAGACTCCGCTGCGCGAGGCTGAAGCCGCAAACTGGTCGTTTTTCCTCCGGCTGCCGGATACGGCGCCGAAGTTCTTCAATCCCATTACCGTCAAGGGGAGCCAGTTCATCCGCCCGCTCTTCGAATTCAGCGGCGCCTGCTCCGGCTGCGGCGAGACTCCGTATGTCAAGCTGCTCTCCCAGCTTTTCGGCGACCGCGCACTCATTGCGAACGCCACGGGATGCTCCTCGATTTACGGCGGAAACCTGCCGACGACCCCCTACACGACCCGTGCCGACGGGCGGGGTCCGGCCTGGAACAACTCGCTCTTCGAAGACAATGCCGAGGTCGCCTTCGGCATGCGCCTTGCCGTGGATAAGTTTACGGAATTCGCGCACGAGCTCGTTGCCAAGATAAGCGCGGATATAACCACCGCCGCAGAACTCAAGAACATGCTCGGCGAAATTGTCAATGCCGACCAGTCGACCATCGAGGCCGTCGAGGCGCAGCGCCGGAAGATCGACCTGGCCAGGGCAGAGCTGGTGAAATGTTCGAGCCCCGCCTGCAAACAACTCGCGACGGTCATCGATTACCTGGTGAAGAAGTCGGTCTGGGGAGTCGGCGGCGACGGGTGGGCGTACGATATCGGTTACGGCGGACTTGACCATGTGCTCGCATCCGGTAAGAACGTCAACATTCTCGTTCTCGATACCGAGGTGTATTCGAATACCGGCGGGCAGGCTTCCAAATCCACGCCCATGGGCGCGGTTGCGAAGTTTGCGGCGGGCGGAAAGCCGACGGTCAAGAAGGACATGGGGATGATCGCCATGAGTTACGGCTACGTCTACGTCGCCAAGGTCGCGCTCGGTGCGAACAACGCGCAGACAGTCAAGGCGTTCATCGAGGCCGAGCAGTACAACGGCCCTTCGATCATTCTTGCCTACTCGCATTGCATCAATCAGGGGTTCGATATGATCAGCGGGAACGACCAGCAGAAGAAGGCCGTGGAATCAGGTCACTGGCCGCTCTACCGGTTCAATCCCGACCTGGCCGCTGCGGGCAAGAATCCGCTGCAGCTCGACTCCAGGGATCCGACGCTGCCGCTTGCCGACTACATTTCCTTTGAGAACCGGTATAAGATGCTCCAGCGGTCGAACCCGGAACTTTCGAAGCAGCTCATTGAATATGCGTCGAAGGTGAATATGGAACGGTATAAGGCGTTGAAGCAGTTGGCGGGAATTGCATCGTAATAAGTAATATAGCAGCCTTTGGTGGGGGAACCATTTGCAATGGTTCCCCCTGGCCAAAGCCTCCGCGCCCGCAAAGCCGGGCTGCGGGGTCTTTGGCACACCCCTTCCTGCGGAAGGGGGAACCTCACCCCGGCCCAAAGCGGCCGGACCTCTCCTATTAGAGAGGTATGTTAAAAAAGCAATAAATTCCAAACAATTGGCAAACGCCTTCCCCCTCCCGCAACGCTCTCTTCTGTGGTAGAAAAAACAGGGAAAGGCTATTCGCGCCTCCTGTTTTTCACTTTTAACTTGTGACTTGCATCTTGTTACTTTTTTAAATCCGTGTGGCCTGGATCTCCGATCCAGGTGCTTTTGAATTTGCACGACCTATGAGGGCACGGCACGCCGTGCCCCTATGGACCCATCAATCCAGGGCAACCACATAGGGTTGCCCCTGCAAATATCCCCCGCCTTCGACGCCCCCTTTCTAAGGGGGACAAAGGGGGATTAACAAGAAGCTGTTGTCGTTTATGATTTTTCTACCCTGAAAGAGGGTGTTGCGGAGGGAAATGGCGTTTTGACCTCACCCCGGCGCGAAACGCGCCACCCCTCCCCCTCAGGGGAGGGGATAGACAATGCGCAATCGACATTGCCGGAAATCTTGTTTTTATTCTGTTTTCTACCTAATAGAGGCGTTGCGGAGGAACGAGAACGCCTGCTGAGCATAGCGAGGCAGGCATCGTCTCGTACCTCCGCAGGAAGGGGTGAGTCGGAGACGCGGCTTTGCGCGGCTCCGACGAGGGGAAACCGCCATAGCGGTTTCCCCACCAAGGGCCTTTGATTTAAGCTCGGTTCCCCCACCAAAGGCCTTTGATTTAAGCTCGATTCTCCCCACCCAAGCAGTGACTTAATTTATTATGATGATGCTTAAATCCGCCGCGATTATAATCCCTCCCCTCTCCGACTTCTATTTCACCCGGCACCGATTCTCCTCACTCGGCGGCTCCATCGTTGCACAGCTCCTCGAACGCTCCGGCATCGAGACTGCCATTCTCAACTTCCCGCTCATGAACGTCAAGGGCACCGTGATAGATCTTCCTCCCGAGCTCGCTCACCTGAAGCCTTTTATAATTGAAAACGAGACCGGCGGGCTCTCCTTCTTCACGCACTACCGCCGGTTCGGGCCATCATTCGACCAGTGCGCCGAAACTATCGCGACTTTAAGTCCGGATATCTGCATCTTCTCCCTCTTTGCCTTCTGCTATGGCGATGATGCCCTTGCGCTTGCGGCAGCTATCAAGAAAGCCCTGCCCGCCATGCCGATCGCCATCGGCGGCGCCGGGGCGAGTGTATACCCTGATTATTTCCTGAAAAATGCAGCTTTCGATTATGTCCTGCAGGGCGAAGCGGAATCATGCCTGCCGCAGTTTATCGAGGAACTGTCAAAACCGGAACCGAATTGGAATCGCGTTCCCGGCATGCGCTTTATAGGGCCGAATGGCTTTCCGACAACTTCGGATGGCTCAATGCAGCCCTCTCCACTCCCCCACCATGCCGCTGCCGGGATGATGCTCCTCCCGTTCGTCAAAACTGCAGAGTCCTCCCGAGCCGTGACCTTCACAACCTCCCTGGCCCGGGGCTGCCCGAAGCGGTGCGATTTCTGTTCAAGCAGCCTGCTTTTCGGCAAGAAGCTGCGGGCGGTTCCGATCTTGCAGGTCGAGGAGCTTCTTAAAATCAGGGCATCCGAATTTGCGCAATCCGGCAAGCGTGTTGTCATCAACATCGAAGATGACAACCTGCTCTGCGACGAACCGCTCTTTAAATCCATTATTTCCCTCTTCCGAAAGCATATTCCGAACGTCGAATTCATCGCCGAAAACGGGCTGGACTATACGCTGCTCACCCCCGACCTCTGCGCCTGGCTCATCGATAACGGTATGCGCAAATTCAACCTCTCACTCGCCTCGACGAATCCCGCCATTCTGCGAAACCGGCATCGCAGCCTCGACCTCGACCGCTATGAAAAGGTGCTGGCCATGCTTGCCGACAGAAACATCCCGAGCGTGACCTATGTCATCTGCGGCTTCAGGGAGGATACCCTTCAAACGGTCGCGGAAGCGCTCAATTATCTGGCCGATAAGCCGACCCTCATCGGGCTGTCGCCGTTCTACCCGGTACCCGGATTGCCCGGCTTTACAGATTTAAAGGTGTTCGACAGGCTATGGGCCCGGAGGTGCTGCGGATCGGGGTTGTACCCGTGGAACGGGTCATTATCTACGGCAACGATGGTGACGGCATTCCGGTTGGCGCGATTGAGCAATTTAAGGAAGAGCGGAGCCTTGAGCAATTTAGAGAAGGAGCTACCTGCTTTGATAAGAAAAGAACAACGGCTATTTACGATTATAAAAGGGAAAGATGGTCACAGTAATATTGCGGAAGTGGAAGGGATGGATGGGGAGCTTATCAAACTTATAAAGATTTAATTCAAAGCCTTAGGTGGGGGAACCGCCCAAGCGGTTCCCCCTGGCCTGAAGCCGCGAAAGACACGCGTCTTCAGGCACACCCCTTTCTGCGGAGGTGCGAGACGATGCCTGCCTCGCTACGCTCAGCAGGCGTTCTTGCTCCCCCGCAACGCTCCTATTTGGTAGAAAAAATATGACGGAAATTCATGAACTATGGCCCTTATGTATTTGATTATATTATTTATATAACTTACATAATTTTATTATGTTATATGTATGATTTGAGTAAGGAAACAGCGTTTTTCAGGGGTTCAATCTGCAGGCTTAGTACCAGTGTTGACTTTTTTATAAAATCACTAATTGTGCTTGCAACGCTCCCGCTTCTTTAATTGCCTGGAGTATCGCGATAACATCCTGCGGTGCAACGCCGAGCGAATTGAGCGCCTGGGCGAGATCCGACACCGTGGTCGTGGCGCCGAGCACCAGCATTTCCGGGGCTTTTTTCTCGGTAACCAGTTCCGGGGAACCGGTCATATTCTGTTCGCCCATGACGAAGGGGTGAGGCTCGACCTCCTGCGGCGCGGAGGTGATCTCGACCTTGATTCCTCCATGGCTTACCGCCACCTGCGAGATCCTCACTGCACCGCCTGCAACGATGGTTCCGGTCCTCTCGTTCACGACGACCTTGGCCTGAGAAGAGACTTCGAAGGTAAGATTTTCGATCCTGGCGATAAATCCCACCATCCCGGCGCCCGCCAGTGCAGGACTCTGCGCAATGGAGGGATAATTAATCGATACGGTGGCAGCATCGACTGCCTGGGCGATCGGTGCTCCCCCGGCAACAAGCGGCGGAAAGGCCGTATTGATCGATTTTGCCATGGATACCGCGGAGGAGAAATCCGGGTTGCAGAGCGAAAGTGAGAGGTCGTTTCCATTGAGCAGGTTGAAGGCATACTCCCGTTGCACAATGGCCCCGTCCGGGATGCGCCCGGTCAGCGAATGATGGTTGCCGATACGGAACTGTTTGGTCTCCCGGAAATTATTCCCGTCGAGCGATAGCGGACCCTGCGCCGAGGCATAGATCGCGCCGTCGGGTCCCTGGAGCGGAGTCAGAACCAGAGCTCCGCCGTCGAGGCTCGTTGCATCCCCCATGGACGAAACGATGACGTCGAATTTCGTCCCTTTCCGCTTGTAGGGTGCGAGGGTGCCGATGACCATCACCGCAGCCACGTTACGCATGTAGAGCATCTGGTTGGGAATGGTGACGCCGACATTCTTCAGCATATTGATGACGGTCTGCTGGGTGAAAATGGTCTGGTTCTCATCGCCGGTATTGTCGAGGCCCATAACCAGCCCGTAGCCGAAGAGCTGCACGTCCTCCATGCCGCTTATGTTCGCGACGTCCTTGATCCGGACACCTTCCTGGCCGAAGACAGCGAGGCAGGTTACCATTAAGAAAAAGAACGAGGGATGTAAGATTTTTTTCATATGATTTTTCATTTCATTGGGATTTGAATTGTTATTAGCCGTTTGACCTCACCCCGTCCCAAAGCGGCCGGACCTCTCCCACAGGAGAGGTGAATTTGCTGTTTAGTCTTTGTTGCTGAAATCGTCTCGCTCATTGCAACATTGCTGATTTTAAATTCTTTTCGCAGAGGCTTGTGGGTCCCCGCCGCAGGGTGCCTGTTATGAAGCACTCCCACATCGTGCGGGTGACCCGGCTCAGCCATCCAAAAGCATTAGATTTTTTTCCTGCTTTTGGATTCCGGCTCAGCCATTCAAAAGCATTTGAATTCATTATTAAAATAGCCAATTAAAAGCCCTCGCCAGGAATCCCGGCCGCTGCCCGGTCGTAGCCACTCCCTTTCCCGTATACGTTATCTGCGCATCCGCGATGTTGCAGGAAGGAACGATGTTGTTCTGCAGGATATCCTGCGGACGCACGATACCGCTCACCTTTATAGTCTCTTTCTCCTCATTGATCTCTACAACCTTGCTCCCCTCGATCTGCAGGTTGCCGTTGTCCAACACCTTCACCACGCGGGCGGAAATGGTTGCCGTTAAGGTTCCCTGGCGCGAGGTGCTTCCCGCTCCGGAATAGGCGACCTGATTCGAGGAACTGGCCCCGAAATTCGGGAGGATTTTCAGGAGTCCGGTTCCGCCGCCCATCCCGAGATTGTAGCTGTTCGACTTATCGGTATTGGTCTGGCTCTGGTCCTGTGCGGTGGCGTTTTCATTGATCTCGATGGTCAGAATGTCATCCACGCGAAGCGCGCGCTGATCGGAATAAATATTTGGAACGCTCGCTGAATAGCTGATGCAACTCATTGCTGATAATGCAGTTAGTGCTGAACATATAATCTTATACATTATGTTTCTCCTCACAGTAATACGCCGTATCCGGCGCTTTTTACGGTTACCCGGACCAGCCGGTGCGTCATTGAATTTTCAACCCAGATCATCTGGCCTTCACTGCCGTTTTCGCGGGCAACCGCCATAACTGAAACACGGGCATCACCCCTGACCACCTCAATGCTCATCTGATCGCCCTTCTGGACGACCGGCACAATTTCGGTTACCCGGTCAGTAACTATTCCACCGGAGGCAATGTCCTGCACAGCCCGCTTTCCTATCGCCTCGGACAGCGAAAAGTACGGGGCCCCGGGGAAGTCGGTAAGGTCCTGGATGCGGAGTTCAAGATCATTTGCTCCAATAACTTTTTGATGCGGGATTGCCTTAACCGCGACCACCACCGGCGCGCTTACTGAAATCCTGCATTCCAACGGAATCCTCATCACCCTGCCGAACTGTGTTACCATGAGCTGCAGGGCTTTGAGGCCCCGCGGCAGTGGGGAGCGCAAGCCTTCCACCCCGATTTCCAAAGGCCCTTCATAGGTGTAGAAGGTCTTTGATCCGTTTTGAATGGCAACGCTGAACTGTCCGCTTTTCCACCCGGACTGCCGGATTAAATAATCGGTAACCACGCTATCAAAATCCCCGGCCCTCCTGAGAATTCCGTGCGTTGCGACTTTTATTTTCATATTGCTATTGCCATTAAATTCAATGTCTTTAAACATAGGCTTCAACCTGAACATTAATAGATCTGCCGTCTGCACCCTGCGCAAAAAACCCGCAGGTGCCGATTCACCCACGATAGTTAGCATCAGCCTTTCTCTCAGGCCGGCGCTTTCTGCGGAGATATCGGCGATATCGCCAAGACGGATGACCGTGTCCCTCACGGTAACCGAATCGCGGAACCGCAGCGACACGGCCTGTCGCCCGAACGTCGGTGCAACCGCCGCCGTAACCGCTATTTCCAGAAGGGCAATCAATCGAATAAGGCGAAGCATTTTATACGCTCTTCATGTTGTTCGCCGTCTGGAGCATCTCATCGGCCGATGAAATAGCCTTTGAAATGAGCTCATAGGCTCGCTGGGCGGTAATCATGTTTACCATCTCCTGGACGACCTGCACGTTGGAACCTTCTACATAGTTCTGCTCGACCGTTCCGGCGCCATTCTGCCCCGGCTGGCCGATCATCGGCGTTCCCGACGCATCGGTTTCTGCAAACAGGTTTCCTCCAAGAGATTTAAGTCCGCCCGGGTTCACGAAACGGGCCAGCTGGAGATTACCGATTTGTGTCGAGGTGGATTGCCCGGGAAGCGTTACCGAAACCGTGCCGTTGGTCGCAATGGTCAGGTTCTGCGCACCCTGGGGAACCGTGATCTGCGGCGACAGCAAATACCCCGAGGCATTGGTAATGGCCCCGGTGCTCGAAAGCTGGAAAGAACCGTCCCGGGAATAGCCGATGGTGCCGTCGGGCATCGTTACCTGGAACATTCCGTCGCCCTGGATTGCACAGTCGAGCGGATTATCGGTCTGGGTCAGCGGCCCCTCGGAAAAGTTTCGTGACGTAGAGGAGGCTTTAACCCCGAGGCCGGTTTCAATGCCTGCCGGAGGGAGCGCACCATCCTCGTTAAGGGTTCCCGGCTCGCGGAGAGCCTGGTAGATCAGGTCCTGGAACTGCGCGGTCTGATCTTTGAACCCGGTCGTGTTCACGTTGGAAAGGTTGTTTGATATCGTATCCATGGTGAGCTGTTGGGCGTTCATCCCGGTTGCGGCGGTCATCAGGGATTGGATCATGGGAATTTGTCCTTTAAATGTTTGAATTTTAAAAAAAAGCCTGAAAGTTAGATATTATGATAGTCTCCCGACCTGGGTTACCGCCATTTCAAGCGTCTGGTCCTGCGCCTGCACCGCTTTTTGATCGGCTTCGAAATTTCTGTATGACGAGATCATCTCAACCATGTTGCGAACCGCACTGACATTGGAGGTTTCAAGATATCCCTCCTTGACGACATACCCGCCCGAGGCCTGTTCCGGCGCAGTTTCGTCTACCGGCTTGAAACGGCTCTCACCGCAGCGGCTCATCGCATAGGGCTTCGGGAAGTCGGCAATGCGCAGCATTCCCCTGACCTGACCCTGCTGGACCACCTCGCCGTTTTCGTTCACCGCAACAGGATATCGCGGATCGACCTGCAGAAAACCGCCCTTCCCGAGGACTTTCGATCCGTCGGAGGTAACGATCTGCCCCTGCGGATCGAGGGAAAAATTTCCGTTCCTCGTGTATTCCGGGCCATCTGCGGTCATGACCGTGAAGAAGCCGCTTCCCTTGATGCTCAGATCGAGCGGCGAACCGGTCTGGACCATCGGCCCCTCGGAGTAGTCGATATTCACCGCATCAGCCTTGATTGAGCTGACGGCATCGGGCTGCTGCTGGTCGTTTTCAAGATACTTCTGATAGGTCTTCAAAAAGAGACCACTCGCCTTATAGCCGGTTGTATTCATATTCGCAAGGTTGTTGGCAATCTGGTCCTGCTTATCCATCAGCGGGATCATGCCCTGCGATGCGATATCAATTCCTCTGACCATGCAATCCCCTGAATGGAAAGTTTAGACAGTATCGGCAGAAGGCTGTTGAGCATAACCTGTGCCATTGGGGCAGGAAGAGTTCTATCACCTTGAAATTTTGCAAGATAGAAGGATGGAAGGACTATGAGATTAAAGAGGGAGAGGTGAGGAAAATTCCGTGGGAGGGGAAATATTTGCCTGATGATCCCTGATAATAATGCCTTTGATATTGTCCCAGCCTTTGGTGGGGAAACCTCGCTTCGCGGGTTATCCATTTTCCCCAAAAGGGAAAATGGACGGAGTATTATTAGTTTTAATTGTACCAGCCCCTGGCCTGAAGCCGGGAAAGGCACGGGCCCTCAGGCACACCCCTCCCGCAACGCTCACATCAGGTAGAAAAAATAGGGGAAATCTAAGAAAACCTTGTTTATGTAGTGGGCGACCGCATGCCGCCCCTGGCATAAACGGTTAAGTTTTTTTTCAATTTATACTAATACAGCAATCCGGAAAATCCAATCAAGAACTGAAACATCGTTATTGTTTGCGAGGAAGCCGCTTCATATGGCTCCGATGAGCCAGAGACCGTTGTAAAGGAAACCGATGGGCCGAAACTGATGCAGAGGTGGTTATAAATGGGAATTTTCCATCCAATATTTATAGGAATGGAATACCCGGTTTCACTGTAGCTTGCAAAATCCACATATTGGACTCCTGAAGTCAGGTAAAACAGGGCTTTACTGTTATTGATCGGGTACACAATGCCGAGGTTGATACCCAGATTGAGCTGGGTCTGGGAAGAGCCATATGCCCATTGCCCCTGATACTGAATAGCAGGGCCAACCAGAAAATAACGCGCAGGAAAAAAATTAATTACCGGGGTAAGCTGCAGGGTAGTCGCGGAACCGCTCACGCCGCTGGTGCTTGCACTGCTTACGGCAATGCTCCCTCCTATTTCACTGCTTCCCTGATCTGAAAAAAATGCAGCTCCATACCCGGCTGACCATACGGTTACAAGCACAACAGCAACATTTCTTAACTTTGCATTAAAGCAGCACCGTACCTTCACGCAAATCCTCCTTGGAAAAGGATCGAATAATATAATAAATACATATGTTTGAAGGGCTGATTAAATTTTCAGGTGATAAAATATGTGAATGGATAGGATGAGGGATGAGGATAAATTGGGTTGCTGTTCAGGTAGGGGAACCATTAAATAATGGTTCCCCCTGGCCTGAAGCCGCGAAGGGCACGCGTCTTCAGGCACACCCCTTCCTTAGGTAGAAAAAATAGGCGAAAACAATAACCAGAGTAATTAATGTATTGAATTACTTGATATATGTAACTGACTCAATTTAAATATATTATGCTTATTAATTTGCCGATTGCATCAACGATCTGCAAGTGGGATTTCTTTTTTTTTCGCAGAGGCTTGTGGGTCCCCGCCGCAGGGGGCCTATTATGAAGCACTCCCACATCGGGCGGGTGACCCGGCTCAGCCATCCAAATGAATTTGAATTTTCTTATTCTTTTGGATTCCGGCTCAGCCATCCAAAAGAATTAGATTTTGAATTTGCCTTCGCTTTTGGATCCCAAATTACCGTATCAGGGTCACCTTATCGCACATCTCATGCCTATCGGTTGTCAGCTTGATCAGGTAACTGCCGTTCGGCACCTGTGACCCGGCATCATCCCGGCAATTCCAGTCGATCGCGTACCGGCCGTTGGCAAGGTACTCGGTTGCAAGGTGCTTCACTTCCTGGCCCTTCAAATTGAAGATGCCGAGCCGGACCGGAGCGCTTGCCGGCAGGAAAAGATCGATATGGATGTCGTTGCCGCGAGCTATGGCGTCCATATGCTGGTTCGCCTGGATGGACATGCAGGGCTTCGCGCCATGCAGAACGGCAGCCGGTAACGGCGGGAAGGTATAAACGCTGCTGTCGGCCGATGAGTCAGGAACCTTTACCGAGTCGTTGAGCCACTGCGTCATCCAGTAGGGAGAGCCGGTATACAGGGTATTCATCGTATAGGCGCTTGCCGCGGTCCAGGCTGTACTCGAAGCGCTCTTTAAATAGTAGCCCCCGATGTACGGGGTAATAGTCGAGAGTGTGGTGCCGCTATTAACAAAGGATATTTTACCGAGGTCATAATTGCCGATTCCTGCATTGCTCATCCATACCAGGGTCCGCGCATCGGTATACGAGGGGGTTGTCGGCGGCGCGGTCTGGTTCATGACCGCCGTATCCGAGAGGCCAACCAGTTTTGCCGTTATGCGATCGACCGCCAGGTGATCGTACCCGGCAACGGCACACCCGGTCTGGATGGGAGTTCCTGCTACCGGACCCTGGCCCTGCTCGCCTTCCCATGCATCGAGCACCGCAAAATCGGGATGGCCGCAGAGCGTATACTGGGTTGTATTCTGGAAGATGTTCCACGCCAGGTCCCGGTCCTCGTTGGCAACGTTTCCGGAAACGCTGCTATCCACGACATGCATGAGCGTTTTCGAGTTGGCGCTCTGCCACGCGCTGGAACTGATAAGCGGCATGCCCATGGCGCAATTCTTCGTGACGCCGGTGATGACTTCGCAATTATGGACCTTCGCCCTGCAGATGGAAATGATGAAGTAATTTTTGCTGAGCCAGATGGGGCTGACCGTAACGGCAATGCTCGATTTTAAATCCGACTTCCACAGGTAACTTTTAGCCGCCGCGTAGGTCGAGGTGGCGCCCTTTGTATAATACGGGCTGGTGGTGGTGAGGCCGGTAAGCGTATAGTTATTGTTCAAATCGACAAAGGTGATGCCGGTCAGATTGTTGGGGGAGCCGGTAATGATGCCGTAGTTGTTTATCCCGAACAGCTGCCCGGTGTTTCCCCCGCCTGCTTCGGCAACGACAATGGGAACCGTGGCATTGACCGAACGGATATAGTCGATGGCGCCGAGGAGCGCGTCGACATGGGTCGAATTAACCTGCGTGGAGGAGCCGGTCGCAGAATAGGTATTGCTGGCCCCGGTTCCCGAGCAGTTCGCCTTCAGGACGATGGTTTTCCCCGCGCTTATTGCGGCGGTAATTGCCGCGCTGAGCGGTTGGGACGACGAATCGAAAGCCTTCATGACATCATAAACCAGCCCCCGGCGACCGGTAGTGCCGTTTGACCCGGTATAGGAAAACGGCGTCGGCGTCGATCCGGTGGGTGTGCCGCCCACATACGTTGCCCCGATGAAGGAGAGGTAGCTTGTCGTTGGTGCCGGATAGCAGGCAAAGGCGCTGCCGCTCTTCAAAAGGCTTGCGCCGCCTACCAGTGCCGCACTGCCGATTCCTGCATTTTTCAAAAACTGCCTTCGGTTGAGACTCATCGGGGATTCCTGTTGTAAATGTTGGCTGATGGTTCACGCCGGAAAAATTTAAGGCGTAATCCGCATGACCATAAACTACGCTGCGCCCGATACCGAGTCAAACAATCATTACTATAAGTGCCTATGCCTATGGCAGGGAAACGGGCTTAAATCAAATGCCTAAGGATGAAGAACAATTTTAATTGAAGGCCAGACCAAAGGGCGACTGCGGGTCGCTTCTACGAAGACAGCGAGCTATGTTTTCAATGAGCCGTTTAGCCGGCACTCCTGTTGTTTCCGCACCGAGTTGATCCGGAACAGTTTCGTGCATGCTTTTAAATCATCAAGGCCGATCCTTCGCTCTTCAATTTTGCCGGTTTTCAGCAGGAAAGCACGATAGACCCCGGGCAGGAGACCGCATTTAACCGGCGGGGTCACCAGGCGGCCATTCAGTTCAACGACGATATTGCCGATGGTCGTCTCGGTAATCTCGCCCTTTTCGTTCCAGAGGATTACGTCACCCCGGCCGGGAAATGAAGCTTTGGCCTTCTCATGGATCGTGCGATTAGTTGTCTTGTGGTAGAGAAACGGGTTTCCGGAATCGACCGGCTCTTTTGCAATAATAAGGCCTACGGGACTCTTGTCCGATTTCAGGCTGGAAAATTCATGAGAAAGGCCTCCCCTTCTATCCATAAGAAGCCTGATGCGGGCCGGAGGATGCACGGTCTCCGCAATGCCGGCCGAATATTCCCGGATTTTTGCTTCGTCGCATTTGAACGAAAAGTAGTGTGCCGAATCCATAAGCCGTTTCAGGTGATAGTCCAGCAGAAAGAGGTCTCCCTCTTCGGTCAATAACAGGGTTTCAACTAATGAAAATTCAGGGGTACAGGAGGATAGAACAAGCGTTTTGACCAGGCACTCCTCGAACTCCGCCTCGGCCCGTGAATCGGCAACGATCCCTCCGCCGACATGGTATTCGGCCTGTCCGTTTGCCGTATCGATGAGAACCGTCCGGATTGCAACGCTGAACCGGCTTCCCTCTCCCGGCCGGATATGGCCTATGGCGCCGGTATAGATTTTCCTTGGAATTTTTTCGAGTCTGTTAATGATTTTCATGGCGCTGTTCTTGGGAGCGCCGGTAATTGAGGCACAGGGGAATAACGCGCCCATGATTTCCGGAAACGATGCCGGAGTGGTGCATGAAACGGTAGAGGTCATCTGCAGGACCGAGGGATAGCGCTCGATGTCAAAAAGGCGATCAACGCGAACCGAACCGCGGTTCGCAATTTTTCCCATATCGTTTCGGATCATATCAACGATCATGATATTTTCAGCGCGTTCCTTTTCGCTCGAACGGAGGCGTGCGCTGAGTTCAAGGTTGTCAGCGGAAGTGCGGCCGCGCGGCGAGGTTCCCTTCATAGGACGGGAGACAAGGGACTCCCCCTTGTGTTCGAAGAACAACTCCGGTGAAAAGGAGGCTATCGCATGGCTCCCGATGTCGAGAAAGCCCGCATGAGGGGGTGGATCGATTCCCGCAATTGAAAGAAAATACGAGAGCGGGTCCCCTTTGAACCGGGCAAAAAAGGGGAAGGTGAAATTGACCTGATACGTTTCCCCGCGTGCCAGCAGCTCTTTGACCTCTGCAAAGCTCGCATAATAGTCTTCGCGGCTGAGGAAAGGCTTCCACTCCGGTAAATAGCCGGGTTGGGATGAGATTGATGGGTTAATCGAAAGCGGAACCGGGGTGGAATAAAGTCCAAACCAGACAAGCGGCAATCCTTTGCAGCTTCTCCGGGGAAATGCGTCATCGAACGCCGGCCCGGCTTCGTAGGTGATGAATCCTGCTGCATGAAGGGATTTTTCCCGCACCAGGCGATCGATTTCACCGAGCGCGGGAATAACGTCCGGGAGCTTTCGCGCTTCGATGACGGCAACGGGATTCCGGAACTCGATCCACGACTCATCCTTTCCGTCACGAAGGAGGCAATACCCGGGCGAGCGCCCGATCGGGAGATTTATCATCGTTCCAACCGGAAATACACCGTCGCACCCTTCCCTACTTCCCCCTCGGCATGTACACTCCCCCCATGTTTGTCGATGATGCTTTTGACAATGGCGAGCCCGATGCCGGTCCCGTCGAATTCCTTGCTGGAATGGAGCCGCTGGAAGGGCTTGAAGAGCCTCCCGGCTAGCGCATTGTCGAAGCCCACCCCGTTATCCCGGACGTGGAAAAATGCCTTCCCGTCAATTACCGTCCTCCCAACCTGGATGCAGGCCCGCTCCGCCCGCGCGGTATACTTCCACGCATTGCCGATGAGGTTTTCCATGAGGATCACGGCAAGGCCCGGGTCGGCCTCGACGGTGAGATCGGGATCGATGTCGATGTCGGCAGTCCTCCCGGTATCATAATCGCGGAGTTGGGCAATAACGCTCCGCGCAATATCGCTCAAATTGACACAATCGTTACTCATCTCCCGGCGGGTGATCTTGGAAAGCTCCATGAGGTCGGCAATGAGGCGCGCCATGCGCCGGGCTGCTGCCGTAATGTGGTTGACAGCCGTCTGCATATCGGCATCGAGGTGCGACTCCCCCTCCGAGGAGAGCACCGAGCAGCATGCAATGATCGAATTGAGCGGATTGCGAAGATCGTGCGCCACGGAAAAGGAGAATGCTTCGAGCTCGCGGTTTGCAATGGCAAGCTCGTCGTTCTTCGCCTGCAGCGCGGCCTCCGCCTGCTTGCGTTCGATGGCATACCGGATCGCCCGGGCAATGGTTTTTCCGTCGATCGTGCCCTTGACAAGGTAGTCCTGTACGCCCTGCCGGATCGCTTCGACCCCCGCAGCCTCATCGTCCGAACCCGTCAGGACCACGATCGGAATGCGCGGCAGGATCTGCTGGATTTTCAGGAATGTTTCGAACCCCATGCTGTCGGGCAGCCCGAGGTCAAGGAGGACGATATCGCATTGTTGCTGCTTCAGTTTTGCCGCGGCCTCCTCGAGCCGGCACGCCACATCAACTTCGAGCCCGTAGCCCGGTACCTCGCGCAGCTCATGCTGGATGAGGCGGGCGTCGGTCGGGCTGTCTTCAACGAGCAGGACATGTACCGTTTGTTCATTCATGGGCAGGCCTCATGCTTTAAAACTCTCGGCAGCAGGCTGCGGGGACCGCGAAGCAGCCTGCCATCTGTACCGGTAAGGAAATAATTGTAATTCGCCCGCTAACCCCGGTGCAGGCTCCGTGGATGCACTCGTCCTGCCTGTTCATATCCGGGAGGGCAGGACTATAACGCTCAGCCAGAAATTCTCAATTGATTTCACCACCTCCATGAACCGGTCGAAATTGACAGGTTTGGTTATGTAGCAATTGGCATGAAGCTGGTAGGACTGCATGACATCCTGTTCCGCCTGCGAGGTGGTCATGATGACGACCGGGATGAGCTTGAGTTCGGAATCGAACTTGATTTCGGCAAGTACCTCGCGGCCATCCTTCCGGGGCAGGTTCAGGTCGAGCAGGATGAGGTCGGGACGAGGAGCCTCGCCGTATTTGCCGCTGCGCCGGAGGAAGTCGATAGCCTCCACCCCGTCGGTGACATGGGAAACTTCGTTGGCGACTTTTGCCAGTTTCAGGGCCGTAAGCGTCAGTTTGGCGTCGCTCGGGCTGTCTTCAACCAGCAATATTTGAATCGGTCGGGAATTCGGAGTATTCATACATTGCTCCTCTATCGGGAATGGAAAAGTAAAAGGTCGATCCCTTGCCGCAGGTGGACTCCACCCATATTCTTCCGGAATGGCGCTCGATGATTTTCTTGACCACCGCGAGTCCGATACCGGTGCCGTCGTACTGTTCACGGGAATGCAGTCGCTGAAAAATAATAAAAATCCGGTCGAAATACTGCGGCTCGATACCGATGCCGTTGTCCTCGATGCGAAAAACCCAGCTGTCGTTTTCACGCATTGCCGAGACGGCAATTGCCGGGGTACGCTCGCTGCGGAACTTGAGTGCATTGCCGATCAGGTTCTGGAAAACCTGCGTCATCTGGGTCCGGTCGGCAGCTATGACCGGAAGGGAGTCACAGGTAACCACCGCCCCGCTCTCTTCTATAGACAGTCTCAGGTTATACAAAGCGGCATCGAGCGCTTCGCGGGCGGAGGAGGGCCTGAAGGCGGTCCCGCGGGTTCCCACACGCGAGTAGGTCAGCAGGTCATGGATGAGTCGCTGCATCCGCTCCGCCCCTTCGACCGCGTACTCGATGTACTCCCTGCCTTCCGAATCGAGCTTATTTTCGTACTGTTTTTTAATAATTCCCATGAATCCGGCCACTGCCCGGAGCGGTTCCTGAAGGTCATGGGAGGCGGCATAGGCGAACATCTCGAGGTCCTTGTTGGACCGGGAGAGCTCTTCGGCGGTCACGCCGAGCGCCTGCTCGGCCCTGGCCCTGACCGCTGCAGACCGGATGGTCACGATGCCGGAGGCGAGGTCGTCGGCAAGTTCGGTAAGCAGCCGCACCTCGTCGTCCGAAAATGGATCCACCTCACGGGAGTAAATCGTGAGGGCACCGAAGGCTTTCGTGCCCTCCATGAGCGGAAGGACGATCGATGCGGAAAACCCGTGTTTCGCAGCCTGGGCACGCCAGGGAAGGAAGGCGGGATCGGTGGCCATATTGCGGCACATTCCGACCTTTCCGGTGCGGATGGCGGTTCCGGTAGGCCCCTGGCCGCGATCGGTTTCGTCCCAGGTTATGTTGAGGTTTTCAAGATACCCGCCTTCAAATCCCGCGCTCGCCGCCGGGCGAACCGTTCGGGCTTCATCGTTCTCGGCAAAGCCGACCCATACCAGGGCATGGCCGCAGTCTTCCACCACGATCCGGCAGACCTCCTGCAGGTATTGGTCTTCGTTCTTCACCTTGGTCATGGCCTGGCTGCTCTTGCTGAGCGCCTTGAGCATGCGGTTATACTTGCGGAGCTCCTGGTCGGTGCGCTGCCGGGTCATCGCCGTCGCTACCCGGTCCGCGACCGCCTTCATGAGGTAGAGGTCGTCGTTGGAAAAGGTCTCGCGGCTGCGCGTGCCGAAGGAGAGCGTACCGATGACCGCACCGCATTCGGACTTGAGCGGATGGCAGGCATAGGCCTTGACACCGTACGACTTGACGAGGTCGGTCCGCGGATCGGGCGTGGCCGGGATGTGCTCTGCAACGATCCGGCACCCCTCTTGCGCTGCGCACCCGCACACCGCAACGCCGTAATCGAGCCATTCGATGCGCGCCGCTTCGGCCTCAGGAATCCCGGCGCAGGCGTTGAGACGGAGCTTGCCGGCCTGGTTGTCGACAAGAAAGTTGAAGAAAACATGGCAATCGAGGTGCTCCATGACGCGGCGGCAGAGCGATTCGATGATCTCCTGCGGTTCCCGGGCACTCAGGAGTTCGGAGGCGGTGTCGGTCAGAAGCTCGAAACGCTTGACCATCCGCTGCAGTGCCTCCTCGGTATTCTTGAGCTGCGTATAGTCGACCGTGGCAACCCCGACCCCCGCGATGAGGCCGGCAGCGTCATCGATCGGCTCGAGAAACAGGTCCAGGAACATCCGTTTGCCGTTGCTGGTCACCCAGAGCTGCTCGCGTAGCTCTACCCCGCTTGCCAGCACCTTGCGCTTGAGCGCGCCGAGGATCGCGGCATCGGTCGGCGCGAAAATATCCGCATCCGTTTTTCCGAGAAGCTCTTCGGGAGCGATGGATTGGGGGTTATAAGACCAGAGGAAGCGCAGGTCCCGGTCCTGCACCGCGACGGCGACCGGCGCATTTTTGAGCGCAAGGCTGAAGCGCTCTTCGCTCTGCCGCAAGGCATCCATGAGCTGCCGCCGCTCGGTCACGTTCTGCGAAAAGATAATGATTCCGCCGATCGTTTCATCGTTCCGGTACCAGGGCCGTATCTCCCAGTCTATCCAGTCGATACGGCCATCCTGCCGGGGAAAAGGATCCTCGGCGCAGCTCTCCACGGCTCCGGCAAGGCAGCGGCGGTGGATCTCCTTCCACCGCTCGGGAACATCGGGGAAGATCTCATAATGGCTTCGGCCGAGGATGTCGGCTTCCTTGATTCCGTAGTCCGAAAACCAGCGGCGGCTGGCACTACA
>CAWDOZ010000041.1:0-18023 GCA_963803935.1 uncultured Fibrobacterota bacterium | reverse complement strand
CCTAAACCGCCGACTTCGTCCGCAGAACCGGGCGCAGACGTTCTCATCCGGGCGCAGAGCCGCATCCTACCTTCACAGGAAAAAGCGGTCGGGCGCGACCATCCAGACCTGGTTTCCACCCTGGACCGACTGGCGGTCCTTCATCTTGGCACGCGCCAGTTTGCGGAGGCTTTTGGAGCACTGAGCGAAACTCGAGATCCAGAAGAGGGAAGGCCTGCGGGAGCCGAAGCGAGCGATCGAAGCGCTCCAGCGGATTGCATCCTGCCGAGTTCAAGACGGCCAAGCCGGCCGAGGCAATGATAGTCTCCACAAGCCGTTGCGCTGGATCGAACCGATCCACGCACGCTCCTACCTGCTTGGCATTGCGGAATTTGACCAAAACCACTTTGAGGCCGCGGCCAAGTACCTTGAGAATTCCGCGAGTGATGCGACCAATGCCGAGACATTTAATTACCTGGGGATCGCGCGCAGCCAGCAGGGGCAACCCCGAGCGTGCGGAGATCTCTGCAGAAAGCGCTGGAACTGTCCCCGAATTACGCGGCGGCCCGCTACAATCTCGCGGTGGTCTATGCGACCGGAAATCCTCCCAAGCGTGCTCTGGCCCGCCAACAATACGAAAGGGCCTGCCAACTGGGACATCAAAGAACGCCGAACTGGAGAAAGCACTGATGAGCCGTAACGTCCCTTCGAGAAAGGTCGCGGCCATAACCACCCTCGCGGCCAAAAGTGGTGAAGCGGCCGGTTCCGGCGCGGCGCGGGGCGTCTTGGGAGCGATCTGCGCGGCTTGGCGACTGTAAGCACTCTCCACCTTAGAGACTTGCGCCCTGACGGCGCAAAAGGTTTGCCAAATGAACTTCCGAAGGAGATAGTGTGAGTTAACAACGCCACTTTTGTTTACCCCAAATCGCGAAGTGTGATAGATGACGCTCGGACGGAGCGTGCGACGTGGCAACCGAAAGATCACCAGGACGATGCGTACTGGCTTGGCTCGTCGTCTTGCTAGGAAGAAAGCCGCTTGGGAACACTTCTCCCTTGTGCGAGATAAAGACAAATCCCTTACCGTCGTTGAGACCGCGCGGTGCGCGCCCAATCGCGTCAACGGCTCTCTCATGCTGTGAGGCGACGTCGATCCCCAACTTGCGTTCAGAGACCCGTTGCTGCAAAAGAAAGCGCCTGTAATGCTGTGCCTCGGTCGTTTTGATGTCAAAGCTGGCGGTCTTGGAGAGACTGTAAACCTTCGCAAAGACCGCTTCGAACTCCTCCGCATTCAGTAGATCGTTCAGCTTTCCACGTCCGGTGGAACGAGGAAGAAAACATCCAAAGCGTGATCTTCAGCTTTCCATCAACGCAACGATGCTGTCAATCTCATTGATGTTCCTACGGCTGAAGGTGGTGCTGGTTTTCCGCGACGATTTGGACGCGTACGTATTGCTCAACGTGCAGCCTTTCACTGGTTGGTTGAAGGTTCGAGCCACAATAACAAGCTGGAGTATGTTGCTCTATAAACATAGCCCCAAGATTAACAAGGATCCTAAGTCTTATCCATCATCCTCCCAGCACTGACAGAGCTCTCCGGGCAGCCACTGGGAAGGTAAGGGGAGGTGTGGGGGGGGGGGAAGGAGGAAGGGAGAGAGAGAGAGAGAGAGAGAGAGAGAGAGAGAGAGAGAGAGAAGAGAGTAGAGGAAGAGCAAGAGGGGAGAGAGAGAGAGAGAGAAAAGGGTGGTGAGTGTTCTTCTCCATCTCTCATAAGTTAATTTCCTGTTTTAAGAAAAGGTTGTTCATCAGAATGCGAGGCGATGCCGCTCACTATTCATGATCCACCTTCCTCCGACTTGATAACAATCTCGCTCCAATTATTAGTCCACATTCACATGAGAACGTGCTGTTTCCGGTTGTTGTCCAAGCTCCTCCGGACCTCGTTTCCCTGAACTTCAGGCATAAAGCTGGTCTACCTTGTCATTCTTCTCAAGCTCTGATATACCACAAGGTGTAATTCTTGACCACCACCTTCCAAATGTGGATTCCGTGGCCACACCACCAGGATGACCCTCAACATGATGCTAGCAAAGAGGGCATTGCCGCCGATACCGTCGAGCGCCGCGACCGGCGAAGGTCCAGCCCGTCCGTTCATGGGCAGGGACGCATCGACCGCCTATATCGCGACCTACTCCACCGTAGCGCAGCTTAAGGCGAGCAAAAGGCCGTTCCGTTCCGCCTGATGCTGCGATCCGAGCGCCCTCTCCCGGACAGGTCTACGTCGTCAAAGAATGGATTGCCGAGCAGCCCCGAGCAGGAGTTCACGGTTCACCCCGCCATGTTGCCGCTGGCGCAATTCGTCATGACCGCCGCGAAAGAGCTGAAGCCGATCATGAGATCGATGGACACGAAATACCAGATCGTCAAGCAGCAAAACCGGACGGCGGCGAGAAAACACCCTGGCGTTGACGATCAACGCTTTCCGTCCGGTCTATAGGGACGAGCTCCGCTCAACCCCGCCGGCTGGACGGCAGCCTCATATGATCGTCGAGCGGAAAATTCGTCGAACCGGGTTGCGGGCGCCGTTTACGCGGTACTTTGCAGCGCGCTTTTGGTTGATCGCGCGGTTGAACCACGGCCCGGCGCCGCACCGGGGATATCCTTGGCAGCACCTACTGCACGATGATCCGTCGCGTTGCATGCCTCACTCTGAATCAAATTGAGCCGCCTGGTAACATTTCGGATGCGAACAGATGCCGACCATGAGAGAAGCCGGTACCACCACGACCCGCGCGATATGGTCAGCTTCCATGAATCGCGAAGCCGCCGTGAAGGATCATGCCGGCGTCGGCGCGCTCGTCGACTTCCAGACCGGCCTGCTGCCATCCACTACGAGATGAAGCGCCCACCCGCTGGTGTCATAGCCCGGCCTGCCGACTCGAAACGCGCCAAGTATAGAGGTAGGCCGTCGGCGCTGCTGAGCTGCCGTGGCTGACCGGCACGATGACTCCCGGGACAGTAAGCCTTCGCGCTTTGAAAGAGCCAAGAAACCCCATGACAAGGCAGCCCGCGTCCGAAGCGACGACAACGCAGCACACAGCATCTCGTCTCCCTAACGCATTCGACTATTTGTGGTGCAGACCTGAAACTGTAAAGCGAAGCCTGTTGTCGGTCGCTGCAATAATGACAAACCGGCAGTTCTATCGAATATGCGGCGGTTCGATTTATTCAGCATGGGGCTGCAATATTCCCGCCGATCGCTTTGTGGACGTGCTGCCGATGCCAAGGTGAATCCGGAAGAGGTTGCTGGCGTGGCGGAAAGCTGCGACCTGTTGCGTCTGGACGGCGGATTAATCGCGGCGGCGTACCGTTCAGGGCGCGCGGTCGCGTTTCTGGCGAACGCCATTGCGGAGAATCGGATGATGCGCGTTTCCGCTCGCCTGATCCTGGTCACTTCCTTGTCGCGGCAAGTCCAGCGCTCGCGCAAGCCCGGCACGCTGGGACAAGAAGCCGCTCCCCGCCGCTGGAACGTCCGACGCGCCGTCGACCCCGGCCAAGGAACTGTTGGGCACAAAGCCGACCGGTCCCACTGGCCCGGCCCGATCGATCGGCGGTTGTGCGAAGGGTTGCCTTCGCCGGCGCGGTCGCGCTGCCGAATCGAGCAGTTTCGACCTGGCGAGTCGTCGAGGCTGTCGCGCAACCACAATCCGGGCCATACGCGCTTGATCGCTTTTCTCGAACGCCTCACGCAGGAAGCAAGTTGGCTGAACAGCTTGTCCAGCAGTGCCACAGCCGCGCAGCAGTGCTGCTGATGATCACCGGCCACGCCGGCCGTTCAGATCAGTCGATGCCGATGCGTCACGCCGATGCCGACCGCAAGCTTTCCACCGAGGAACGCGAGTTCATGTCGCCGTCGACGTGGTCGCGGACAATCGCCTCGACGTGGATTTCGAAGGTGTCGACCCGCGCACCGAACTCATCCGCGCCGCGGCGCCAGGACGCCGATGACGCATGTCGATGCGGCGATCAAAAAGGCGTTATGCCGTGGGGATGACCGGGTAGGGGCTGGCTCGCCAAGGTGCGCCCCGCTGGTGAGCACGTTGACGTGTCGCGTACTTCCTGTACAGGCCGACAGCCCGAGTTGCAGCCGCAGCGGCCAAGACGGGCTGGGCGCCGAACTTGATCACTGGTTCTCAGAAGGATCATCCGCAACTGTCCGGCAAAAAACACTCCTGACGATGTGGACCTTCGCGCCGGATTGCCGAAAGGTGTTGATGGCGCCTTGAAGACCTCGCCGCTCGCGTTCGCTAAAGAGTGACCGCTGCCGAACAGCGTCTGGTACGCGGTGCCGATCAACGTAGCACGGCGGCGAAGGCGACGGTGGCGCAGTCGAAGCAGTACGTACGGTGGTCTACGGCGATTTGATCAGCTGCGGCGAACCCGCCGAAACTGTCGACGCCGTAGAACCCGGTCAGCCCGGGAATTCAAGGCCCGGCGCCAGCAGAATGCCGGTCAGCCAGACCGGGGTATATGGGTGGACTCCGTTGAGCGCACTGTAAAAATTCTTGCCGGCCGCGGAATCCCGGCGCCAACCAGGTAGATGCCGAGGCCGAGCACCAGCACGGTCACGCATGTCACCCACGTACGCCGAACACCGCGCCGAACAGCCATCCACCAAGTCGGCACGCGAGCAGGACCAACGCCGCCGGGTCTGGCTGCCGACAACACAAGCGCGAGTGGAACCAAAGTGGCCAGGGCAGCGCAAGGATGGCGGGACGTAGCCGCTCGGCGAATAGGCCGGTCACCCAACTTCTTGTCGATCCGCCCGCTGAGGCGGGTGCGGCAAGAATGGCTTTCACCGCGGCGGCCGCTCGTCCGCCAACCCTGGCGGCGGCGCGGATCGCTGCGGCGCGCTCGGCGACGTCATCGTCGGCGTTGGTATTGCGGACGTGATGGTCGGCATGACCGAGGCATCGACGACCCTGGAGCCGTTCGACTCCGGCGACGCGCGGTCGCGGTCCACGACGTCGAACGCTCGCAAGACCCGTCTTCGCGGTGCCGACCAATCAAAAATGGTGATGTTGATATCACGGTTTCTGACTGCTCATCGTCATCGCCAAGCGGCGCCAGGCAGTACTTCGTCGGGATGATATGGCGCCAGCGCCGGCTGCGCCACGGATCGGCGCGTGGCGCGCGGTTGAATGCGCCGCGATGCGGTCCTCGTCGGTGAACGAGATAATTGGGTTTGATCGCCAGGCGGGTCGGCGGGATCGCGGCGTGATCGTTTTGTGTCCGCGGCTGGTCAGGGTCTGAGGGGGTCGAGTGGCTGGCCGTGAAAAGCCGGGAAGGTGTGCAGCGGCTCGCCGAGAACCGCTCGACGACGAGCTGGATGTGGTACTGAAGTACTGGCGCGCGTCTGGTAGCGGAATCGGCCGGGTGAACGACCGAGCTGCGAGGGCGCCATGCGTCGTCAGGCCCGCGGCGAACAAGACATATTCCGCGAGCATGCCGGCGGCGCGCGGCGCATGATCGCTGGCTCGAGGTCGATCATCGACTTGTAGATGAGGCGGATCTACGCGAAGATGATCCTGCAGGTCGCGCCGACGCCCGGCCTGTCCGCCACCGTCGGAATGCCGTGCGCGGCGAGCTGCTGCGCGGCCGACACGGACAACAGCATGATCTGGGTTGAGCCGATGGGACCGGGCCGCAGTACTTCGCCGCGGCAACGCGCCATGCGAACTTCGGTGCCTTGCCGCCAACGCACGCCGGCCGCGCGCTTGCCCTTGAACACGATGCCTTCGACCAGGCAGCCGGTTTCGAGCCGCAGGTGCGAGCATCACTGGCCAGCTGGCGAGGCCGTCGCCGCTGACCAACGCCGGCCGCGCTTTCGTTAACATGAAAGCAGATGCCTTGGTCCTGCGCCCCCGGTATTGAAATCCGGCGCCTGCGGCGCGTTTCGCCTGTTCGGCTGGGCGCGGACGCGTCGGCCAGATGCCGGGCGCGCGCAGCTCTGCACCGGCGATTCACCACCGATCCGTGCAGGTCGCTTTTGCCAAGGAAATGATCTTGCGTGCTGTTTAAAGAAGGGCAGCACATCGTCCCAGCCCCAACCGGTCAAGCCAAGCTGGCGCGATCATAGTAATCGGCGGCCTGCCCGCGCGTGTAGAGCCGTAGCGTTCATGGCGGATGAGCCGCCGATCACCTTGCCCACGCGGATGCTGAGGCTGCGGCCGTTGAGGCCTTCCTCCCGGTTCGGTTTTGAAGACACCAATCCGAACGCGGATTGCCAGATAGCGAAACGATCAGCCGACCGGATGTCAAACCAGATGCACCAATGGTCGCGGCCACCACTTCAAGACAAGCACACGACGATCCGCATCGGCCGAGAAGCTCTTCTGGCCAGCAGGCATCCCGCCGACCCTGCCCCAACGATGATGTCCGTCATCTCGCCGTCGACCATGCTCGGCCGTATTCGCACTCGCAGCAGTCTGGAACGCTCGGCGATATTGCTGCCACACTAGCTAATTGATGGAAATCTTCTGTTGTTGCTCTTCTTCAGCTATTCGAGTACGTATTGCTACATGCCCATTGCCACGGCTCTCGCCGGGATCAGTGGACAGATCATACTTGCAAAGGATAATGAAGGCAACGTTTACTGGCTCGATACCGGAATAAACTCCATCGATACCATGCGCGTCGGCCAGGGCTACTGGATTGTCACCAGTGCCGCAGCGACCCTCACCTATCCTGCAGGAGCGGCCAAGCTGCTTTCCGGCGAAAAAATGTTTCTTAATCCCGGAACTCCCCGACATTACCCAAAACACCCGGTTACCGGGAACAACGCCTCGTTCTATGCGGACCGCATTGAACTCGCGGGACGCGCCGCTTCCGATAATTGCGAAGTCGGTGCCTTTGACACAAAGGGAGCCCTGGTCGGGGCCGGAATTGTTACCGGCGGCCGGACCGCCTTTGCTATCTGGGGCAATGACCGGTTGATAAGCGCGGGGGGTGGGTGCAGTCCCTCCGAAAGAATCAGCTTCCGGTTATGGGATGGTTCAAGGGAATATCCACTGGAAGCGACGGGCGGCGACCTGACCTATGGTGCCAATAAGATCCTCATGGCAACGCTTGTCGGTCCCAGGGAGGCGATGCCTGCAGCATTCGACCTCTCGCGAGTCTACCCCAACCCGTTCCGGGGGAGCGTAACGATCTCCTTCGATGTGCCGTCAATTGCCGGTATGGCCCGGCAGGAGGTTGCCGTTTCTGTCTACGACCTTAATGGCAGCATCATCGACAAATTGGCAAGGGGTAACTACCTCCCGGGCCGCTATACCGTAACCTGGCAGGGAAAAAACAACGGTTCCGCAGCTTTAGGGCCGGGCTTCTACGTTGTCAGAATGCAGGCGAAGAACTTTGAGAAGCGGATAAAGCTTATCGAAATGCAGTAGCCGCGCCGCCATCCCTATCAGTAAACGGGAATGCACTCTTTCAGCAGATCGCGGCTTACCTCGCTGCGCAGCCGTTTCAGGGCGAGATATTTTATCTGGCGAACCCGCTCCCTGGTAAGATTCATCTTCTGGGCGATCTCCTCCAGCGTGTTGCGCGCCTCGCGGCCGATGCCGTAATAGTTCACCACGATTTCGAGTTCTCTTGAATCAAGAAGTTCCAGCACGCGCCGAACCTCCTGCTCGAAATCGGCGAAGGAGGTGCCGTGATCGGTCCCCTCGCCTTCGGGATCGGAAATCGTTTCCCCGAAGCTGGTATCGCTGTTTTCGCCGCACGGGCTGTCAATCGACAACGGCCGCTGGTCGGTACTGGCGAGGCGCCGCGCCAGCTCTTCGCTGTAGCGGCAGGCATCGATGACCTCTTCCCAGCGTGGTTCGCGCTTGAGCCGCTGCATAAGATGCTCCTGCGTTCGCGACATGCGGTAGATAGAACCCACAACATTGACAGGCAGCCGCACATGGCGGGACTGGTCGGCCAGCGCCTTCAGGATCGCTTCCCTGATCCACCAGATTGCATAGGATACAAACCTGAAATTCTTCGTTTCATCGAAGCTCTCGACGGCCCGGATGAGACCGCTGTTTCCCTCGTTTATCAGGTCCGCGAGGTCCATGCCCTGCCCGCGGTAGTTGCGGGCTACGCTGATGACAATCCGGAGGTTGGCATTGATCAATTCTTCCCTGGCTTTTTCGTCGCCTTTTTTAATGCGGGTAACGAGTTCTACTTCCTCCGATGCCTTGAGCAACCGATAGCGGGAGATATCCCTGAAGTAGGTCTTTACCGGATCGTGGTCAGTTTTCACTTTCATGATCTGCATTCCCTGTTTAAAAGTGTGGTTCCATCCATTTCGGGCCTGAGATTCGGCTCATGACCCTTCGCCCCGATGCATTTTACGTACGGGCCTTAATATTAGCAATTTTCGGGCCAATTGGGGATTCCTCAAGGCAAATTGCGGGATTCTTTCATAACTGTCGAAATAATAGCACCTTATAAGGCACCTGCTATCAATGCAGGTTGCTCCGGGGTCGTTTTCAAATTGCCTGTCCAAGAATTTCAGCTTCGCGAATTTTAAATGTTACTCCATCTGCCCCCCGATCCAATGTTTTTTCTCAAAAGTAGAATCGACTTTTCAGGTCCGGGAACCATTCTAAATGCTCTTGGTGGGGGAACCGCCTATGGCGGTTCCCCCACCAGAGCAGTAACAGAAAAAAATGCAAAATCGAATTCCTCCTCCGAACCTTTCATGCATTATTTTAAAAGATCCCAATCCCAAAACCCATTAATTGGAGTGCCATGCTCCCGCTCTTCCGCTATTTCCCAAACCTCGAACGGCGACTTCCGCACATTGCGCTTGGCGATTTCCCGACTCCCATAAAGCCTCTGCAGGGTTTGAACACCAGGCTTCACCGGGAGGATCTTTACATAAAGTGCGACGATGTAAGCGCTTTGCCCTATGGGGGAAATAAGGTTCGGAAGCTCGAATTTCTTCTCGCCGATGCAAAGGCGAAAAAGGCCGTCCGGGTAATCACCTCCGGAGCCGCAGGATCGAACCATTCTCTGGCCACCGCACTCCATGCAAAAAAATGCGGGCTTTCGGCGACACTTATCCTTTTCGATCAGCCCCCATCAGCCGAGGTTGCGGAGAATCTCCTGATGGATGCCGCGGCCGGAGCTGAAATGGTTTACCGAGACCGGTATGAGGAGTATGGCAGGACCGTTGCCGAGCTTGTTGCTCTCTATAATAAAAGGGATGGCATCGATCCCTATCTCATTCCCCCGGGCGGTTCCTCCCCGGTTGGTGCGCTTGGCTTTGTGAATGGGGGATTCGAGCTGAAGGCGCAGATCGAAGCCGGGGTCATGCCGGAGCCGTCTGCCCTCGTTGTACCGCTCGGGACCATGGGAACCGCAGCCGGCCTTTTCCTCGGCCTGCGTGCGGCCGGCTTGGCCACCCGGCTGATCGGTGTGCGCGTTACGCCGGCAGCGCTTGCCGATACGGAGAAATTCCACCTGCTCTGCAGCAGAACAAGCGACCTTTTGAGGACGCTCGACCCGGGCTTCCCCGACTTGAGCAGTGCAGGCGGTTTTTCCCTGTGCGATGATCACTTTGAGCCGGGGTACGGCCTTGCTTCGGTGCCGGTGAATGCAGCGGTTGACTTTCTGCAGGAATCGGACAACGTTACCCTCGACCATACCTACACCGGTAAGGCTTTCGCCGCGCTCCTTGACGAGGCCACCCGTGGCACCATAGGGCCGCTCCTTCTCTGGAATACCAAGAACTCGCAGCAGTTTCCGGAAGCGATGCTTGCGGAAGGGAGAAAGAGGCTGCCTGAAGAGTTTCGGCGGTTTTTGAAATCATAACGTCTTTATTTCAACCATCACTTCCTCTCCATCCAAAAATTGCCCGAAAAACCGATCCGCCTCACCGGGATCGATGGTCGGCTCACCGGCCGATCCGCTCCAGGCCGGCTCGTTTCCCCGGTGCACCCAAACCCCGCGCATCACCGGCCGCATGCCCTCGTTCCGGTTCGGCCATAGTCCCGGCAATTCGCTGCCATCTGCAAGTTCGATGCTTCGCCCGAAGTGCGGGTGAGCCGCGACAAACCGGCCATGGTAGTTTCCCGGCGCGATCCCGCCATAGCACAGGTCAAACGGAGCGGCGTCGGATGGCCTGAACGGGTTCGGCCAGGTCCGGCCCGGAAACTCTGCAAGCGGTTTCCCGTCCTGCCAGGTTGTCACGAGGTCTCCATAAGTTTGAGTGCCATGGGGCACGGTTCGGCGGAGAAAGGAGATGATTTTCATGCCGGGTCCATCCGTGTTTTGCCTATCCCTATTCGCTTCCAGTTCCGCAATGTACCTCTCAACTTTCCGCCTGTCTTCCTCGCCATGAGGATACATGGCGAGATTTCTCCGGCACTGCCCGATGAGGGCGTCGATTCGGGGGGTGTCCATGCTGGCTATTCTTATTTTGCTTAATGCTGAAACTTACAGTCTACTTCCCATGAGAACTCCCCCTGCCGCAATGATGCCGTCTTTGAGCAGCTCGACGGTCCAGTCGACCGGCCTTGGCTTGTACCGGGTTTCAATAACCGTATTGGTTACCTCCTTCACAACCGGTGCAGGTTCCCGGATTGTAAATATCGGCGGCTCCGCCGCCTGCCGTATCACGCTGTCCGGCAGCAAAAAGCACTGGCAAAAGCTGCAGTGCGTCCCCAGCGGGGTTGTCGTGTCAAACGAGTCGCAGGTCGAAACGGCCGGTATTTTCTCCGCTTTGCCGGCCACAGCGACCCAGGCGGTATCGTGGAGCCATTTCAGCACCGGTTTGTAAAAGGTATCCACCACCGGCGGAGGCGGCGGCAGGGTCTCGTACCGGGTAACCGTCGTTTCTTTCGGCAACGGAACTTTTCCCGGCGAGGCGCAGCCATGACCCACCGAAATCCCCAGGCAAAACAGGAAAGCGCCGAGGACGATCATGAGCCAGACCCTTGCCGGAATTTTCTGCATCAGTTCCCACAGTGCATCAAGAATTGCCATGGCCTTCCTCCTTGATTTTATTTGACTGGACCGGCAGTGGCGGGTACGAGGCGACCGCCGCATTGATTATTGCGTGGCCAAGCCCGAGATAGGTAAGGACGATGCCGACGATCCCGGAAATCTTCCCGAGCGGGCTCGTCACCGATACCCCCAGAAGCCCCACCATCGGGAACCAGAGGCTCCAGTACAAGCAGGCTAGGGCGTGAAGCTCCCTGCTGAAAAGTGGTACCGCTGCCCTTACCCAGCCGAAAAAATTACGGATTGCGTTTTTCATACCCGCTCCTTCCGGGATATTGACGTTACCAGACCGCCGATTGCCGCCGCGATTCTTGCCGCGCGCGCCGGGAGCTGCTTCGCCCAGAGCGTGTTGTTCAGGAGATCCTCGGCGGCGGCCGCATAGTTATGTTCCCCGATATAGGCGAGAAAGTCGGTGAATCCGGAAAGCCGCTCCGGCCCCATGTTGAAGCACATGTTGACAAGGCTGTCCTGCACCGCATCCGGCTGGCCGTAAAACGGAATGGCAGGCGCCTGCTCGCAGCCGGTAATCGCTGCCGCGACATCGGCCTGATACCACGCCTCGCACTGGTCCTGCGTTATTGCGCTGCCGACCGGATACTCCGCAATTTCATCCGGCGTCAGCTCATGCCCTATGCCGGCGGTGGGGTTGCCTTCGGTATCCAGATACACGACAAGACTTGTCCCCTCATCGGTCGCGATCTGCCGGTATACATCTGCGATATCCATATTTTCTCCTCCAAGGTCATTACGGTACCATTGAACTCAATAGAACCCCCTACAACAGAATTGCCGCCGCGAGGCATCCGGCGAATCTCGCCCAGTCGGTCCATACGGGCGGATACGGGAACTCCCATCGGGCAATCCGGAAAACATCGCCGTTCGCAGCATCCATGTTCCCCAGCGACACCAGGCAGATTATCCTGTTGTATAGCGCATCGCCCGCGGCCCAGGCCAGGAAGAGCGCCAGAACGTGCAGGAACGTAAAACCGGGCCAGAACATGACTGCGAGAACGATGAATACTCCCTGCATCAGGCGCCACACATGGTAATAGGCGTCCGCGGTCCACCAGGACAGAGCCATTGAAGTCGGCCGGTTTTTAAGCCCCTCCACGATGCCGGTGAAAACCTGGTACAGCAGAATGCAGACAGTGATTGACAGCATACTCCCTCCTCATTTGTTGGTGATTATTTCGATCATCATATCAAAACGATCGTCGATTTTCCTGTACACGTCCCCGAACTTCGTTTCGAGCGTGGCAGCAAGTTCCTTTGCATTGGCCGCACAGAGGACCGCATGGGCGTCCTTGGTAAGCGGCGTCGACCCGTTTACCGGCTGCAACTTGCCGAGTATGTCGGCGAGATCCTTTTTTGTGACCCGTTCCTGCCCGAAAATCTCATGGATCGCCTTCATTGCCCCGGCACCTACCGCAATTCCCGCCGTTGCTATTTCACCGATTTCCTGCAGCGGTATGGCCATGGTTCCTCCCTCTTCCCCTATCCGGCTTGCCCCACCCCCGGCCGCCCGCCTCACTCCCGGCTCCTCTCCACGAGTGAAGAGGGCAGACGCCCTGTCGGCGTGGGGTATGAGGCGGGCGGGTGAATATTTACCATCCGCTGCTCGCCCTTCGACAGGCTCAGGGCGAACGGCGATTGCTTAACTTACCAATGAACCGATTCGTACCGCTCAAACCGGGTCGAGAATTACCAGATTCACCTTCACCCGGTTCTGGTTCTTGCACTTCTGAATCTTCTCGATCAGACACTCGCTCCATACCGGCCCCGAGGACCCCGGCGGCGTCAAGACCGGAAGGCTGACCGCGAGGTGCTGCCCGAAATGCCAGCCGCTCCCCTTGCCGTAAAAAACCGAAAGGCTCATCCGCCGGTAGCGCATACATTGAAGCTTGTAAACGACATAATAGAGCGCATCGTTATAGACCGAAATCAAGGCGCATTCGCTGAAATCGGAAGGACATTTCTCCACCTGGCCGTATTTCAGATAGAGCTGCCGGCAGACGGTCCAGATATATTGACCGTCACTGGTTGCATCAATGAAAGGTCCGCCGTGAGCCGCAAAAAGGTTAAAGGGATCATAGGAAGCGGAGAACATCATAGCGCCGGAGGTGCCGTTATTATAGCCCGGCGTGTATTGCGCGCTCCAGGTTGCCTGATTGGTGTTCGAAACAATGAGAAATTGCTGATATTTCCCGGGCCCGGCATCGTAGCCGTACTCCACCGAAGGCTCGCAGAAGACATCCTGGATCTGCGGCTCTATCACCTCGCCTGCCTTTTCAGCAAGGTCGGCAAAGGTGATCGCTGAACCTGCGGCGACAAGCGATGCTGCACCGTACGGCGCAAAGCTCTCGACGCACTCGTACCCATCCGGCCCGATGTAACTCAGGATGCCGAATGTTTTGCAGAGCTGCTTGCCGAGCTGCTCGGTCCAGCCTTTAGAATCGTCGAATATCTGAAAGGCAGGACGGCAGGCACGGATAAGCCCGAAGGTTGTGCACGGACTGACATCGCTGTAAACCCCGAAATTCGGATTGTCGAATGAGCCGTTATAGTCGCCTGCCGATGAGACCGTTGTCCCGGTCCGGATAAGTGCATTTTGATCGTATTCCTTGCCGACGTTCTGGGTAGGGACGGCTATCTCTGAAAAGCATTGGAGGCGCTTGACGTGTTCGAGAATGTCGAGAGGGTCGGCGATCATGGCGCTTCCGGTGCGGCGGCTGCCCCATACCAGCCCCTCATTATCGATATTATCAAAAGCATCGAAAGTTTTTGAAGGGCCTCCGAAAGTGCGGCCGTTCATGGGCGAATAAACGGCTTCCTTGACGCTAACGGATTTGTGGAAAATGAGGGCAAGCTGATCGAGGCTGATATCCGCAAGTGCCGAATTGAGATAAATGCCGGTAAAGGTTCCTTCAGTGAACGGCCTATCCAGCGTCACCGATCCGCCGGTGCCCCCGCTCGTAGCAGTAATTTTATAAACAGCGCTTGGAATAATAGGAGCGCTGCCCGAAGCCTGGGTCAAGGCTACCACATGATCCCCAATAGTGTACGCAGCCGCAGTGCTTTCCATCGTTGAGGTATTCATATATACCGTTGCCGATCCACTGGTAAAGTTGCATATCTGCCCAACGTTTACGATGTTGTTTGATTGAAGAAACAGGCCGAACTGGCGGAACTGTTCAAAATTGTCCTGAGTGACATTTGCGCATTTGAAGGACTGAAATCCGGTAAACTTTCCATATATATCGTAAGAGCCATCGGTCATTATCTGAGGCTCTTTCACCATATCGATATCGCCCGTATTGCGCGGGGGGATGAAGTATTCATCCGGGATCGAGCCGAGATAAATCGACCCCTCCTGGGATGTGTTACTCTGCACTTCAAAAACACTATTATCTACATTAAGATAGCCATTGACATAAAATTTTTTGCAGGAAAGAGCTACACGCTGCTGACCGTATCCGGCTCCCGACCCTCGGGCGCCATGCATCGTCCAGTTGCCGCGAATACCGAGAGCGACGGTATCGAATTCAAAGCTATTCTGGACCGTGGTATTAATAACGGGTGGATTGAAAGAAATGCCTATGGCGACGCTTGCAGGAGCCTCGCCGCCACCCACGTTGAATACCATGATGCCGAAAGAAACAGTTGCGGCAGGATTGCAAAGCGAAGCTATTGACCCTGTGGTAGCAACGAGTAATCCACTCCATCCCGACGAAGGGACATAAACGCCAGGCAGCAAGGGGTATACGCAAAAAGCGTTCAGGCTGTACGTGTCGCCGCTCGGGAACCATTTTGAAAGTATTGAATCTGAAACCAGTGCCGGGCTTAGAATCGGCAGGGAAATATAGCTGTCAAGGTTGTCGCTGTTCGCTTTGACCTTGTATACGGATAGTGAAACGGCGGAGTTGGGAACGGTACCTGCAGCAGCGGATTCAGCAAAAGTGCCGGCAGGGAGTTCCCGGTATTGGTAATCGTTTTCGTCGACGGTGAGAGGGGGGACAACAGGATTGCCAGAGCTGTTCAACGTGCCCGTTGTCTGCTGCGTCGTTTTTTCTGAGGTATAGGCAAAAAGGTTAAAATTTGACATTTACTCGCCTTTTAAATTATTATGAGAATGTCCGGGGCAGAAATGGTGTAGCTCCCCAGCCCGAAAGACCGCTCCTTTGGCGGTCAATCCCTGGCAAAAACATTAACGAATTAAAGCCCTCAACGGAGGTTCGTATGCGCAAGGCTCTTTCAGTTCTGCTTCTCATTGCCGCTTCTCTTTCAGTCACAAATTGCACAAAGAACTATCCAACATCTTATGTTTATGACTCCATCAAGACCGCGAATGCAAATTCCATTTTGATAAAATTTTCCTTTTCTGAATCTGCGAATCTTTCTATTTATGCCAACCAATCGCTTGTTGCTTATATCCCCAACGGATCCGCCTCATTTCCCGACACTATTCGCGTTCCCGACTCCTCTCGCCTCGATGCCTACTGGGGTACCAACCACATTGATACCATCGCCCTTCCTGGGCTGATCTGGACTATCCAGTAAGCGGCCATTCATCCGCCGTATAACCCCAGTTGATCGTCTGTACCTGTACCCAGCTATCCGGGCACGGCAACCCCGCTACCGGGTTGACCGTGTTGTTGGGGTTCAACTGTTGCCCGTTTCCATTATCGTCAGTAAAATAGCCGAGATTGGCCAGTTGAATTTTTATAACTCCGGCATCGCTGATGCTATTTACCGAGGCTCCAACTGCGCCATAATTATATCCATATGATCCGCTCGGATTGAAATAGGCGGCGGTTATCAGGCTACTGTTGTCCTTTTGTACCGAGCCATCTACGACCATCAGGTATTGTCCGGAAAAAACGGTAAGCTGATTAAAAGGCGCAGCAAGAGCGGTTGTAAAACCCGATGTTCCCCAGCTTATCCAGCCCCCTCCAGACGGCCAGACTCCAGCCGTGGCGCAGGTTCGTTTTTGCCAGATACCGCTATAGGTTAAGGCGTCGCCGATTTTTATATAATAAGCAGTCGTTTGTCCGTTAAGCGGAACAACATTCGGCCCGCAGACGGGAAAATCCTCGATATCCCCAAAGTCAGGCGCGCTTGAGCACAAAGCCCACAACCAATGCATGGAGCGGAAGACCCAGCCCCGCGCGCAGACTGCCCGGTCCCGGCTGAAAGCGCTCCACATCGACGCCGTTGCTGCTGCCGCTACCCAGCAGGCGCAGCTTGCTCTCCGGCGCCAGGCCCAGCGCGAGCGCTTGGTTGCGCAGGCTGTCGCTGTTGCACAGCACGGAATGAGAACAGGCGGAGGCCACTCTCTCCGTGGCCAGCAAAATGCGGCGTTTGACTCCCGTGCAGGTTTCCAGCTTGAGTCCGCGCAGGCAATAGACCCGCGTTGGCACACCGCAGAGCATGGCGGCGATCGAGCCCAGCAGCCCGGCCTTGGGCGTGCTGAACTCTGTCATCTCAGGCTTGAGCCGGAAGAGCAGCCACCACAGGCGTGCAAGGGAAACAATATCCGCCAGCGGCGCAATCTCCCGCCGCATGGGAATCGCAATCGACTCGACCCCTTCCTGCGCGGCTGTGCGGGTGAGCAGCTCGCCGGGGGCCGAAACCAGCGTGACGCGAAAACCCGCCTCGCGCAGCGTGCGCAAGCGGTCGCCCAGCACCAGGCAGGTTTGCGGACTGGTGATGCCAACGACGATGTGGGGGCTTCGCGATGATGGGTATGGCTGAACCGGATAAGCGGCTGAGGATGAGAAACGGTTGCGCACATTAAAGGATGTGGGCAAAAAGGCAGGAACCGCTGCCCGAAAGCTGCGTTTGAACACGAGTCCCTCCCAAAAAGGACCTTCGCGTCCCAATACGAAACCGGATCGAGGACGCGCACGGAAAGGGACTCGACGGATTTAGGAGTTCATGTTAGAGGATGTTGCGAGCAACCTTATGCCCTGGCAGATCCACTCCCATTCACCGTTTAGCAGCTCTCCTCGTGAGAACGCAGAACGAGACCGAACAGACGGTCTCCCGCTGGAGTTATGCAGAAATCAATACTCTCAGGAAACATTAGTCTAATTTAGTTTGTCAAGAAGAAAATATTTGAGGAAATATGTGCTTGACTTGCTGATAAGATGAACGATTGCTCTATACTCGCTGAAATCCCGGAGGTTTTTCACAGACCATGAATCACCGTCCCAGGGTACTCTTGTTGATTCCCCACCTCGGCGGCGGTGGCGCGGAGCGCGTGATGGCGCTTCTGGCAAGCGGCCTCTCCGCGGAGAAGTACGAGCTGCATCTGGTGGTGATCACGCAAGCTGAGACCGGCGAGGAGTTGCCTTCCTGGGTTCAAATCCACGCTCTGGGCGCTCCCAGGGTACGCGCCGGGGCCTTCCGCCTGCTCCGGCTGGTTCGCCGCGTTAAGCCCGGCCTGATCCTCTCCGGCATCTTCCACCTGAACTTCCTCGTGCTGCTGCTGCGCCCCTTTTTCTCGTACGGAACGCGTGTCCTTGTGCGCCAGAACGGGACTGTCTCCTCCGCCCTGAACTTCGGCAGGCTGCCCTGGACAACCCGTCTGCTCTACCGGCTGCTCTACCGCCGCGCCGACCGCGTAATCTGCCAGACGAGGGCGATGGCCGAGGATCTGGCGCAGGAACTTGGTCTTCCCGAAGGCCGGCTCGCGGTGCTGCCCAACCCTGTGGATGTGGAGGAGATTCGCCATTCCACCGGCCTGCATCCGGCGTCGCGAACCAGCCCCGGTCCGAATCTGCTGGCGGCTGGAAGGCTCTCGCCGGAAAAGGGCTTCGATCTGCTGCTGCGAGCCTTGACCTTAATGCGGAGTGAGTTTTCCAGTGTCAGTCTGACGATTGTCGGCACAGGGCCCGAGGAAGAGGCACTGAAGGCCGAGAGCCATGCGCTGGGACTCGATGAGGCCGTGCGCTTTGCCGGTTACCTCACGCATCCCTGGTCCTTCTTCCCGGAGG
>CAWDOZ010000040.1:0-3895 GCA_963803935.1 uncultured Fibrobacterota bacterium | reverse complement strand
GGGCGTACGCTTCTTTGGCGAAGGCACGCGAACCTCGTCCGTCATTATGACCCTGCGCACCGGGAAAGTGCGCTTCATTGTGGAAAGCGTCCCACTTTGGAGAAGAGCCCGGACTTCAAGGTGAGATTCTAGCGGCGCCGGGCCAACGTGGAAGCGGCGGCTCAGCGGGCAGGCGTTTGGCTGTTAGCCGAGCTCACCGCTACGGGCACCAGTAATTTGCGCCACTGGCAGCGGTGATGGTGATATCGGCCGGCTTTGCCGGACGGACAATGCACACCCGCACGTTGGATAATTCTGCCTTGAGGTGACCTTCGGGGTTTTCTTTGGAATCAAGATACGACTGCGTTTCCTCGTCGACGGTGATGTGGATTGCCAAGTCCTTGCCGTTGAGAACCATGAGAGTGACGGGATCGGACACCTTCCCACTCGATCCACTTTCGCGAACCAATTCTGCTCTGTCGATCCCTCTGGCCCTTTCACAGGTCCAATTGCGTCGCCGCCCGCGCTGCTCCGTGCGGCGACGAGGATGCCCGTCTTGTATCTGAAATAATCGGTTGTTCCCCCCGCGCACTGCGGCGGGTAGTACAGCGATTTTCACCGTGACCTTGATCATGCTTTTCGCCACCATCATGGGGAACTGGGCGGGATGATTGATAAGTTCTTTCGGGTCGGGCGCCAGGGCCGATAAAGTGTCACCCTGTTTTCAGGTCGAATAATGACCATCAATTCGATATCGACAATGGTTTCGCCAATGAAGAGCCTGATTTTATTATCAATTATGATACCAAGAACCGTATTGATAGCGAGCTCTATGGCGGCGATGAAGGGGGTGCTGCATGAGTAACGTACCGGTGCTGGAATCGTTACATTTTCCGTACGTTCAATAATTGCCGGACGCGCGTTCCAAAGCTTATCGATCTATCAATAATTGCCTGGTTGGCGCCTATTGGGATATTGGTCGCCTGATTACCGAAGACGAGCAGAAGGGCGAACGGCGGGCAGAATATGGGAAAGCGGTTTTAATGGAGTTATCCGCCAGGCTTACCGAGGAGTTCGGCAAGGGTTTCGAAGAGCGCGAATTGCGTCGAATGAGGCAGTTTTATCAATTTTTCCCGATTCGGGGCGCACTGCGCCCCGAATTGAGTTGGACCCATTACCGTGTGCTTTTGCGGGTAGACAATGTGCATGCGCGTGCATATTCTTTAAGCGAGGCTGTCGACCAGAACTGGTCAAGCCGTGCATTGGAACGTCAGATCAATAGCTGTTATTTCGAGCGCCTCCTCGCCTCTCAGCAAAAGACTTTGGTTAAAAATGAGAGCGGAACAGAACATCGCCGAACTATCCGGAAAACCGCAGGATTTTATCCACGATCCGGTGGTATTGGAATTTCTTGGCATTGAACAAAATGCAGCCTATTATGAAAAAGACCTCGAATCCGCCTTGATAACCCATATTCAATCATTTCTGCTGGAGCTGGGGAAGGGTTTTGCCTTCGTGGCCCGGCAACAGCATATCGATACTGATACCTCTGATTTTTTCATCGATCTTGTATTTTATAATTATCACCTCATTGTTTTATACTGATTGACCTTAAAACCGGCAAGCTTGCACATCAGGATATCGGGCAAATGGATATGTATGTTCGGATGTATGACGATTTAAAACGTCAGGAAGGCGATAATCCAACTATAGGCCTGATACTCTGTTCGGACAAGGATTCCACAATCGTCAAATATTCGGTTCTGAGCGAAGGAAAACAGCTATTTGCATCGCGATACCGCTTATGCCTCCCATCTGAAGAGGAATTAAAGGATCTGCTGGAGGGCGACCGGGATTTGATGAGGGAGATTAAAGGCTGATCCTGATCTCCCAAAATCAGTATATTACTTCTCAATAAGGCTCCTCTTCACTCCGTCTTTCCGGTCACCTGTAAATATCTGTCAGCAAGGAGGCTCCATGAAACGTCCCTTCGAAGTGAACCCCACCGAATATCCCTTTGAAGATCACTGGCTGCCGCTTTCCGACGGCTGCGTTCACTACCTCGACGAGGGGAAGGGCCCGGTCGTCCTCCTGCTGCACGGAAACCCTGCCTGGTCGTACATGTTCCGCGATGTGGTCAAGGAGTTGCGCGGAGAGTGCCGCCTTATCGCTCCGGACTACCCCGGTTTCGGCATGTCCAGGGCGCCCTCGGGATATGGCTTCACGCCTCAGGAGCACACTGCGGTCGTGGCCGGGCTGGTCCGGCATCTTGATCTGCGCAACCTCGTGCTCGTGGTCAACGACTGGGGCGGCCCGGTCGGCATGGGCTACGCGGTCGATAACAGCAGCAACATCCGCGGGCTCGTCATCATGAACACCTGGGCCTGGCCGTCCTCGCTCATGATGCGGGTCTTTTCCCTGGTCATGGGCGGATGGCCCCTGGGATACTGGCTGCAGACGCGGCGCAACTTTTTCGCAAAGTCGATGCTCCCGGACTCTATCGCCATGAAGCAGAAGATCACGAGCGAACTGCGCAAGGCCTATGTCGATCCGTTTCCCACGCCGGAGTCGCGAAAACCCACCTGGATCTTTCCCCGCCAGATCCGCAAGGCCCGTCCGTGGCTCGCTATGCTTGAGTCGAAGCTCTCGAACCTCGCCGATGTCCCGACGCAGCTACTCTGGGGCGCGAAGGACGATCCCGGCTTTCCGGTGAAGACGATGGAGAGATGGCAGCGGTACCTTAAAAAGTGCGAAGTCGAAGCTCTCGCCGATGCGTCCCACTTCGTCCAGGAGGATCGCCCCGACAAGGTGGCCGCCGCGATCCGGCGGGTTATTGAAAGAACCCCTGGGCGGGCCTAGGCGGGTCATTGGATTCCCCGCCTTCGGCGACCCCCCCCTTTTAGCGGATCAAGCTGCTGACGAAGAGCTAACTTCGGTAGGGGTCTTGTATTTTGCAAAGGATTCTATCTCAGTAGTAACGAAAGGTTTTTCTTTTCGGTCGGCCCTTTGACCTCTCTTCTCCGGCTCCTCTCTCCTACAGGAGAGAGAAGGGGCTCATGCACCATTATTTGCAAATTTTATTCTGGGTAGGATTTATCAGCATCCTTTAAAGGAGCGAACAAATTCTATTCGACATGTGCTTGGTTCATTATTTATTTCCCATGTGTTTTCTACCAAATGGGAGCGTTGCGGGGGGGATGGAAAGTTACAAGTTAGAAGTAGCAAGTATCAAGTTTAAAACGAGCATACAACACAAAGATATCTTTTCCCCGTGTTTTCTACCTTAAAGAGAGCGTTGCGGGAGGGATGGAAAGTTACAAGTTAGAAGTAGCAAGTATCAAGTTTAAGACGAGCATAAAAAACAAAGATTTCTTTTCCCGGTGTTTTCTACCAAATGTGAGCGTTGCGGGAGGGGGAGAGCGCTTGCCCTCGCGGGCAAGCCTCGCCTCCCCCTTCCGCAGGAAAGGGTGTGCCTGAAGACGCGTGCCTTTCGCGGCTTCAGGCCAGGGGAAACCATTGTAAATGGTTTCCCCACCTCAGCAATAAAAGCAATGAGCCCTATTTCTAGTAATCCCCGCAAAGATCAACGGCCTAATGATTTTTTAAACCGCTCGAGCACCCCCCGGTCGCCCTCAAGGGCGGACTCAAGGTCTGGAGCGGAACCACTGAGAACCTCATGAGTCCCCAGAAAGGCAGGCTCCGCAGGAGATCGATTATCTCCTAATGCGATGCGGCTTCGACGATGATATGTCCCCCGCGAATGCCGGCGATCGCCCCGCCTTTGATTTTCCCGCTCCCAAAAGGGTGAGCGGTTACCCCTGCAAAGGCCCTTAGATCGGTTCCCCGCCGGAAGCGCTTGGAACGATATGCCAATCCGGGCGCTGAATTATTTTATTCACGAGCAATTCGTGGCGAG
>CAWDOZ010000039.1:0-18934 GCA_963803935.1 uncultured Fibrobacterota bacterium | reverse complement strand
TTATGTAGCCGCTAAACCTGACGTATGCTTGTCGTGTATCTTCCCGCGCAACCTGGTCCTCCAGTATCCTGAGAAGCAGGAAAATCCTGCCATCTCCCTGCACGCGCGAAAGCTGAACTTCTGCAACCTCCGGCCTTCCGATAAAAAGATTGTATTCTATTCGCGACCATGCTGCAAGTTCATCATTCGAATTCCCAAGCTGGTGCACAATCAGCCGGTCGCGAAGAATCTCCTGCGCCCCTTTCCATGAAGCTTCGGGCGTGACGCTGTCCAGCATGCGGGACAGCCGATCGATATCACCTCGAAATAGCAAAGTCCGGGCCGACCAGAGCATCCTTTCATCAGGCTGCTGCGCCCAGGCAACCCCCTTCCCCACCCCATCGGCAGCGCCCACAGTATCGCCTTCGAAAAGCCGCTGCCGCAGCCCGAGCGTGTCCCGGGAAAACGCCGGCGGCAGCTGGCGGATCAAGGCTGCAGCCTGGGCAAGCCTTCCGGTCTGCTGATTGAGGGTAACGGCTTCGACGCGACTTTCTGCGGAGCTGCCGGCTCGATTGAGCCAGACAAGCGCGGAATCGGGCATTTGCAGGCTTTCGTAGGCCCTGCAGGCAATTCCGGCCGCAGCGGTCTTTACCTCACCCTTTTCTCCATAGGTATAAGCGGCAAGAGCCGGTGCAATCGCTCGTGCGTAATGCCGGCGTGAGAGGATACGGTCAGCCACATTACACAAAAGGTCCGCAAAATGCGAACGGGTTTCAGGAACCGATACCAGTATTTCCGCCTCGGCGTCATAAAGACCGTGGCGGTCGCAAAGATCGGCGAGTCGGTTCTGGAGACCGACGGTGTCCACCTTCTGGGCCTGCAATGCACTCTTCTCGAAAATGCGCAAAGCGGTTGCAATGGAATCCACGGGCGCGTTTTCCAGCCACAGCGATAATTTCCAGTAAACAAGGTCGGCCTTTCGGCGATCGGCACCAAGCGCACGGCCGTACAGGAGTGCCGGGGGCCCAAAACCATAGACTACCTCCCGGATGTGCGCCCATTGCATGAGATCATCGGCAGAAAGGACGGTACCGCGATCGAGCACCCAGAAGAGCGAATCCGCCCTCGCAAACCCGCCCCGGGCCTCCTCGGCCGCTATTGTCGTTCGTATCTCCCCGTTCCTTTTCTCCCAGAGAGAAAGCAGTTGCCCCGGCAGGCCGGGATAAGCCTCAGCGCATTTAAGCTCGGTAAACCGGTACAGGAGTGCGAGCGAAATAGGGTTTCCGTCGCTCCATTTCCCGATGAGCCGCAGCAGCGCCCCGGCAGAGCGGACGCCGTGGGCCCGGGTCAGGTTCCCGGCGATTTGCACAAGGCACGACTCCCCGATAGACGAGGGATTAATGCCATCGATAAATCGCGCCGCTTTTATTGAATCGGGCAATGAACGAAGGGAATCGGCGGGGCAGGAGCCGGAGCTTAAGGTAATCAATAAAAGTAAAGGAAAGGCTGATCGGATAATAAGTAATTGCATAGAGTTTTTCTATATAGATAGCAAGCTGTTGCTTCTGGTGGGGGAACCTCGCTACGCGGGTTCCCCCTGGTCGGAGCCGCGCAAAGCCGCGTCTCCGACTCACCCCTTCCTGCGGGAATGCTCGGCGATGCCTGCCTCGCTTTGCTCAGCAGGCGCTCTCACACCCCCGCAACGCCTCCATAAGGTAGAAAACACATTTACATAATAAAATTGATTTACCTATTCTGTTATGTTCTTTCTACCCTAGGTGAGCGTTGCGGGAGGGGGAGAGCGTTTGCCTTCAGGCAAACATCGCCTTCCCCTTCCGCAGGAAGGGGTGTGCCCGAAGACGCGTGCCTTTCGCGGCTTTGGGCCAGGGGAAACCATTGTAAATGGTTTCCCCACCAAGGGCCTTATATTAAGCCCGGTTCCCTACCAACGAGTAATTATTATTCATTCCCCGCCCCCACATTTATCCTCCCCAGGCTGCTCCCATCGTCAATATTCCTTGCCCATTCGAGGGTAACGATGCCGAATTTTGCCGGGATGCGCACGCCGATGCCATACCCGAGAAACCCGGTCTCCTCACCCCAGCGGACGGCGCTCAGGGATTGGGAAAATCCTAACCCATTGTCGCAAAATATATATGCGGAACCTGTCGGGCTGAAGTAAAACAGGTATTCCAGCTGATCGTAGGCAACCGTCCGGAACGCAAACTCATAATCGAGGTACCCGCGCACCGATCCGTATCCGCCGACACGGAACATTTCCGAAGCCACGAGCGTGGATTCTGCCGTATTGAGGTATTCGGTCACGAGCCGCAGGTGCACGGCCTGGTGAACCCACAGCGGCACCTGGACGCCGGTTGTGAACTCCACATCCGACCGGCTGTAACTCCGTTCCCGCAGCGCAACGCCTCCCCCGATTCCGAGCGACAGCTCGCTCGAAAAGACCCCGTCCCGCAGCGGTATTGGGGTTTTGCCGAGCAGGAATTCGATGCCGTAGAACTGATAGGTTCCCGTCTCGGTATCGCCCGGGGCAAGGACCGAATCGAGCGTCGTTTCCGTTGCCTTGAGGCTGAAGCCGATATGCCAGCCATTCTGCAAATCAAGGAGATCGGTCGCCTCGGCGTCCAGGAAGCCGTACTGGTTGTTCTGGACTTCAAGCCCGAAGGAGCCGGAGACCGACATCGGGTAGTCGAAAAGCCAGGGCTTGGCCGCCTCGATATCGAATTTCTGGTGGTTTCTGTCCCCGTCATAATCCAGCGAGGCGCTCTCACCGCCATGGAAAAGGTTGAAAAAGGAGAGCGTCATATCCCCCTGGAGGAACGAGGGATTTCCCGGAGTCGAGCTCAGTCCGAGCGCTCCGTCAATCCCCAGGCCGGTTCGATCCTTGAGGTAAATCGGCACCGCGACGAATTGATCGTTACGTGCCGCGAGGGAATCCCGCAGGCCGAGGGGCGGATTGGGCTCTATGGCGATTTTTCCGAGCGTCGCTTCGGCAATATATGGACGGCGGCTCAGGGCATCAATCGTTTCTTCTACTCTTCTTATGTCAAATAAATCCCCGCTTTTCATCGTCGCATCGTGCATGACGAGGCTGTGGCGTGTCGATTTCGCTCCCAGAAGAAGCGGATCCCCGAAAAAACACTTGCGATCGGTGAGGATATGGTAGCCAAGGAGAACGGTATCGCCCGCGCGATTTTCGCTTCCGATTCCTGAGCGCCTGCGGGAGAGGGCCACGGCAACGGTTGCGAAAGGGTAACCCTTCTCCGCAAGACGCCGCCCTATCGATGCAACCCGGTCGTTCACTTCCCCCGCGTCGTAGGGACGCGGGCAGGGGAACGGAGGCAGGGAATCGATGCTCTGGGTATCGATGCGCGGTGGGGTCTCGGCACCGATGACTGCCCGCTTTCCCGGGTATACTGCCTGAAGGTGCGGAGCGAGGGAATCCCACCGGGCGTCGAAAAAGCCCAGCGAGTCGAGGTAGTTATTGACAAAGCGAGTTATGGCGCGCCCGCGGTGGAGCGAAACGAAGCGCGCGAGGTTTTCACGGACCAGGACCGAAGAGGGGCATTGGAAGACAATCAGGGCACTGTCGCTGATTTCAAACCGCGGGTCTGAAGCCTCGGCAGGAAAAAAGGAAACACCCGTAAAGATAATCGAGAGGCATAAGAATACGAGGATGCGAATAGGACGCACCTCCCCTGCTCCGACAAAAAGATCAACCGCCTCCCTGGCGTCTCCTGCGTTCGAGCAGTTCTTTCCCTTTGACAGAATATTTTGCAACAGGAACCTCTTCGAGGCGCTCAACCGAGATGAGATCCCCGGTTACCTTGCAGATACCGTAAGTACCCTGGTCGATCCGCTCGATGGCCTCGTCGATCTCCTCAAGATATTTCTGCTGCCGCTCGGCGAGACCCATGGAAAACTCCCGCCCGTAGGAAAGCGAGGCGACATCACCCAGATGGTAGGTATACCGTGAGTTTTCACCCGAGGCATCGGAGATCGACTGCTTCAGGTTATCGTGCTGGAGGTCGTTCATATCCTCAAGCACCTTGTTCTTTTCCAGCACGAGCTTCTGCCTGAAATGCTCAAGTTGCTTTTTGGTAAGTTTTCTGCTCGCCGGTTTTGTATTCATGGCTCCTCCGTTTTCCGACAATCGGACTTCAGAAACGGCTTAAAATCGATTGTAATCTTCCATTTTTTTTGCCGGAAAATCAAGAACAATCGTTCATTTCACGGCGATCCCAAAAAAATGATCTCCTATATATACAACATTACGGGCAAACGGGGGCAACTATTCACCGGGATGGGAAATGCCGTAAATTCAGCCCGAATTGAGGTTGCTTTTTCGGCTTCCGGGAGGCGGCTGAATCCGGATAAATCTCCATGGCCGCCTTGCCCGACCTGATCTATTTTTGGGATGCATTCCAGAGGGACGATGGGATGTATTTAGTAAGTCCGGCAGATTTGAACTCCGCAGCGCTACTATTCCGGCTTGAGCCCATGAGCACCGTTGCGCAAGGTCCACTGCTTACCTGTTGAAATGTTTCCTTCCCTACTACCGGAGTTGCCTCAATGACCCGTATGGAACTGGCGAAAGCCGGTACGATTACCGATGAAATGAAAAAAACCGCCCTGATCGAGGGTGTAGCACCCGAGAAAATATGCAGGGGCGTGGCAGATGGTTCCATTGCCATAGTACGCAACCGGCTTCGCTCCATCGACCCCATGGCAATAGGCCGCGGGACACGGATCAAGATAAACGCGAATATCGGAACCTCCTCGGCAAAATGCGATACCGGCGAAGAGCTCGAAAAGATGAGGGTGGCAATCCACCACGGCGCCGATGCGGTCATGGATCTTTCGACCGCCGGCGACCTCGGCGCCATCCGCCGGACCATCCTCGAACAGTGCACCGTGCCGCTTGGTACCGTGCCGCTCTACGAGATGACCTCGGCCGCCCGCCTGAAGAATAAATCGGTGCTCGATCTTACCGCCGATGAGATGTTCGAAGTCATTGAAGATCACTGCCGGCAGGGAGTGGATTTTCTGACCCTGCATTGCGGCGTAAACCGGAAAACCGTTGAGCGGTTCAAGGAAGTAGAGCGCCTTGCCGGAGCGGTGAGCCGCGGAGGCACCATTATAATGGAATGGATCGACAAGAACGGCCGCGACAACCCTCTTTATGAGCAGTATGACCGCCTCCTGGAAATCCTCGCGGAATATGACGTTGCCGTGAGTCTTGGCGACGGTTTTCGCCCCGGTGCGATTGCCGACGCCACCGACCGGGTCCAGATCGAGGAGCTCATCGTGCTCGGCGACCTGGTCAAGCGTGCCCGGAAGCGCAACGTAACCGTATTCGTCGAGGGGCCCGGCCACGTGCCGATCGACCAGATCGCCGCGAACATCCAGGTGCAGAAGACTCTGTGCGACAACGCCCCGTTTTATGTCCTCGGCCCGCTCGTAACCGATGTATCGCCGGGCTATGACCACATCTCCGGCGCCATCGGCGGCGCGATCGCCGGCATGGCCGGAGCCGACTTCCTCTGCTATGTCACTCCGGCCGAGCATTTGCGCTTGCCGTCAATCGAGGACGTTCGCGAAGGCGTCATCGCTTCACGCATTGCAGCCCACGCTGCCGATATCGGGCGGGGGTTCCCCGGCGCCGCGGAGTGGGACCGCGCCATTTCGACGGCGAAGATCGACCTCGATTGGGAGCGCATGCTTTCGCTCTGCATCGACCCGGAAAAGGCGCGCCGGTATCGCGCTTCACTTCCGCCGCACGGGGATCCGGCGCACTGCAGTATGTGCGGGGAATTCTGTGCAATACGCAGATCCAAAGGGATAAAATAAGGTTTTTATAATCGATAACTGATAAAACATATGGTGGGGGAACCGCCTTAAGGCGGTTCCCCCTGGTCGGAGCCGCGCAAAGCCGCGTCTCCGACTCACCCCTTCCTGCGGAAGGGGAAGGCGATGTTTGCCTGAAGGCAAACGCCCTTCCCCTCCCGCAACGCTCTCTTTCAGGGTAGAAAAAATATTTTTATTGATTATCATGCAAAAATCAAAATCATCGATGTTCAGAATAATTCTTTCCATTCCGCAAGACCTCTACGAACCGGTAATCGGACAGTGCTGCCTGCTCGGCATGGAAGGCAATGAAGAAGCAACTGCCGGGAACCGAATTATGATCATGCCCTACTTCAGCGATGAAGAAACCGCCCGTTGTGCCGCCGATGAACTCAGAAAAGTCGACGGCTTGGAAATAACGGCCGTTGAACCGGTCGAGAACCAGGACTGGCTCACGAAGTGGCGGGAGTCGATGGAACCGGCCCATCTGGCGGAGGGGTTCTGGGTCTCCCCGACCTGGCTGCCGCCGCCCGGATCGGCAAAGCACTGGATCAAAATCGAGCCGAAGATGGCCTTCGGCACCGGCCACCACGAAACAACGCGCCTTGCCGCAGCCGAGATCATCGCCAGCGGGAACTCCATTAAAAACCACCGCCTCCTCGACATCGGGACCGGCTCCGGCGTCCTCTGCTTCACGGCTGAGGCCTGCGGTGCCGCCTCCTGCCTCGGCGTCGAGATCGATGCGCAGTGCCGGGAGAATCTGGCCGAAAACCGGAGCGACAATGCAGCGAAAGGCAGGGTGGCCTTTGCGATTGGTTCTATCGATGCTCTTTACGACCGGGCTGAATTCGATATCGTGGTCATGAATATGCTTATAACCGAGTCCGCTCCCCTGCTTGGGCGAGCTTCAAAGCTGCTTGCGCCGGGAGGCATGCTCATCTGGTCGGGCATTCTTACTACCGAGGCCGATGAGGCGACAATACTCGCTCGGGCGGCAGGCTTTACGATTGTTAATGACCGGCGGGAGAACGAGTGGTGGTGCGGGAGATTTGAGAAGGAAAAGAATGAAGGATGAGGATGGAAAAGAATTAAAGATCAGGTGGGGGAACCATTAAAAAATGGTTCCCCCTGGTCGGAGCCGCGCAAAGCCGCGTCTCCGACACACCCCTTCCTGCGGAGGTGCGAGACGATGCCTGCCTCGCTTTGCTCAGCAGGCGCTCTCGCACCCCCGCAACGCTCCCATTTGGTAAAAACACATTAAAAGACAATTAACTATCAATTGATTATTATTTTCTGAAAGCTGAGGTCTGAAGCCTTTTTTCTTTCCTGTTTTTTCTACCATAAAAGAGGGCGTTGCGGGAGGGGAAGGGCGTTTGCCAAAGGCAAACATTGCCTTCCCCTTCCGCAGGAAGGGGTGAGCCAAAGACCCCGCAGCCCGGCTTTGCGGGCGCGGAGGCTTTGGCCAGGGGAAACCGCCTAAGCGGTTTCCCCACCAAATGTTTAATCTTTTAATCCTTTATTATTTTCCCCATCATTTCCCTTCGGCACTCCTCCCTCCCCTGATACCCCTTCACCGATCCCGGGTCAATCGTAACGGCCCTGCTAAAATCCCCTAACGCCTCCTCATATCGTTTTTCTTCCATCAATGCAATTCCCCGGTTGCTGTATGCATCGGCAAATCCGGGTTTAAGATCGATCGCTGAATCAAAATCCGATAGAGCAGCATCGTAGCGTTTCTCTTCCAGATAAGCTACCCCCTTGTTGTTTCGGGCATCTGCCCGGCGAGGATTCAGCCGTGCTGCCTCGGTGAGGTCTGCAATCGCTTTATCCGGGATTCCCTGAAGCAGATAGACCGATCCGCGATTGTACCAGGCGGATGCATACGACGGCAAGAGCGCAATCGCTGCCGTATAGTCGGCAATCGCGAGGTCGGGCCTGCCTTCGGCAGCAAAGGCACACCCCCGGTTATGAAAAGCAACCGGGTTTGCCGATTTCGCAAGGCAATCGGTCCAGAGGGTTACCCCGTCCTTCCAGACCCCGCAGCGGTTGAAGGTGGCTGCGGCAAGGCTGATCGCAATCAATGCGGTCAATGCTGCCGGGATGAGTCGCTTACCCCGATGGCCTGCGGAATGGTTATCCAGCGCAGCAATTGCCAGCCCGAATAGAAAGCAGAGCCCAAGCGACGGGATATACGAATACCGGTCGGCAACTACGGCCGAGCCCGCCGAGACAATTTGCAGGACCGGGAGAAGCGTTATAAGGTAAAGCACCGTTCCAAAGGTTACGGTTCGGTCAATTTTTCGGAATCGCCGGATGATAAGCAAATTGCCGGCCAGGACAAGCGGCGCGAGAAGGAGCTGGACCCGCAAGAGTAAAGGAAGCCTGTCGGGAAAGAAGTACAGAGCCGACAGGTGAATGGGAAATATGGTTTTTAGCGGGTAAAAGAGCGATGCATAGAAAGGAATGCAGATCCGCAGGTGCGGAAGCGCAGCATGGTCGTTCAGGGCTCCCCCGCTGCTTTGCGCATGCAGGGCAACAATGCAGAACAACGCGGCAACCGTAACAAAGGGTGCTTTTTCCGCAAGGCATTTCGGGGTAAATCGCCGGAATTGTAAATAATCGATGGCGAAAAGAGTCAACGGCAGGCTCACCGCCATGGGCTTTGCGAGCAGCGCCGCAGCGAATGTCAGGAAGCACAAATACAGGGGCATGCTTCGGCGGGATGCGGAATACCTGAGATACAACAGAATCGAAAGGAAATAGAAGAGCCCGCAGAGAACATCCTTCTGTTCCGCAATCCACGCAACCGATTCAACCCGCAAGGGGTGAACGGCGAAGAGCAGTCCGCCGGCAAGGGCGGCGGCGGAACTCCCGGAGAGGGCACGGAGACAGGCGCAGACTAAAAGCGCGTTCATCAGGTGCAGAAGGAGGCTGACCCAGTGGTACCCTTCCGGATTGAGGCGAAAGGTCCGGTACTCTGCCAGGTAGACCAGCATGGTGAGGGGGTGATAGTTCCCGGCGTAGGTTGCAGTGACGATTTTGACCAGGCCCTTGCCGTCGGTCCGGCACAGGTCCGGGTTTTCGGTGACGTAGCGGTTATCGTCCCAGTTGGTGAATCCGTTGTTGAGCGAGGGCAGAAAGCTGAGGAAGGTCATTGCCGCTACTATTACAAAGGGGGCTATGAGCCCGGTGGAGCTGTGCCGTAGCTTAGATTGCTCAGCTATGCCTGGCGATGAGCCGGTCAATTCCGCCGCATTGAAGGATGGTAAGTCTGATACGAGCATTCTTATCGCATTGGGAATGAAGGAAATGCTGATACGAGTGGTCTTATAAACCTATAATACGGTCGTGGGATAGGGATTACAAGTCTTGCAGAGGTCTCAAGGCCGATACGGATTTTGATGTGCGGTTTTGATTTTTTTCGCAGAGGCTTGTGGGTCCCCGCCGCAGGGTGCCTGTTATGAAGCACTCCCACTTCGGGCGGGTGACCCGGCTCAGCCATCCAAAAGAATTTGAATTTGCCTTTGCCTGCGGATCCCGGCTCAGCCATCCAGAAGAATTTGAATTTTCAAAAGAACTTGCGTGATTAGAAACAAGGATTTTATGAATGGCAGGAAATTCTCTAACAGGCTTATTAATTTAACTATGATATATTTCAGCCACTTACTTTAAATTTAGATCCATTATCCAGTCACTTCGGCACGCTACAACTCCGCCGTTTATTACCCGCCACCAAAAAAAAGATGGGAGACCCCGTATATAGGCCCCCCATCCCTCAGAAGCCCGGCAGCATTTACCCTGGAGCGCCGGACAGGATATTTCTTAATCAATGATAAAAAGTTACTCTCTGCCGGAACCGAGCGCAATATAAAAAATGGTCCTCCCAAAAATATCGTTTTCCAGCGGAATACGCCATCTTGCAAACCGTTTATTGTGCTGCGTCAAGCATGAGCCAGGAATCGGCCAGATCGAATTCAAGAAGAAATTCGGCAGTCAGGTTTTTCAGGAACTCTTCGACCGATTCGCCGTCGACAGGGGGCAGGATTTCCCACAGGGATTCATCGAGCACCGGCGGCTCCAGGCGGCCCGACTGCCCTGTTCCGGACAGATGACAGATATGGTCGCCAAGACTGACACAGGCGACAAATGCCGGATCGGCGTGCGTATCTGCGGGGTTATGATGGCGAAGGATGCTTTCGGATATCAATTCCGGCAGGTTCCATTTCTCCGCGAGCCAGGCGCCTATTTGCGCATGCGTCGTACCGATGACCGCCTCTTCGGCCCCTTCGAGCGTCATGGTTCCCTCCTGCTGCAGGGCGATGATCTCCGCGAATTCCGCATCGAAGTACTGCTTGAGAATCACCTTGCCGATATCGTGCAGGAGCCCGGCGACAAACGCCTCGCCGGCGAATCGCGGGCAACGGGTGCGGGCGAGCATCCGCGCCGCCACGCCGCACGCCACCGAGTGCTCCCAGAAAAGCCTGACGTCGAAGGATCCCGAACTCGGGGTCTTCCGGAACACATCGAATACCGACAGCGAGAGCCCCATTTCCTTGACGGTATTAAATCCGAGCACGACGATGGCGAGATTGACTGTTGGTATTTCACGGGAAAAGCCGTAATAGGCGGAATTCGCAAGCTTGAGAATCTTCGCCGTGAGCGACTGATCCGAACCGATGAGGCGCGACAGTACCACGGCCGAGGTGCGCGGGCTGTCGACGAGATCGATCATCTTCGACACGACCGTCGGCAGCGTCGGAAGGCCGATAATGCTTTCGGCAACACGGCGGATGCGCCCGGCGTCCGGTTTGATTTTGCTGAGAGTTGTCATACTTTCTCCGGCAGGAACCTTCCAGCGGCTCACGCCTCAAAATCGATGTTCGACCCGTGCCGCGGCTCGAAGCCACGGATCGTAGTCGCTTCCTCTCCTTCAGGCTCCTGCGATTGCCGCTTTTTGCGGCGTTCCTGCTCGCGTTTGTCGCGGGGATCGATGGTCTTGCCTTCGGGCTTATCCGGTTCCGACGGCGACGCGAGGCGGCGGGCCGCTTCCTGCCGCGCGGCATCGGCATTCTGTTCCTGGTTGACCATAGGAGCCCGGTGAAAATCGGTCTGGTGACGATCCATCTGTACCAGATTGCTCATGGAAACCCGCATGTCGCCATCGTCCATACGCCCCCCTGGGGATCATGCATTGATGCGTTGCATGACCTTCGACCGCAGCTTCAGTATCGCCTTCGAATGAATCTGGCTTACGCGCGATTCCGTGATCTCAAGGACAACGCCTATTTCCTTGAGTGTCAATTCCTCATAGTGGTAGAGGGCAACAACCAGTTTTTCCTTTTCCGGAAGCTGGGTAATCGCCTCCTTCAGGATATTTTTCACCTCGGTAAAGGCAAGCTCCCTGAGGGGATTGCTCGAACCCGGGTCTTCGATGCTGTCAATGATTCGCAGCTCCTTGGATTCCGAGCTTCTGTCGGGCATGGCCTCTTCGAGCGAAATCAGGGTAGCCGGGGTCACTTCCGAGAGCAGATCCTCGTACTCCTTCAGGGAGATCCCGAGCTCATCGCAGACTTCGTCATCGTACGGAAGCCGCCCGAGATCGCCTTCGAGTTTCGAGAAGGTCTTCTGCAGGTCGCGCGACTTCTGGCGAACCGAACGCGGTACCCAGTCGAGCGCGCGTAACTCGTCGAGAATCGACCCGCGGATCTTATGCGCCGCGAAGGTTTCGAACTTGAACCCCCGCTCCGGCTCAAAGGTTTCCACCGCCTTGATGAGACCCATGATACCGGCACCGATCAGGTCGTTCTTATCCACCGAGGCAGGCAGATTTACCGACAGCCGGTACGCGACGATCTTTACAAGGTGCGCGTACTCCAGCAGGATTTTGTCCTTGGCGACCTTCGATCCGTTCTCCTTGAACTCTTTCCAGAGGCAGTCTATTCCCGACATGGTGCTCCCTTTCTACTCAATTCCCACTTGATTGCATGGATGGTGAGCTTTCCCATTCTTTTCATACGGAAGGCCTCCCGCCCTTGCGGACGCCGGCAGGCTGCGCAGGGGCAGCGCTGCCGGGCATTGCCGGGCTGTTCCCCGCCGCAACAAAACGCCGGATCAGCCCGGATTCGGCCATATCCCCTGACTGCGGTGGTAAATCGGCGGAAATCCCCTTGACCAGAATATCGACGACGATAATGCCCGTAACCCAGATAATGCCGGCGCCGGCAATTGCCCGGATGCCGATGGGCACCAGTGCATCCCACGACCAGCGGCCCGAGGCGGCAACGCCCACGGCAAAAAGCGCAAAGAAAGCCCCAACTCCGATACCGAAAGCGATTCGCCTGATCCAGCGGCTCATAAGGCCCCTCGTTCTGCTGCGGCCCCGGGGAGACGCCCTTGTCCCTGTCCCTGCGCAGCGTTCATCACCCGGTCAAAAAAGCCCCGCCGCCGGAGTACCGGGCGACCGCTGATTTTCCAGGCCATTTTCTGAACCTTGCCGGCAAAGGATCCCGCCGGGTCTTCGAGTACCGCTACCCGTTGTTTTTTTACGTACCGGGAGATCTCCCGGTCAAAGGGCAGGCTTCCAAACCAGTGCACTCTTTTTTGTAAGAATTGTATCACCAGGGTATTCAGCCTGTCAAAGGTTTCCACTGCTTCGCGGTCCGATGCGGCCATATTGATAATTGCGGCAGACGGCGCAGCGCCGTGCCGGTGCAGGACCTTGAGCATCGCATAGCCGTCGGCCAGGGAGGCGGGCTCGGGGGTCACGACCACAATCGGCAGGTTGGCATGTACGGCAAGGCTCGTCACCGCATTGCCGATGCCGGCGGCGGTATCGATGATGATGAAATCGTATTCGCGTTCAAAACTGCCGAAGATCTCCCGGACTCGCGCAAGGTTCGACCGGCTGAGGTTTGCCATCTCCTCGGCTCCTCCGGACCCGGGTATGATATGGATGCCGCCGGGACCGCGGCTGACTATCGCCTCGACCGGGCACAATCCGGCAACCGCCTGTGCAAGGTTGCGGCGCGGCGCCAGCCCGAGCAGGATATGCACGTTTGCAAGGCCGAAATCGGCGTCGATCAGGAGTACCTTCCGGCGCATGCGGGCAATTGCCGCCGCCAGCGACAGCGATACCGTCGTCTTCCCGACTCCGCCTTTCCCGCTTGTCACGGCAATGGTCGTGCACCCGGCATGAAGCGGAGCCTCCGCCTCCGGAATAATCGCTTCGGTAACGGAACCTCCCCGGACCGGAACACCGTCGAAGGCGCCGCCCACGGCGAGCTGGCGCAAACGGGCTGCCTGATCAGACATGAAGCGCTCCCGTCCACAACCGTTCGACGAAACGTGCGGGCTGGGCAAGCTCGATGTCGTCGGGAACATTCTGGCCGAATGTCAGGAACGACACCGGCATCGCGCTGCGCTCCACCGCATTGAATACATTGCCCAGGCAGGCGGTCTCATCGAGCTTCGTAAACAGCAGCCGGTCGCTCCCGATTTCGCGGTAGCGGCTGATGGTAGCGGCAAGATCGGAATCCTTCGTGGTTGCGCTGAGTACGAGATGCACCTCATCGGGCTGCATCCGGGAAAGAAAGCTTTTCAACTCCTCCATATGCTCCGCGTTTCGCCTGCTCCTGCCGGCGGTATCGATAAAAACCAGATCGTCGCGCGCGCACGCCTTCATGGCAAGGGCCGCCTCATCCGCCGAAAAGACCACGTGCAGGTTTGCCTTGACAATATCCGCAAACGTCCTGATCTGTTCGATCGCCGCGATCCGGTAGGTGTCCGCCGTAATTATCGAGACGGAGCGGTTCTTGCCGATCCGGCAATGCGTCGCGAGCTTGGCAAGGGTTGTCGTTTTTCCGGAACCGGTGGGTCCCACAAAGGCGATTACCCGCGGACCGTTTTTCTTGCAACGGATGGGCCCGGCAACCGGAAAACGGGCTTCGAGAAGTTCACGGATGCTTTTTTCACCGGCGCCGTTCACCGCCTCCAGCCGCCGCTCGCGCATGGTTGTCAAAAGCGAACCGGCGATATCCGGCAGCACTTCCAGCTCCGTAAGCCGCTCGTAAAGTTTTCCCCATGCGCCCTCAAAAACCGGAGCCGGTGCGGAAGGCGGTTTTTCAGAAACGGTCCGTTCACTCTTCGCAAGAACGTTCTTTACCAGATCGGACAACTGGCGAAAATCTTCTTTGAGCTCGGCAAGGGATCGGTTATCCTTTTCGATGATCCCGGCTTCCATGATGCCCGGTTCGGCGTTTTTTGCCGCCCGGTGTACGACCGGCGGCGACCAGGGTCGCACCGAAACCTGTTCCGCGTCGTCGACGATGCAGGAAGGCCGGGGCCGGCGATAGACGCCGGTGTCTCCGGCTGCAGCGGGCCGGGATACCTTGATTGCCGGAAATGCGGCGGATGATTTCGATTCGTCATCCCGCGCCGCAGTGACCTCAATCTGCGTTGCATGGAACGGGAAAGTCGTTCCCCCTACCTTTCGCGTCTTGAGGATGACCGCATCCTCGCCGAGTTCGGTTTTGATCTCGGCGAGCGCCTCGCGCATTGATTTGGCTACATATTTTTTAATGATCATGCCGTCTCCTTTGCCCCCGTGCCCTACCCCGCTCCTATCATTCCGAGCGACCTGATTTCTATGCCGGGTACGATTTCGTTATAGGAAAGCACCACCAGGTCGCGGTAGTTACTCTCCGTGAGCCTTTTGAGAATGAGCAAGGACGCGCGCACGGTTCCAAAGGTAAGGCTTACAAAAAAAAAAAATACGTATTGCTATCCAGCCCCACCAGTTTGTCCAAGTCGTCGAAGAACTGCCGCCAGGTAGCGATCGGTTCGGAGGGTGGTGTCCGCCACCTCCTTGCTATAGGGGCCAAAACCTGTGGCCGATATAGTCATTCACGCTCAGGGAAAGGGTCAGTAGGTCGGTTTCTGTCCCCTGGCCCAACCGCTCGCTGCGGATGGCATCGGTGGCAAAGGCCAGCTCGACCTGGTTCATGAAAGGCGTGTTCTCAAGCCAACCCAGAAACTTGGGATCAGGGCACGGCTCCCCAGGAGAGGGTTCGAATTCCGACAGGACTTTGCCGTCCGCTCCGGGAGTCTCCGCCAGCGCCTGCCATTTTTGGCCGCAAAACTGGTTGATGGGCGACTGCTGATTGAAGTTCGTCCACCCACGCCGGCAGCGTCGGCATGTAGTAGGTGCTGGTGACAAAGCGGCCCGACCCCACGTCGTACCAATATGCGGCGGAGGGCGTATGCCCGCCCATCAACACCGCGGCGCGGTCCTTGAGCGATATCGAAACCACCTTGGCGCGAAAATCGGTTGCCATGCGCAGTTCGTCGCCCAGCGTCGAAGCGGTCAGGTTGCGGGGCGAAAACCCCGGCGAGGCGCTGGCCTTCTCGCGGTTCGCCACCATGCGCGTGCTCAAGTCTTCCACGCAATAGACCTCGCGCTTCCGGTCCCGGTCGTACCAGTTGTTCTCAATGATTCCGTGCACGTTGGGGTAGGCGCCCGTCAGCAAAGTCGCGTGCCCGGGGCCGGTCATGGTGGTGGCGTAATCGTACCGGCAGTCGGTAAATACCGCGCCGCCATCCAGCAGGCGGTTGAACCCGCCTTTGCCAAAGTACGGCCGGAAGCGCATCAGGTAGTCGTAGCGGAACTGGTCAATCACCAGCACCAGCACCAGCTTGGGCCGGTGGGGAAAGGCGGGGTTCGCCTCCGGCCTCAGCGGCGCGCTCCAACCGAGCACGATCATGGCGACCAGCGAACAGAGAACGGTTCTTCTTAGCACTTGAGTTCCTCCTGAGAATGAACCCGAAAGTCTACCAGACGGTGCTCCCGTTTGTCGCGTTTTGCCAATTACAGAGAGTTGGGATTCGCATTAAATCCTTTTCACCGCAGAGGCGCGGAGGCGCAGAGCAGGTGTCAGGTGCCAGGTATCAGGTGTCAGGAATTACGGTCTTGCAAATCCCTTCTCACCGGGAACCTAATGTCTTCGGTTGCTGTATATCTCGCCCGCTGGTGCAGTGAAAATGGTGTATTAATCGCCAGCAACCCTCCGGGTATCTGAGGAATTACCCTCCAACGAGGGCCTGAATCTGGGAATACCACTACGGATGCGACCGCAGCGGCACCGGGATGAGGGCAATACTGGCCAGCCCGGATTTCTCACCATGGTTTCGTAAGGGCGGTGTTTCCGCCCCGCCGTAATGCGGCTTTTCTGATTCTTTGCGCATGCCCGTGGTGAGAAATCCAGGCTAACTTACTTCCTTTCAACAACTCATCCAGAAAACACCATAAGTCGTTTGTTTTCATAAACTCATTGGGAGCACTTTTTTTGCCCCTTTGTTTTCAACAAACTATTGGGAGCAACCTTCATTTTTAACATCTTTTTTTTCGTCGTCCTTTGTTTTCAACAACTTATTGGGAGCACTTTTTTGGCCCTTTGTTATCAATCGATTATTGGGGGCGATTTTCATTTTTGACCTCTTTCGGTGTGTGGGCGCCTCCGTCTGATTCCATGGACAAATTGGCATTTTCCTGTCCCCCCGCGCCGTGCGCGGACCGGTTGATTTTTGAGAGTCGCGGTGGCTGGCGGCCAGACGCGCCGGAGTCATAATGCGAGGTTTGAGCAGGGACATGGCGAGCCTCCTACTAGCTACATTGATAGTATACATCATAGCCTAATGTAGTCAAGGGGCACCTCTGTTATTATGGTGGTCTTCCCGGTTTCCCGGCAACGGCGGACTTCCACCGCGCGATGGCACACGTAGCGGCGGGTTTACCCCGCCATCGTGCCATCGCGAGCTTGTCCCCCGGTTGACGGGCCAAATGGGGGGCAAGTGTGCCGCAGGATCTAGGATTCCAGTGTAGCGGCGCTTGGCGAAGCGCCTTTTCGCCTTCGCGCCTGATTGTTGGACGGAACGAACCGGGAAAACGTAGAGCTATTGAACCGGGAGGACGGCACGAGCATCAACCAGCCGGTGGCCCCGGCAGGAGCGGAAGAGGATTCCGCCCTGCGCACTGCCGGACAGTTATCGTTCGGTCGCCGACGGCAATGCGGCGGCGCACGCCGACACGCTTCGCCGTCGCCGAACGGTCACAATTGCCCGCCAGGCGCCTACCCGGACGCGCCACTGATTTTTGTAACCTTTCAGCTTTTTGCATCCTGCAGGCCGGGTGCATCGCGCAGAGAGTCCATTTTCTGGAGGACGCGGGCCAAGACGTTATCCGGCAATGCTTCCAGTTCCTTCCGCGCCGAAGGCTTGACCTGAACAGAATAATTACTCACGCAGCCGCCCGCGTTTCACCAGGTCCGCTTTGATCTTTTCCAGCGGCACCCCTTTTTCCTTGCGGCGCGATTCCGAAATCAGCCCGTCCCAAAAGTCTTCCAACCGCGCCGTATCGCTTCAGATCGATTTGAACGGCCACCTTGTGGCCCTTATCATCGGTTACGAACTGTATTCCGGTCATAGGCTGTCTCTCCTTAGCTTCCTGTTCTCACTCTAATTTTGCCCTATCCCCCTGTCAACCCAATAGTATACCCTCCCATGGTCTTGGCCGCGCGGGATTGAGGATTCCCGCCTAGGGGCGCTTCGCGAAGCGCCCTTTCGCCTTCGCGCCTGATTGTCGATGGTACAAATCGCAGAGTTGCACTCTGATGCGCCAGCCGGCCGCCTTTGAGCCCCAGCGGGGCGGGCTGACTCAGCCTGGGGCACAAAGCTGCGAAAAAGCAAGCAATCTCACGCAAAGGCGCCAAGATGCAAAGACCGCAGAGAATAAATGGTTTGTTTTCTTCGCGCCTCTGCGCCTTTGCGGGAAATGTTCTTGCACTTTCAGGGAATATTTCACAGCTTCTGTGGCTTGGGCTGAGTTTGGACGCCCCCTTGGGGCTCGAAGAGTAGCCCCGGGGAATTTATCCCGATCAGATCGGGACCGCGCCATTTTGTAAGGCCGAGCGGTCGCCACCGCCCGCGAGCCCCGGTCGGGGCGAAAGAAATCGCGGCCCGGGCAACGGCTCATTTGTATTTTTGGGTGGTAGCACAGCCACTCCTGGCTGTGAAGGAAAAGCAACACAGGCAGGAGTGCCTGTGCTACTACGCGTGTGAGCCCAGCTGGAGCTCAAAAGCCGCAGTCGCACGCGCCCCGATGCATCGGGGCGGTTCGTCCCCAATCGACAACAAAAGGCCGCACATCTACACGATAGGCCCGCGTGCTGCGGCCTAATTCGGGGTTCTGAGCGCAAACATTGCCTGTGTCATTTTGGATCCATGGAAGACCCTCACAGTGACATGCGCTTCTGGGAGATGGCAATGGAGTTCCAACGAATGGCTTAATCCCGACCAGTAGTTGTGCAGGAAGCAGAACGAGCCCAGTTCTGCGGTTTAGTGTGAATCATGCCATCGGGTCTTTGCAGAAGACTGACGTGAGTCGCAGAGTTGTGCTCGCTCTGGTGCGCCAGCCGCCCCGACTCCTCACCCCGGCCGGGTAGGTAAGCCAGGACGCGAGGCAAGGTGTGACGTAGGTTACTCCATAAGAAACGCCGCCCGGCTGTAGGGTGACGGCGCAAGGGGCTGATCAGCGTCGTTCAGTGGCCGAATGCAATATGAACTATTTTCTAGAAGGGTGAATGCCACTACGTCGGAGACTTTATGGAGAACAATACGTGCGTCGTAGAAACTCATTCTCCCGACCGTTGCTGCTCCGCTTTACCAGTGGCCAGATTGATACGTTTACCGTCGCGTATCGTGTATAGGAATTCGAATCGGCCTTCGTAGGTTGCGTCGATCCTCATGTAGTGGTTAATAGCATTCTCTAACTTGATCAGGGATTCATCGCGTACAACGTCAAAGCCCGGGGTCGGACTCACCTGCCGGGGGAAGACTACGATGACATTCAGCCACGCAGAGCAGTTCTTGACGGGGCCAGACATGGTTGCGTTGCCCACCCAAAGCTCCGCGCCCACAGACGCTCCGCGAACCTTGACTGTCTTGCCCACGTACTGTTCCGGGTGCTCAAAAAGCTCGCACATTGTAAGGGGAATCGGCTTCTCAACTTCCTGTGCCCAGAGAAGCCCGGAACTGAGTA
>CAWDOZ010000038.1:0-28251 GCA_963803935.1 uncultured Fibrobacterota bacterium | reverse complement strand
CACTCCATCCACCGCCCGCTGGTCGAGGTGAACGGGGCCCTGGGGACTGCGCCGGTGCCGCTGGATGTGACTGTTGGGCAAAGCGTTACGCTGGACGCCAGCCGCAGTACCGATCCGGACGGACAGAAGCTGCACTTCCATTGGTTCCACTATGCGGAGGCGGGCACTGCAGACGGAAACCTGGCTGGGGTGACGCTGACCGATGCCGAGACAAGCCGGGCTACCGTGCTGGCGGAGAGCGTCTGCGGGCCCAGCCCGGGCTGTGGCCAACGCCCTGCAAGGGGGCGGGAGTCGCGCACATCATTCTGGCGGTGACCGGCGAGGGAAGGCTGCCGCTGACCTCCTACCGGCGCATTATTTTGCATGTGCGCCCGGCCGTGAGCAAATCGTCAAACACGAACTGCTCTACCAAACGGCGCGCGGATCGTGCTGACGGATCGCTTCGTAGGTGGAGACGAGCCAGGCATTACCGCCTGATCGTTCTTCGAGGGGAAGGCCGTCCCACGGTGCCTTCCCTTTATCAGTAATTTTTTTATGATACGGACAGAGGAACGTAAAACGGCATATCAGCCGCTTCATCAATTGGATAAAACGATCTTCATCTTCTTCTGCATTGCCCCTGCCTTAAATTGCAGAAAATATACTCCTGCCGGAAGATTTCGATTTTTGAGCGATAGGGAGTAGGTGCCCGAAGGTTGCAAACGCTTAAGTATTGAAATCTTTCGGCCAATGAGGCTGTAGAGGGAAATCTCGACTTGAGATGGCTTAGTAAGCGTGTACAGAACGGAGGCATTTTGAATGGTAATGGACACAAGTCGGGAAGTGATCTTATTTTCAATTACACCACTACAATAAAAGTCCCGGCCGGCACAGGGACCAGTGCCGGTCGAATTTTCCGGACAAACCACCCATTCTTGGGCAGTATTACCATAACTGGCGGAATGTGTACAACTTGTTGTTGCCAAAAGTGTATCAAATAAAATTGCGTAATTACCCTCGTCAAAAAAAACATATATCTTAAATTCGTAGGACGTAGCACCGGCAACGCTTCCCCAGGAGAAGAGCTGTGGATTTGTGATTATAGCATTGTCTGCCGGTGAAATGAGCACCGGCTCCGAGGCAGGTGGCGATATCTCGGTGGTAAAACTCCAAACTGCCGACCACGGACTTGTGCCTGCGCTGTTGGCTCCATTTACCTGCCAATAATAAGTTGAATTATATGATAAGGCCGGGCTGGTCCAGGAAGCACTAAGCCCGGAAACCTGGCTCACCAGAGAAGAAAATTTTGAAGTGGAAGAAAGCTGCAAGGTATAGGTTGTTGTATTATTTATTGCCTGCCAGGTAAAGGTCGGCAAATTATTTATTCCGGTGTCATTATTTAAAGGGTTCAGGAGTACAGGGGCTGCAGGAGCAACCACCGGTGTTGCAAAACTATAGATGCTTGACCAATTACCATTCCCATAAGGCCCGGTAGCATAAACCATCCAGTAGTAATTCATACTGTTTACCAATCCGCTTATTGCAACGCTTGGGGCGGTTATTCCAGTCTGATAATTTATTACCGACAAAAAACTGGATACAGTTGAAAGTTTCACAGCATATGATGCAGCCGTATTCACTGAATTCCAGCTCAGCGTTAGGGATAGTGCCTGATTAATTGCGCCATTGGTTGGAGATACAAGTGCAGGCGTTCCAGTCATTTGCCCGGTGGTAAAACTCCATATACCTGACCACGCACTGGTATCGGAAGAATCAGTAGCATTCGCTCGCCAATAGTAGATAGTGGAATAGGATAAAATCGAAATAGGTGCCGAAGTTGTCGCAATACCTGTTTCGTTATAAAGAACCGATGAAAAAGTTGATGCCATTGAAACTTCAACCGAATAGCTTGCTGCACCTGCAGAAGAATTCCAGGTCATAATGAGAGAAGTTAATTGATTTTTTGCACCATTAGCGGGTGCCGCAAGAACCGGCGCATTGGGAAAGGACGTCGTAAAACTCCAGGTACTCGACCACACGCTTGAACCCAGAGAATCAGATGCATTCACCCTCCAATAATATACGGTAGCATCGGATAAATTTGCTGCCGACCCTGAGGTTACACTGATACTGGGTTGATTCAAAGCTACGGTCGCAAAGGTCGATATTGTAGAAACCTGCAGCCCGTAGGTTTTTGCTCCGGCCGATGCAGCCCATTTCAGCGTAATGGCAGCCTGCTGATTCGTTGCCCCGTTGGTCGGCGAAGAAAGCAGCGGTGCTCCTGGAGCCTGGGCTTGAACCGATAGTGCAAGAAATAATACTGTCGCCACACAAATTACCGATGGAATTCTGCTTAAATGAGGCATTGCATCCTCCTCAGCAGTTTGATGGAAATAAATAAAAAAGGTAAGGGCTTTGCTGCCTGCTCTATATAATAGATCCTTTCTAACCATAGAATCAAGACACAATTGTAATTATCGTGTTCCGGTGGAATACGCCGCTTGTATTTAGGTCATTACGGCTTCTATAAAGTATTCTTTGCCGTTAACACTTTGAAGGTTTTGCCGATATTTTTCAGGGCAAGGTGGCGATTTCGTTACCTTTAAGGTGCGCCTATTACGTCTTCCGAATGCTGCGGTTTCGAACAGGGCGACCGCTGACCTCCGGGAAATCTTTATAATAACCCAATAAATCGGGCTTTGCCGGTTTACTGGGAGGTCGCTCCTATGGGTTTACAATATCTTTGGTGTGGCTGAAGACGCGGCTTTGCGCGGCTCCGACCAGGGGAAACCGCCTACGGCGGTTTCCCCATCAGATGCATTTGCATAAACCCCAATTTCCCTACCAAAAGCTTATATATGAATTATTTTCCCTTCAAAATGCCCTCCCCTGTTTCTGATCCCCGCGCCCCTCAAAAAGCCGCAATCCCGGCCGATTACATCAAAGTTCCCTCCAAGCTCCAGATTGCCCGGTCATTCGGGCGCAGGGCCGCTACCTACCGGGACCATGCGGTGGTCCAGGCCGACCTTATCGGGCGGATAGTAGGGCTCATAGCCGCCGGAGAGGCGGCTGCGGAACTGCAGGAGGGCCCTCTTATCGATGTGGGATGCGGCACCGGGCTCCTCGCAGACCTTTGCCGCGAAGCCGGGATAAGGAGCGGGATCGTGGGCATCGACCTGGCCTTCGGGGCGCTTGCCGGTCGGGCGAAAACCGGCAATCCGTTCCTGCACCTTGCCGCGGACATGGAGCACCTTCCGTTCAGGCCGCAGACCTTTCGCGGGGCAATCGCGGCATCGGTCCTGCAGTGGCTCGACTCCCCGACTGCCGCCCTCAGGGAGATCGCGGCAATGCTCAAGCCCGGCGGCAACCTGCTTTTTTCGGTATTCGTCGAGGGCTCGTTCGCCGAACTTGCGGCCACGCGGGCGCTTTACGGGCTCCCCTCGCCGGTGCGCTGCCCGAGCCCGGGCGATTTTGAAAGCTCTCTGCGCGAGGCGGGATTCGACCATATTTGCTATGAATCGGTCACTCATACCATTTTTGCCGCGGATGCGAAGGCGAACCTGAAATCCATTAGTGCGATAGGCGGATCTGCAACTGAAGGACCTTTGTTGACGAGAGCTGCGCTCAGGGATTTCTGCCGGTCCTATGATGAACGTTTCCGGACGGAAAAAGGGGTGCCGTTGACGTATAAGTCAATAATCGGGATGTGCAGGTTGGGATTATAATGGATTTTAGCGCTTTTGGTAGGGGAACCGGGCTCAATTCAAAGTCCCTTGGTGGGAAAACCAGTTCCTGGTTTTCCCTGGCCTGAAGCCGCAAAAGCGTCTTCAGGCACACCCTTTCCAGCGGAAGTGGGCGGCGATGTTTGCCGTTGGCAAACGCTCGCCCACTCCCGCAACGCTCACATTAGGTAGAAAAAACAGGGGGAAAGACGGCTTCAGGAAATGATTTCAAAATGATCTTTATATATTTCCTTTAATGTGTTTTCTACCAATTTGGGGGGCGTGGCGGGGGGCCGAGAGCGCCCGCCAGGGGCGGGCATAGCTGCGGCCCCCTGCTGGAAAGGGTGTGCCAAAGACCCCGCAGCCCGGCTTTGCGGGCGCGGAGGCTTTGGCCAGGGGCTGGCACAATTAAAACTAATAATAATCCGTCCATTTTCCCTTTTGGGGAAAATGGATAACCGCGTAGCGAGGTTCCCCCACCAGAAGCTTTAATAATTGAAAGGCTTGTAAAATGCAAAATCCCAGGTATCGCGGTATCTTCATCACCGGCACCGACACCGGCATCGGCAAGACCTTCGTCAGCCGCATCCTTGCAGAAGGCTTCGCCTCCTCGCATGTTGTTCACTACATGAAGCCGGTGCAGACCGGCTGTACGCACGCGAAAGGGGTCTTTGCGGTTCCGGACCTGGCCTATGTCCTTGAAGGCGGGAATATTGCCGAACAGGATTTCGACAGCAGCGCACCGTACCGATTCGAGCCGGCCTGCTCGCCCCACCTCGCCGCCGAGCGCGCCGGCGTGACCATATCGATAGACCATATCCGTGAAAAATTCAAGGCACTGGCAGACAAAAAGTCGGTGACGATCGTCGAGGGAGCGGGCGGCGTCCTCGTTCCGCTCTCCGATACCGCAACCATGGCCGATCTCATCCTGCACCTGCAGATCCCGGCGGTCGTGGTCACCGAGCCGCGCATCGGGACCTTGAACCATACGCTTCTCACGTTCGAGGCGCTTGCCCGGAGAGCCATCCCGGTAGCGGGCATCGTCCTGAACAACCTCCATGAAATGCCGCAGAACTACATTTACCACGATATCGTCCGGGTCATCCGGGAACATGCGCCTGCGGCCGAATTTCTCGAACTGGAACACGACGCCGTCTGCGACGAGGGCGTGAAGGGATTCTGCGATGCCGTATTCAAACGACTTTGACCGGCTCTGGCTGCCTTTTACCTATGACAGTGACATGCGGGACTACCCGCCGCGTGTCGTCGAACGGGGGTCGGGACTTTACGTATACGACACCGCCGGACGCCGGATCATGGATGCGGTGGGATCGTGGTGGGTGAGCAGCTTCGGCCACTGCCATCCCCGCATCGCCGCCGCGGTGCGGGAACAGGCGGGCCGCCTCGACCATGTGCTCATGGCAGGCTTCGTCGGTGAACCGACCATGCGCCTTACCGCCCATCTCGCCGATCTCCTGCCCGCCGAGCTGACCCGCATCTTCTACTCGGACGACGGCTCGACTGCGGTTGAGGTCGCGCTCAAGATCGCCCTGCAGTACCATGCCCTGCGCGGCAGTAAACGCTCCGCTTTCGTCGGCCTCGGGAGCGGCTACCACGGCGATACGCTGGGCGCCATGTCGGTAAGCTCGATTCCGGAATATCATACGCTGTTCCATGAGCGGTTCCGGAAGCACCCTGCGGTCGATTCGCCCTACTGCTACCGCTGTCCCTCCGGTAAAGAGCCGCAAACCTGCAATGCCGAGTGCATGGACTCGCTGGCAAAACTCCTCGAAGCGCGCGGGGAAACCATGGCGGGCTGCATCTTCGAACCTTTGCTCCAGGGCGCAGCCGGGATGCGGGTCTATCCTGCAAAGGTTCTCCGGCGTATCTTTGCGCTCTGCGAGAGCCACGGCGTGCTCACGATCGCCGACGAGGTCGCCACCGGATTCGGCCGCACCGGCAGGATGTTCGCCTGCGACCATATCGGGCAGGTCCCGGACATCATGTGCCTTGCCAAGGGGTTGACCGGCGGCTTCGCGCCCATGGGCATCACGGCGGTCAGGGAGCGCATCTACGATGAGTTCAGGGGGACTCCCGGCTCCGGGCGGATCCTTTACCACGGTCACTCCTTTACCGGCAACCCTGTTGCCGCGGCAGCGGCCTGCGCCACCATGGAGCTCCTCAAGGAGCACCGCATCCCGGCATCCCTCGAAAAAATTACCGCACACTTTCGCGCCGGTCTCGAAGGCTTCCGCGATCACGAGGCGGTCGGGGACATCCGGTCAATCGGGCTCATCGGTGCCATCGAGCTCGTGAAAAACAAAAAAACGAAGGAACCGTTCCCGGCAGCGTCCCGGGCGGGCTTTTCGGTTGCGCAGGCGGCGCTTAAAAACGGGCTCCTGGTGCGCCCGCTCGGCGATGTGGTCTATTTCTTTCCGGCATTTCTCATTACCGAATCGGAAATTGACGACATGTTCGGGATACTCCATAAATCACTTGAAGAAGTCATCCCTGATGCTGCCGCTTTTTGACAGAATTTCGCGCGAACTCGATGAACGTCGCGAGGTACATCTTCTTCGTACCATTCCCGACCCCATGAGCTCTTCGCGCGACCGCATCGACCTCGCGACGAACAGCTACCTCGCCCTGCACGACAACGCCGCCGTTGCGGGCGAAGCGGGACGCCTTGCCGCGGGTGTCGCGTACGGCAACCTGGCCTCCCGGCTCATCCGCGATACCTCGCCGCTTGCGCGCGAGCTCGAAAGCGAGCTTGCGCAGTGGAAAAAGACCGGGGCCGCCTTGCTCTTCAACTCGGGCTATGCCGCCAACGTCGGGATCCTGCAGGCAATCGCCACCCGGAATACCGCGGTCTTCGCCGACCGGCTCAACCACGCCTCGCTCGTGGACGGCATCCGCCTCTCCGGGGCGAAGCTTGCACGCTACCGCCATAACGATATGGCCGATCTGGCAAGGCTCCTGGCGGCCTCGGCAGCCCCGGAAAAAATCATCGTAACCGACACGGTTTTCAGCATGGACGGCGACCGCGCACCGCTTGCCGATATAGTCGACCTCGCACAAGAGTACAAGGCCTGCGTCATGGTCGACGAAGCCCATGCGACCGGCATTCTCGGGGAGGAGGGCAGCGGCCTGGCCGAGGAGGCCGGTGTGGCCGCCGCCATCGACCTCCGTATGGGCACCCTTTCCAAGGCGGTTGCGGGCCTCGGCGGTTTCTTCGCCGGAAGCGCCCTGCTCCGGGACTACCTTGTCAACCACAGCCGGAGCCTGATCTACTCCACCGGTCTCCCGGCGTCGGTCATCGCCTTCGACATCGCGGCGGTGCGCTACCTCCGCGCCAACCCGCAGCTCGGCGCCGCGCTCCTCGCGAGGGCCGCCTCCTTCCGCGACAAGCTGCACGGCCTGGGGTTCGATACGCTCGGCTCGACAACGCAGATTGTCCCCTGCCTCGTCGGCGACGACGGCGAGGCGCTGGCGCTCTCCGCCTTCCTTGCACAGCGGGGCATCGACGCCCCTGCCGTACGGCCGCCAACGGTTCCGCCGCACACCGCGCGCATCCGCTTCTCGCTCAACCTCGCCTTTACACCCGACCAGGAATCGGCAGTTGTCGCAGCACTTGCCGACTGGAAATCCCGACGTGGCTGACCGCGTGGTGCTGCTCGGCGGCTGGGCGATCCCGCCCGGATCCTCGATCGCTTCTCCGGCCCGGAAACCATGCGTATCGACGTCAACGAGCTTATGCCGTCGCTCGTCACCGGCGGAAAATTGCGGGCCGACTGGGAATCGGCGGTAGCGGATATAGTTAATCAACAGGCGAAGGGCCAACCGTTCGGCATCGTGGGCTGGTCGACCGGGGCTTTAATGGCCTATGCCGCCGCAAAGCGGCTGAAGCCGCAATCCGTACTATTCATTTCCGCAACACCGTCGTTCTGCCGCAGGCCGGGATTCCCGGCCGGGCAAAGGCCTGCTGTTCTCAAGGCGATGCGGGAAAAGCTGCTGGCAGAGCCGGAGGAGGTGCTCAGGAAGTTTTATGAGCAGTGCGGGACAGGCGTACCAATCGCCTCACCCCTCGGTCCCCTCTTGACCTCTCCCCGTTCCCCTCTCCCACAAGGAGAGGGGACAAGACAGAAGGAGAGAGGAATTGAAATCATTTCAGGTATTGAAAGCAATTATTCTAAGGAGGTGCTTGTCGATGGATTGTACTTCCTCGAACAGGCGAGCGTGCTGCCGGTTACGCCCCTCCCCCTGCCCGGCGCTGTTCATGCATGGCCGGGAGGATGCAATTGTGCCTGTTCAGGCGGGACGGCTATTTGCCAGGGCGCTGGGAGCGGAATTGGAAGAATATGAGGGGGGGCATGCGTTCTTTTATCGCAACGAGTAAGGAGAAGGTGGTGAAGCGATTATCAGATAGAATTTTTGTTATTGCTCAGGTGGGGAAACCATTTACAATGGTTTCCCCTGGCCGGAGCCGCGCAAAGCCGCGTCTCCGACTCACCCCTTCCTGCGGAGGTGCGAGGCGATGCCTGCCTCGCTCACGCTCTGCAGGCGCTCTCGCACCCCCGCAACGCTCCCAGTAGGTAGAAAAAACACCGAAAAGGCAGAATCATCGAATCAAAACCGAGAATGAGTTATGAAATTTCAAAAGAACTACTTGAGTAGCAACCTTAAATTTGCCTGTTTATTTTCCTAATACCGTCATTTGCCTCTCCAAAGTGCCTGCCTTAAAATGGATGATATAAAGCTCAGAGGATAGGTTAAGACTCCTTATTGAGAATGAGTAACTCCCCGACGATTGAAGCTTATTAAGTTCAAATATTTTCCTGCCAAGGATGTTATAAATTCTGATTTCAATTGGACTTTGCCGATTCAAAGAGTATGCTATTAATCCATTTTTAAAAGAGAAGGTTGGTTCAAAATTATCTTTTTTAATAGGTGAAACTGAAGTAAGGCCGACAATAAAACTCCAGGCACTTGACCAACCACTGATTCCGCCCGAATTGGATGCATTTACCCTCCAATAGAACTCTGCATCATTAGCCAGGCCATTGATTGTAGCAGACTCCCCCGTTAATCCTGATTGGTTGATTATGGTAGATAAAAAGGTTGATGAAGTTGAAACCTGCAGCGAATACAGAGATGCAAGGTTTGCAGCGCTCCAATAAACATTCAGTGAATTTGGCTGGCCGATGGTCCCGCTCGCGGGTGAAAGAAGAACTGGAGTGTTAGGAGGGACGAAAACAGTGCTGAATCTCCATATGCCAGACCATAGCGATGTTCCTCCAGGATTGGCGGCATTCACCCGCCAGTAATAGATTGCATTATTGGAAAGCCCAGTTATTGAGGCTATATTTGAAGTTAAACCGGATTGATTCGAGACCGTTGAAGAGAATATTGATGAAGTGGATACTTGCAAAGAGTATGAAGCCGCATGATTTGCCACACTCCAGATTAAATACAAGGATAACGGCTGATTCAAGGTACTATCCAATGGGGAAGCCAGCACCGGTACACCTGGTAATTGCGGTACCGTGGTAAAATTCCATATGCCGGACCAATTACTATTTCCAGCGGTAGATGTCGCATTTACGCGCCAAAAATAGCCGGTACTGTCCTCAAGGCCGGCAATCGTCAAAAATGGAGCGGTAATGCCTGTTTGAGAGATTACTGTCGTCAAAAATGCGGAATTGGTTGAAACCTGAAGGGTATATGAATCGCCATTAATGGAACTCCAGGTAAGAGTTGGTGTAAGAGATTGATTTACTGCGTTGTTAACAGGGGATACCAGTCCGGGAGGAGGAGCATAGCGCTGGTAATGCGCAAGAATTGAATCGGCGGGCAGGGTGAAGTTGTAAACCTTAAGTTCATCTATTCTGCCTCCGAAATAATAGGTCTCGACTCCATTTGATGATTTCTTACAACCAATATTGGCATTGGTTCCAGGCGGTCGGATTCCACCATTGGCCCCATTCGTAGCCTGCAATACCCCGTTAATGTAAATTCGCAACGAGAGACTGTCAAAGGTTCCTACAAGATGATACCAGGTATTTGCCTGAAGAATTGGACCAGCATTGTCGTTGATCCATTCTGTTCCATCAAAAGAAGAGACGCTCATATCCGGACTTCCATTGTCCAGGCTTAAGGCATAACCGTTACGATCGCCCAAATCATTTTCAAAATTCAGCAAGTGCTGTTGGCCGTTGATGATAACGGTATCCATCGACACCCACGCTTCGATGCTGAAATGATTCATTACAAAGCTGTTTGCCGAATTGGTAACCGCGATATCATATCCGCCCCCTATCGGGCATTCTACAGCGTTACCATTTACCCCACTCGCCAATCCGACACCGGTCCCGCTCACAATCGCATTATAGCCATTGCCGGAAATATCCTTGAAGGTATCGCCCACCATTGAATCAAATGACCAGTATGCCACAACTCCCTGCTGTGCATCAGCAAGCTGCATTACCGCCGACAGCATAATCAGTGAAAAAAAGGCTAAATTGTATCTCGCTGACCATTTCATAAGGTCTCCCTTCTCCCGGCAGAGGTCGCCGGCACGATATTCCTGCTCAGGAAGCAGGCGATGGAATGAGAGGATTATCTCGCCTTTTATAATAAATGACGTAAAGAGTCAGAGTCAAGGCTGAAGTGAATTTATCGTTTTCCATCAGAACACGCCTGACAGGCACCTATTCATTAATATTATTTCTACCTACTGGAGGCGTTGCCGAGGAACGAGAGTGCCTGCTGAGAATGAGCGACGCAGGCGGCGCCTCGTTCTTCCGCATGAAGGTGTGAATCGGAGACGCTGCTTTGCGCGGCTCCGACCAGGGGCTGGTGCAATTTAAATTATTAATAATCCGTCCATTATACCTTTAAGGTAAAATGGATAACCGTCTGAGCGGCTCCCCCAGCAGAAGCATTGATATCAAGCCAGGTTCCCCCATCAAAAGCATTGTAATTCAGCTCGGTTTCCCCTGAGAAGTATCCAAATTAACGCGGGTACTACTTATATTGTTCCTTACCGTTCCTCAAAAGTAATGTGCAATTTCGGCTCCAGCTTTATTACTCCTTTTGACGGCCTGCTGAAACAGCAGCATCCGGGGCATTTTTTCCTGAAGGCTTCCGCGATCAATTTAAAGCGTCTCTCAAGATTCGGATTGTTCCGGTCCGGCACAATTTCGGGATCGTTGAGCAGCGACTTCCTTTCAATTTCAATGCCTCCATGACAACCGCATTCCACATAGTGCTTTATCATTTTTGCAAGAATTTTAGCAGGGACATTTCTAATGAAATATTTTCCATTAAGTGTTATGGTATCGGTTTGTTTATCATAGAGAAAGATACATTTTGAATCTGCCTGCCTGAGGAACTCTTCATGCAAAGAATTCAGGTTTTTCGATGCTGCACCGTCGTTTTCAATTGCGCGCATTGCCCGGGCAATTACCTCCCAGGGATTGGTCATTTTCATTTCAGAATAAGTGACTTTGAATAAATTTTGCGGAGCCCCATAAATACAACCTTTATGAAGTATAATGCGATTCTTTTTTTCTGAAAAATAATCATCAAGAACTTCCATCACTTCAACGTTAAGGGCCCTCGAATCCAGAGCAGGAATGGTAATCCCGTTGTGATTGAGAAAATCACCAAAGGAATATTTTCTGATTCTAACGATACCTGCCTGCGGAACGGCATTTTCGGGCCATAGCGGCACATCGGCGGCAATCCGACCTATTGGTCGCGCATCGCTTATAATGGTAACCTGTTCATATTCGGGAAGGTTAATTATACAGGGCAGCACCCTGATGGTATCGCAGACAAATAATTCGGTATCCGCAGGAATCGGCATTACTCTGCGATTATGGCGGAGCCCGACAAGAAACACGGAACTGAATATTTCTTTATCTTTTGTTTCATTTACCATTGCTACTTCATATTGCCGGCAGGCAAGCCTGGAGATACGATTAAGCGAACGAAGAACCACCTGCCTCATGTCCAAATGCTGCGGTTGCTTTTTAATAGCAGGAAGCAGTAATGCATGAATGATATTGAGGCTTTTACTATCCTTCGACCCGATTGTTTTGGAATAGAGATCCCTGACGAATAATGCCGAGCTATCACCTTTTTCAATAAGGAATGCCTCGTACGCGGAAAAAACGCCAATTAAATAATCAAGCGGAATTTTTTTATGAGTATTTACAATAGAATCGAAAAAACTGCGGACATCGCAAGGGGCGTCCTTCGAAAATGGCAGATTGTTTTTCCAGAATTCCCAAGACATCCTCAACAGGATACGTTTGAAGCAGGACATGGTGCAGGCGCGCGAGGAAATTAGGCCATATCAATATGCCCGAGATGTCGGGTTGACCACCGTTTTCCGGTATCTTATTGGACTGTTCCATTCCAACCTGCGATGGGCTAAAGGGAGCCGTTATTCCATACCATTTATTCAGTCCACCGTATTGCCAAAGATTTAATAAAATAGCATTAAGTAGATCGTTGCTGCAAGCTTACTTGGACTATTACCTATTAGTTACGCTTTTGATAACGCGTGCTACATTTAAAAAATGGCGTTATAGCTTTCCCAGCCAGTAGTTTCGATACATTTTTGTTGATATTTTGACTAAATAAATAAAGGCATCTTTGCTTACCTTGAAAGTGCATTTCACCGGATATCATTTTTAAATATTACTTTTTCGCTAATATGCCTGACAACTTCCATAGATTACAGGGTATCATGCTGAAAATATCCAGGATTGAACTGATGAAACTGCAGCAGGAATGCGGAACGGATGCGGCAATTGCGAGGAAACTGGGTATAAAGGCCTTCAGCGTCTACAGGATACGTAAGTCTTTAAATATTTCCCGGATTTCCTTCAACAATGCCGACGAGAATAACAAAATTTTGGCTTCTTATTTAAAAGGACTGCAACCGGCAGCTCTTGCTAAAAAATATACAATGACCGAGGCCAGAATTCGTCGGATTGTGCGAGCAGCCGGATTGGAAAGAGTACGATTGATACGACCGGTACGGTAAAGTTTCACATGACCGTCAATACCATGCGTTTTTTCAACGGTACCGGATGATTTTTTTGAGCTCTAATATGCAGGCGACCGATCGTTGTAATCTTCTTGCAAACGCCTGGGGCCCACCGAAGCATCATTATGCTCCTTCATGCAGGCTTCCAATTCTTTTTCTTTTTTAAGACTCGCGGACACGTACGAGAGGATGTTCCTTATTTTCTGGAAATCGATGCCAATGAACCGGCAATGGCATAACGTGTATGGCGCACCTATATGCATTGACCGTGATAGTACAAGAACCCTGAGACCGGTAAGTTTTAACGCGGAATAAGCGTCGGTTATAATAAAAACATCATTGGTGGATATTTCTTCAGGGGAAATAAAACAAATTCCTCCGGCAGAAATATCTACCGTTTTCACCGTTACCGGGTTGGTATCCCGTGGCCTGCCATTGTCCGATGCGATACAACGGATACTCAATAAAAAATCCGCGGGTGCGCGATCATAAATTCTATTCTCTCTTTTTTTCCGGCCAGGCGTATAGTTCATAGGAGTTCCCCGTCGGTACCCGGGCGGGCACGAACGTTTTTGGAAATACCGACGCATGCCTTTTCTTCGGATCGTACCTTCTGGAAAAAATCGCACTGCAGGCAGTTGTTCAATTCCTTGGCAAAGATACAATCCACTTTTGAACCATTCATGGTACCCGCTATGCCCCAGCAGGCTCTGCCTCCATGTTGTCCTGAATGAAGACCATGTGCCGGCGGGGTCACCGATACTTTACACAATCCAAGTTCGGAGACTCTTGCACCGCGATACTCCCGTCCGCACTTCTTGAATTCCCAGCAATTTTGTTTTAGCATATCAAACTATATACGTCAACCGTATAAATGAAAAATTATAAAGGATTATGCAATACTTTTTTATTGATTTGTAGGTACTATATGCGTAACTAAATTGTTATGGTAATTTAAACAGAAGTTTTTTTATAGGAATTACCGCTCCCCATGCAGAAGAAATTCGGTCGCCACCGGGCGGCGTGAGGTTGCAGCGAAAGCGTTCAAGGGAGGAAAGAAGGCTCCAGGGAAAAAAATTATCTTGATCCGTTTTTTGAAGTCTTTTATCTGTTTTCTACCTGAGGTGAGCGTTGCGGGCGGGGGTGTGCCAAGGGCCATTAAGGCCTTTGCAGTATTAGTCCCTCGCAAAATTAAAACTCCCTTTCTCATATCTGCAACTGCCCGGCCGCAGGCCATAAACGGCTTACTATCCGGTATTTATGCCCCGTCATTGCACAGTTCGCCTTGTGACTCTACGCACCGGGTCATGGCACACTGTTTGCGTAACTTAAGAAAAAAAGTATCCTCCGTCTTGCAGTATGGCCAGGTACTTCGCTCGCAGCGGCGAATAAAATATTGGTATTGCGCCGGAGCGGTGAATTCCACAAATCCTCATAAAGGAGATGATCATGTCCAGGTGCACCATTTCGTCGAAAACGAAACTGCTTTCAATTTCCGCCGGTCTGGTTATGCTCCTGCTGCCGGTCCGGATGTTTGCCACAACCCATATCGTTAATTTTGGCGGTTCTCTGGGGTTGGTTTTTTCGCCGGATTCGTTTGCCGCCCATGTGGGAGATACGGTGACCTGGAACGGCGATTTCACCATGCACTCAACCACCTCGGAAAGCATTCCCACAGGCGCGGCATCGTGGAACCATGGAGTAGGGGGAACAGGGGCGGGCACAACATTCAGCTATAAAATCACCGTAGCGGGCACCTACAAGTATCAATGTAACGTTCATGTTTCCGACGGCATGGTGGGCAAATTCATCGTCACCTCCACCGCCGTCCTGCCGGCCAGGGCCAGGCCTCTTGGCGCCAACGCCATCACCGTGACGGCGATTCCCCTTTCCGGCAAGTTCTCCCTCCGGCTGACGCTGCCGCAGGCCGAAATCGTTTCCTTCAGAATATTTAACAGTGCCGGGCGGCAGGTCCTGTCGCAAAGCTCCAGGAGGCTCAGAGCCGGCGTCAACGCCATTCCGCTCTCAGCCCTGCCGGCCGGTGCCTATCACCTGAAATTAATCGCCAACGGGACAACGGTAACGAAGACCTTCTCACTTGGCCGTTAACTTTGCCATGGGGCAACCCCGGGGGACCGCACGGTCGCTCCGGGGCATCATACTAAAAAATGTAAGAAAGCGAGGAGAGGTAATGGATAGCGAGCAGATTTCCCGACGCGAATTTGTTGCAGACACCGGTAAGAAGGTCCTGGCGGCCGCCCTCCTGGCGCCCCTGGCGGGTTTCGGGGTTCAGGCCATGAGTCAGTCGATACCCGTGCTGGTAAACCCGATGGTTCTCGATTTGAACAAGCCGGAGTACCGCGCGCTCGCTGCTGCGGGCGGCGCGGTAACGGTTCCCAACCCGGGTGCACCGAACAAGCCCATCATGGTAACGAGGACGGACGAGTCGACCGTTGCCGCATTTTCCGTCATTTGCCCGCACCTCGGCTGCAAGGTCGGGCTGCCGCACAACGGGGTCATCACGTGTCCATGCCACGGGTCAACCTTCGATATGACCGGCAAGGTGACCAGGGGGCCAGCGAAGACCGATCTCTACCGGTTCGACGCAGTGCTCAACGGGTCGACCGTTACCATCTCGCAGAAAAAAACGTAACCACCGGCTCCTTCCCACTCCTTAACAGCAGGGAGGCCCTGCACCAGGAGCGTTGCTATGAGTATTGCAAGCCGTATGATTGCAAGTGCGGGTAGTGTCGCGTTGTGCGCCGGAGCGGTATTCGCGTACGAAAACTGGAGCATGCCCAACCTCACCGCCCCCACGCTTATCGAATCGCCGGCGCTGGAAGCGGAGATCCAGCACCAGTTTCAGGGATATGTCAACGAATTCCAGGCGGCATCGACCTTTTTCGGCGTTGAAGACGGCGCCGATGTCGCTTTCGGCATCCGAGCGACCCTGCTGCCGGGTGCCCAGCTCTACGGTTTCTATGACACGCACCAGCTTTCGACCGCGACGTACGGAGAATACACCGCCGGCGTATCGTATGGCATGTTTTTCCACCCCCTCCGCTTCGGCGCCCAGCTCGACGGGGCGTTCATTTCGTATGTCAGGGTGGATGACGAGCGGATCACCAAACCCTATCTTCAGCTCAGCCTGCAGAACGATCCCCTGGCGGGCAGGGTGGTATTCCTGGTCAATACCGGCTACAGTTTCGATATCGATCACTATGGGCTGGGGACGGGCGTCGATGTCAAATTGACCGAGGTTTTCGATCTTTACGGCGAATACTTCCCCTGGGTGGATAAAGATTCCAGTACGGACATCGGGGAGGGCAGCGTGCAGGTCCAGAATCCGTTCTCTTTCGGTGTCAAGATCAACACCGCCGGTCACCAGTTTTTTCTGTTTGCCGGCAATGCGACCGAGATCGGCGCAGAAAACCTCATGCGGGGAACCTACGACAAACGGCTGCGGCTCGGGTTTACGATCAAGCGGCTCTTCAAATTAAAGCATTAACGATACTAAGTGCCTCTGGTGGGGGAACCACCTGCGGCGGTTTCCCCTGGCCAAAGCCTCCGCGCCCGCAAAGCCGGGCTGCGGGGTCTTTGGCACACCCCTTCCTGCGGAGGTGCGAGGCTATGCCTGCCTCGCTAAAGCACAGCAGGCGCTCTCGCACCCCCGCAACGCCCCCATATGGTAGAAAGAACATTTACAGAAAAAAATCGTAAGCAGATCGGGTTGTTATCCTCTCTGTTTTTTCTACCATAAAAGAGGGCGTTGCGGGAGGGGGAGAGCGTTTGCCCTCAGGCAAACATCGCCTCCCCCTTCCGCAGGAAGGGGTGTGGCTGAAGACGCGTGCCTTTCGCGGCTTCAGCCCAGGGGAAACCGCCGCAGGCGGTTCCCCCACCAAAAAGACTCGCACTGCCCTCATCTCCTTTCACTCATTGATCTTTCTCCCCCATAGGTGTATATTTTTAGTAGATGCTCAAATGAACAGTATGCATTGCGTCATGGCCTGGATTTTGATTGTAAAAAAGCTTATGCCCGGGTATTCCTATGAACTACATCCCCTTGCACTGCCATTCAACCTTCTCGTTCCATGCGGGTGTCTGCACGGTGGACGAGCTCGTGGCGCGCGCAAAAACGCTCGGGTTCCCGGCCCTCGCGCTCACCGATACCGACCGCATGAGCGGGCTCATCCTCTTCTACACCGCCTGCCGCAAGGCCGGGATAAAGCCCATTCTCGGCGTGGAACTGACCGACCCCGCCGCCGCACCAGAGCGGATCGTGCTTCTTGCTCGGGATGCGGGCGGCTACGGCGACCTGTGTGAGATCGTCACGCACCGCCACACCGTCGACGTTTTTTCCTTTGAAAGGGAGTTTGCGAAGCCGTGGCCGGGCCTCGTCTTTCTCACCGCCTCGCCCCGCCTCCTCGCCCTCATTGCCGCCACGCCGAACCGGGAGCGCCTGTACGGCGAACTCATCAATACCTCGGCGGCAACGCGCGCCCGGAGCCGCCTTCTCGAAGAGGAGGCGGTGCGCCAGGGCGTTCCGCTCGTGGTCTCGAACGACTCCTACTTCCTCGACCGGAGCGACCACGAGACCCATAAGCTCCTGACAGCCATCGGCAGCGTATCGACGCTCTCGCGGCTCCGGGAGGGCGAATATGCGCCGCCCGGCGCGGTGCTTGAAAGCGGGGATGCCATGGCCCGGCTCTTCCCGCGACACCAGGAGGCGATCGCCCAGACGTGCCGCATCGCCGATTGCTGCAACGCGGTGCTTGACCTCGGGAAATGGATCATGCCGGAGATCGAGGTGCCCGGGGGCTTTACTCCCGAATCGTACCTTGCAAAGCTCGCGCACGAGGGGCTCCTCGCCAACTACGGCGGGAAACCGACCTTCGAACAGGCCCGCCGCATCCAGGAGATGGAGCTTGCCACCATCGCCAAGCTCGGCTACCCCTCGTACTTTCTTATTGTAAAGGATGTCCGCGACTGGGCCGCGGCGCGGCTTGCGGGCGGTTTTCGCCGGCCTTCCGACACCACGATCCTGCGCGGCAGCGCCGCCAACTCGCTTACCTTCTACAACCTCGGCGTCAGCACGCTCGATCCCATCAAAAACAACCTCTACTTCCAGCGGTTCCTGAACGAGGAGCGCGCCTCCCCGCCGGACGCGGACCTCGACTTCGGCTGGGACGAACGCGAACGGGCGCTTGACTATATGGTTGAGCGCTGGGGCAGGGAGCGGGTGGCCATCACCTGCACGATCAACCATTTCCGCGGCCGCGCCGCGCTGCGCGAGGTTGCCAAGGCCATGGGCTACAGCGAGGAGCAGGTGACCTCGATCATCAAATACCGGAAATCAAGAAACAGCACCATCGATACCGGCGAGATCCGCCTCATCGCCGAGCGCGCGGCCGCGATACGGGGGAAGCCGCGCTTCCTGGGCCAGCATCCCGGCGGCGTCCTGGTCACCAACGATCCGATCTGGCGCCACGCCGCCTGCGAGTACACCGGCGGCCCCAGGGGTCGGCTCGTGACGCAGATCGACATGCACGGCGGCATCGACGAACTCGGGCTCATCAAGTTCGATCTCCTCGGCAACGGCTCGATCTCGGTGCTGCGCGACGCGCTGCGCCAGATCGAGGAGCAGGGGCTGCCCGATCCCGGCGTGTGGGACGTCGACAAATGCTGCAACGACCCGGCGGTCAGGTCGATGATCGCCGAGGGCCGGACGCGCGGCATCTTCTACATCGAGAGCCCGGCCCAGTCGCGGCTCAACACCAAGGCGCAGGCGGGTACCTTCGAGGAAATTACTATAACGTCAAGCCTCGTGCGTCCCGCCGGGTCGCGCTACACCGAGCTCTTCGTGGAGCGCCACCGCAAGGCGAAGCTCGGCATCGTGGACTGGAACTACCTCCACCCGTCGCTCGAACCGATCCTGCGCGCAACGCACGACGTCTGCGCGTTCCAGGAGGACATCACGAAGATCTGCCGCGAGGTCGCGGGCCTCTCCTACAAGGAGTCCGACCGCATCCGCAAGATGATGAACAGCCTGCACGAGGGAGTTCTGTCGCGCGAAGAACTTGCTGAAACCGCGGCCCGCTTCGTGAGCGGCTGCATGGCGACCCGCGGCCTGACGCAGGCGCAGGCGCTCGAACTCTGGGAACGGGTGGCGAGCTTCACCGGGTTCTCGTTCTGCAAATCGCACAGCGCAAGCTACGCGCAGCTCTCGTTCAAGAACACCTACCTCAAGGCGCACTACCCGGCGCAGTTCCTGGCCGCGGTGATCAGCAACAACCACGGCTTTTACACCCGCGACGTCTACCTGAACGAGGCGCGCCGGCTCGGGGTGCGCATCCTGCCGCTCTCGATTAACGAGTCGGAAGTTGCCTACTTCGGCAAGCATGCGTGGATACGGCCCGGGCTCATGCACATCCGGCAGGTGAAGGGAACGAGCCTTGCCGCCATCATGGCCGAGCGGCGCGAAAACGGCCGCTTTCGCAACCTCCGCGATTTCCTGCACCGCGTTCGGGCGGGCCGCACCGAGGTTACGCACCTCATCCTCGTGGGCGCGTTCGACGGCTTCGGCCTCACCCGGCCGGAGCTCCTCTTCGCCCTTGACGGGCCGGGCTATTCCCCGCAGGACGGGGAACCCTCGCTCTTCGGGAGCCTGGCCCACGGGCAGCCGCTCCATCCGGGGTTGTCCGATTACTCCCTGGCGCAGAAGTGCCTCGACGAGCTCCATCTCCTCGGGTTCATGCTCTCGGGCGATATCCTCGACATCCTCGACCTGCACCCCGCCGCGCGCAACACCGTTGCCGCAGCGGATCTCCGCCGCTTTGCCGGAAGGCGGGTCAAGGTGTTCGGCTGGCCGATAACGCGGCGGCCGCATGTGGTGGCAACAAGCGGCAGGCCCATGCTTTTCATCACGCTCGACGACCGGACCGGCTCGGTCGACGTCATCCTCTGGCCCGATGTTTACGAGCGGTTTTTCGACACGCTTAGTGAAAGCGGCCCCTTCGAAGTATGGGGCACGGTATCCGAAAGTTACGACACCTGGACGCTCGAAGCCGATACGCTCCGCTCGGTGGAGTGGTCGCCCGACCGCATCGACTTCGAACGCGCATCGCAACGACTGGCACACTCCTATGGCCGAATCGCTCATACGGAACGGGAAGCCGCAGGCGCGGCTTCCGCGGCGGCATGAGCCGCTCTTCCTTGCGCTGTACTTCGAAAGCTTCGAGGCGCAGGTGATCGCGGCGTACGATGCCTCGTATCGCGGCAGGCCGTTTGTCGTCGCGAGCCGCGGCAGCGAGGAGGACCTGGCAACGGCGATCGCGGTCTCGCCGTGGGTAGCCGTCACGCGCTCCCTTGCGGGGTGCCCGATCCATGTGCTGCGGCGGCGGTACCCGGCCATCGCCATCGTGGAGCGTCAGGAGGAGCTCGAAGATGCGGCGCGCAAAGAACTCGCCAGAATTTACGAACGGTATACCCCGGTGTTTTCAACCGGCAATCGCGCCGAGTCGCTTCTGGACCTTACGGCCACGCCGTCGCTGCGGGCAGCGCTCTGCACGGTGCTCGACGGGATCCAAACCGCGATCCGAAGCGAGGTTGGCCTGGAGCGAATCGCCGTTGGCGCGGCGTCGAGCGGGTTCGTTGCCCGGATCATGGCCCGCCTGGCCCGGCCCGAGGGCAGCGTCATCTGCCCGCCCGGACGCGAGGCGGAAACGCTCTCGTCCCTGAGCCCGGCGCTCCTGCCGGGCCTCTCGGACCTCTGCCGGGAACGGCTGCGGCACTACGGCCTTACTACCATCGGGCAGATACGCGACGTGGGCCGGGCCGCCCTTGTCGAGCGCCTGGGGAGTGAGGGCGAGCTTCTCGCGGCGCTCATCAACGGGATCGACAGCCGGCCGCGACGGACCAGGGCGGAAGCGATTGCGGTCGAGCGGCGGCTTGACGGAGACACCAACGACACGGGTTTACTCGTGCATACCATGCGCCTGGCGGCGGATAAGCTCTGCCACGAACTGAGGACGCGAAGCGTTACGGCACAGAAGCTTACCGTCGGCATCCGCTACCGTGACGGGAAGCAGGCCCGGAAAACCGTTGCGTTCGCCGCTCCTGCCGACGATTTCGACACCGTCGCCGCCGCGGCGGTCGGCGCGTTTGCGGCGCTCTACACGCGCCGGGTCGGGGTGCGCACCATGTCGCTCAAGGTAACCGCGCCGAAAGCGCCGAATTACCAGCTCAGCCTCTTTGAAACCGAGCGTGAGCGACGGCAGAGAAGGTTAGGTGATGCTATTGTAAAGGTGAGGAAGAGAAATACTTTTGGCGCGGTGCTTAGTGGGAGCGATGTAAGTGCCTTTGGTGGGGAAACCGCTTAGGCGGTTTCCCCTGGCCAAAGCCTCCGCGCCCGCAAAGCCGGGCTGCGGGGTCTTTGGCACACCCTTTCCTGCGGAAGTGGGCGGCGATGTTTGCCAGAAGGCAAACGCTCGCCCACTCCCGCAACGCTCACATTAGGTAGAATGAACATGAAAGATTTTGTAGGGGCAACCCTATGTGGTTGCCCTGGATTGATGGATCCGTAGGGGCACGGCGTGCCGTGCCCTCATTGTCATGCAAATTCAAAAACACCTGGATCGAAGATCCAGGCCACACGGTTTTAAAAAAGTTACAAGATGCAAGTCACAAGTTACAAGAGAAAAACAGGAAGCATGGATAGCCTTTCCCTGTGTTTTCTGCCATAGAAGAGGGCGTTGCGGGAGGGGGAGAGCGCTTGCGGAACGCAAGCATCGCCTCCCCCTTCCGCAGGAAGGGGTGTGCCTGAAGACGCGTGCCTTTCGCGGCTTCAGGCCAGGGGAAACCATTGTAAATGGTTTCCCCACCAGCAGCACTAAACAAAACAGAAAATGAACACAAAAAAACCACCATTCCAACCCTTAGCTCCCCCGCCCGATATAAAATCGAAAAAGGTCTATATCGGCACCTCGGGCTACTATTACGACGACTGGGTCGGGCTGTTCAATCCTCCCCGCCGCCGCTTAGCCTCATTGCCGCCCGATGCCCCCGGCGAGGGCGACATCCAGGACCGGCTGCGCTTTTACCAGCGCTATTTCTCCTTTGTGGAGATCAACAGTACCTATTACCGGATGCCCGAGCTGGCGCACTTCGTCGATATCGAGAGCCGCAGCCGGGAATCGATGCTCTATTCGGTCAAGGTCCACAAGGACCTGTCGCATACGAAAACCTTCGACGCAAACGCGGGCCGTGAGCTCATGCGGCACCATATCGCCGCCGTGTCGCCGCTCGTCGAAACCGGGAGGTTCTACTCGTTCCTCATCCAGCTCGAAGACCACCTCTACCGTTCGTCGGAGCGGCTCGGCTACCTCCTCGCCGTCGCCTCCGAGGCGGTCGGGATGCATATCGACGTGCACATCGAATTCCGGCACAAGAGCTGGCACACGATGGGTACGCTGCAGGCGCTCAAGGATGCCGGGGTCGGGATCTGTAATACCGACCTGCCGCCTCTCCCCCACGCCTTCCCGCTGCGCGCCTATGCCACGACCGACAAAGGCTACCTGCGTTACAACGGGCGCAATCTTGCCAACTGGTATCCTGCCGGCGTGCAAACGACGGCAAAGGAGAAGATCGCGGCACGAAACGCGCGGTACGACTACGCCTACTCGCCGGCGGAAATGGCGGATATTCTCAAGGGACAATTGGAACTCATGGCCAAAACGAGTGCGATCGCAGCGGCGTACAACAATCATTTCCGGATAAAGGCGGTCTTGAATGCGATTGACAATATACGGTTATTCAAGGCGTTTTTTGAAGGACAGGTACCGGAGATGCAAATGCGTACAAGCGAAGATGCGTAGATGAGGAAAAAATATTAAGTCTGTTACTGCTTAAATGGGAAAACCAAGGTAACCTCAGGAAGCCAATTTATAAAATTATTCCCTCATTGCGGGCAGGCAATGAAACGTTGGCAGGAGGTTCGCTTTGTTGGATTGCATAATTTCATGGCGGCTGATATGGCTGAGTTCTTGTTTGAGCGACTATGCATGGTTGGGCATATGGGGAGCTCTTTCTTGTTATAATAAACATCCCATTACCTTAAAATCTAAAATACACCTTGTTTAATAAAGGTTAATCGGAATACATTCCAAATCAATTCGAAATTACAAAAAACTCATTTTATCGAAGTATTTATAGTTGAAACTGTACTCTCAATACATTCTTTGTAGGCATCCGAAAGCGCCACAGCCATGCCACTTCCAAAATCCTTTCTTAATTGTGCATAATCCCTCATAAACAATCGTGGCGGGGCTGCCACTTTAACCGTTACAATGCTATCACGAAGCACCGACAAATTGCCCTTTCTCAAATCATAACTCCAATTAACCGTTGAAACTTCCGGACCGGCTTTTTCGGCTACGCGGTATCCGAAAGCAAATAACAGAAAGTAATAAAAACCATTTTGGTTATAACCACCGGAACATTTGCTGTCGGTTATTTTTATATTTAATGAGTAATCGGCACTGTCAGGAGTTGAAACAATATTGAATATCCCCGACCTTTTGACTTCAGTAATTAAGTTACTTTTAATAAAATCCTTGTTATTCTCCACTAAAACGTTTCTCCCAAAGATGCAATCATAATTGAAATTCCATACATCTATAAAGACTAATGGTAGAACAAAGGCACTTTTAGAATGTACCACAAGAGAGTCAGCGATATTTTTTTCTATTTTAAGCGAATCGATATATACATTGATATTCCTTTTATCAGCAATTGCCTTGGAATCATGCAGATAGGCCAAAGAATATCGGTTTGAGATAATGGACTGTTGTATTTCTAAACTTGAGCCACAACCTGTCACTATCAATGCCATAAAAACAAGAAAAACTCGCATAAGCCATCCTTCCTAGTACATGTATTTTAGTAATTTAATGCGGATGTCCATAATGTCTTTGTTGACGTCGTTATAATTGCAATCCAAAGCCCTTTGGTATTGCCCAATTATATCCTGTATAGGAATGGGCTTCACCTTTTCCGACAGACAATCAGCATAAAGAAGAATTTTTAAACAATTACTGGTGTCAGATAGCCCTAATAGTAAAGAAGATGCTTCCGAAAAGTTGCCAGTAAACATATTTAGCAAGGCCCTACTCAACAAATAATCGTCCGACCTTTTATCATTTATAGTAGATAAATACTTACTTGCATTATCATAGTTGCCTTTTTTTAAAAAAGATGCCGTTTTAACAATAATAGAATTGGAATCTGAAGAATTAATGCAGATATATTTGGAATAATGTACGTTGCTATTTATCATTAAATTGGCATATTCGTCATTTGTGGTAATAACATATAAATTAGAGGAACAATCGAAAAGAAAAAATAAAAGTGAAACGAAAAGTAATTTATTCATACAAAACCTTTTATGCAAAAATATGGGATTTCTCGCTTGAGAATAATTTAGTTTTCTTAAATTGGTAGTACAAAGTAAAGTTTACCGATAACAACCATATTTTCCATCAAATGACTCTACAATATAATAAATCCGCCCCCCCACAATCAATATTTTCGCTTCACCAACAGCCCTGTTATTTCTCCATGATTCCTGAAACAATAGCGATGAACGAATGCTTTCCAGCATCTTTTTTCAATTTATCCATGGAGGGGCCTATCTATGCCTCAAAAAGTAAAAATCCGGACCGGATTGAAGCTCTCCACAGCAAGCTGCGGCAACCGCGAAGCAGCCTGCCGTGCGCTCGCTATGCCTGTTCAAAAGCACCTGGATCGGAGATCCAGGCCACACGATTTTAAAGCAAGGCGGAATGAAGAAGTCGAAACGGAGAATGCCTTCGCCATGCATGTTCATGAATTGCCTCTATAGAAGTCCAGAGGCAACTTATGGCGTTGCAGATTTTTTCGGCCTGTAGTCGTGAGGATCGATGCATGCGTCATAGGTCACCCGATCTATGCGTATCCAATCGGTATTGTTGATTCCCCGCTTATTGCGCGTAGTAGGGCTGAAGGGAAATGCGCTGGCTATCTTAACCCAGCGCCCATGTTCTCCTGCAACAATTCGAACCTCATCGGCTACCTCGGATAAATCCTGATCCTGGCTGAATACGATGGCGACATCGCATTCATTCAAGCGGACGGCGCGGACGATATCGAGTGCGATACGAATATCGACGCCTTTTTCCTGCCCTACAAGGAATGTGTGGTCCGATCCATCCGGAAGCTTAACTGTTTCATTTCGATAGCGCAAGGATCGGGAAAAAACTTTTATCCCCTGTTTACCCATTACCATCAGTTTCAGGGTCCAGAAATGGTTCCAAAATGCGTTGTCTGCACTATCAGGAATTCCGGTATAAAATTGGATTTTATCGAGGTGCCATCCCATATTCTGGCAAATATTTGATACCAATTCCTTAATATCGTAGTTCGGGTAAGAATATCCAAAGGCCTCTTTAGCGGCGTGGAAAAGATTTTGACCGTCGATATATGCGCGGGCGCGCTTGATGGCAGGTTCGGGGAGCACGGAATACCCCCTTAAAAAAGTAACCCCACCCGAGGCCTTGCGGCTAGTCGGATGGGGGGCAAATGTCACTAATAAATATAGCCTCCTGAAAACTCTCGCGCAATGAAAATTTTTCATCCCATTAAAACCAGAAGGACTAAGGCGAAAGGCAGGGAGGAGCACAGAGGCGGAATAAAGGCTTCTGGCTTCAGGAAAAATATCAAACCGATCCTTTCTTAAGCCGTTCATGGGTTTTCTACCCTGAAAGAGGGCATTGCGGGGGGAGTGAGTTGGAGACGCGGCTTTGCGCGGCTCCAACTATATATTCATAAAGCCTTAAATATATTGCAATACATAGTTTTTTGTTATTTTAAGCAATATTTATATGGTCTTATATATTCTAAAAAATGTAACCCCAAGCACCTGGATTGGAGATCCAGGCCACACGGGTTTGAAGAAAAGGAAGAAGGATCAAAGCGGAAGGCAGGGGGAAGGCAGTGGGAAGGCAGACAAAAGGCAGAAAGAAGGCTTCAGACTTCAGGCCTCAGGCTTCAGGAAAAATATCAATACAATCTTTTTTAATAATCCTTTAATTGTGTTTTCTACCCTGAAAGAGGGCTTTGCAGGCGCGGAGGCTTTGGCCAGGGGAAACCATTGTAAATGGGTTCACCCTCAAAGGCATTTAAATCGGTTCCCCACCTGAACAGTGACGAAAAAACATAAAATGAAACGCTGGTCAAATGCCTCTACCGCCTGACACACCGGAATCCGAAACCGTAGTACCTGTCGCCTGGGGTAACGAGGTCGTACCTGAAGGCGGAACGCAAATAGTTCGGGCCATAATTCCAGGACCCTCCGCGTAATACACGATAACTTCCGGCTGTCGGACCGGTCGGGTTGGTCTGGGCAGTTGCGCTGTAACTCCCGTACCAGTCATTGCACCATTGCCAGACGTTTCCGGCCATGTCGTAAAGATAGAAATCATTCGGCGGCTTCATCGCAACGGCCATAGTGCTTCTGCAATTTCCATTGAACCAGGCGCCGGCCGTATCGCCGCCGGTATCGCTGCCCCAGTAAAATTCCGTATTCGTTCCGGCACGGCATGCATATTCCCATTCCGCTTCGGTAGGCAGCCGGTATCCGTTTTTAGTAAGGTCATAAGAAATATTGGAAAGGTTTGTGCACCAGATTGAATCCATCGTTCTGCCGGTATACGAATATACCGTGTCGTACCCATCCCGCCTGCTTCGTGCATTACAGTACAGCGCCGCATCGAACCAGGTAACCTGCTCAACCGGTCGGCCCGGAGCGGACACCCCGGTATCGAAATACGACGGATTGACTCCCATCAGTGCCTGGTAATCGGCCTGCGTCACATCGGTCAAACCCATATAAAAAGCCGATACGGTGACATGGTGCGGCGGCTGGGCCCCATAGTCGTCAATCGAGTTGGAGCTTCCCATGGAAAAAGATCCGCCGGGAATGGAGACCATGCCGGTCAAGTTTGCGATAATAAAACTCCAGGTGCCCGCCCATCTGGTCGTTCCTGCGCTATCTCTCGCATTAACACGCCAATAATAAGTCGTTGATTGACTCCGGCTGCCCGGTGCATAACTCAGGCCGCCCAGTACATACGATGCCGATGTAAGCCCGGTTTGATTCGCAATGAACGTACTGAAGGTCGCTGCTGTCGAAACCTGCATAGTATACGATATCGCCTCAGATGAACTCTGCCAGCTCAGAGTAAGCGCAGTATCCTGATTCACCGCTTCGTTTGCCGGCGCGAGAAGTTCCGGACCCGATAGATTTACGGTAGTAAAACTCCAGATGCCCGGCCATCTGCTCGTTCCTGCGCTGTCCCTCGCATTATTACTCCGGCAATTAAATATAGTTAAGCCGCATATGCTACTGCCGGATGTCTGAAAAAGCTTGAAACAAGCGCTGGTAATTTTTGCAATGATCTCATATGTGAAACAACATTACCAATCATTTCACTGTTTGTTCTTGATATAGGGCGATTTGATAAACCTATTTTTAAATCATTATTCAAGTATTCATCCGGGTTTCTTTCTGGCGAATATGACGGAAGGAAGAATAATTCAAGACGGTCTCGGTTCAATTCCAACCATTCATCTAATGCATAGCTATGATGAACACGCAAATTATCTACGATCAGGAATATCTTCCGGGAGGTATCTTTAATCAATCGTTCGAGAAATCGTTTGAATATTTCCACGTTCATACCTCCCTTATAAATCATAAACCTGACTTTTCCCATGTTAGTTATCGACGAAATCATACTCGCCGAAAATCGTTTTGCGCTTACTCGAAGAACAGGCGTTTTTCCTCTAGGAGAATAGCTTCTGCCCTGTTGAGCTTCATTATTGATCCCGGTTTCATCACCCCAGTGAATTTCGGCTTTTTCCTTGACTGCACGTTCGTGTATAGAAGGATATTTCTGTTCCAGCCAGGCTTTAACCTCAGCAGGACGCTGTTCATATGCTCGCTTCAAAGGACGTTGCGGCGTATAGCCCCAGCGCTCCAGATATTCTCCCACAGTACGTATTGGCATCGTAATGCTCAAACGACAACTAATCAAATCCCGCACGGACTTTCTTGTCCACAGCATGAAGGGCAGTTTAAGTTGTTCCGGCGTTTTATCCCTGATCAATTCACGAATCTCTTTCTCTTGTTCTTCCGAAAGAGTTCTCTGCTCGCCAGTCTTTCGCCCTCGCTTCTTAAAAGAACCGATGAAAACGCCCTTTTTGGGATTAAGCCACCGTCTTACCGTGTTCGCATGAACACCCAGAAGGTCAGCAATTTCTTGAAACAGTTTGCCGTTTTTTCGCAGCTCTTTTGCCCGTGTCTTAAGAAAAGTCCTTGTGGCATCATCAAGCTTTCTACCATCATTTTTTTCCATGCATTAAATATAGCTTATGCCAAGTCCATCAACTATATTTAAT
>CAWDOZ010000037.1:0-7627 GCA_963803935.1 uncultured Fibrobacterota bacterium | reverse complement strand
ACCAAAGGAATGCCCTTCCCTGGGAGGCCGGATTTCTGGCCGGCAAGTGTTTCCTGAACTATCGCAGGCGCGGTGGGCTGCGACCAACCCCGCTGCCGGACTTTTATATTGGGGCGCATGCGGCCATTGAACATCTGGCGTTGCTTACGCGCGACGTTGCGACCTTTCAAACGTACTTCCCCAAACTTGAGATACTCTCGCCCCTGACGTCTCTCCGCTAGGTCAGGCACGGAGGATGAAGCGGGAACGCATATCCTCGCCGTACCACATGATGTAGTTGGTTCCCCAGGCATTGTTGAACAGATTGACATGCATGCCGCTCGACAGGTCGGGCTGATCCTTGGAAAAATTCAGCGGCGATTTTTTCCCTGTGGCGACGAGCGGTGAGTCGATTGGCTCGACGATGAAGGATCCCTCGTTATCCTTGTAGCTGAAGTGGGTGGAGACGGCGTGCATCTGCCGGCCTCCACCGCTGACCACATCAAACGGCGAAACCTGCTCGCCAGATTTTTCCAGCATCCATCCCTTCGGATCGGAGACCACCGGATTGAAGGTGAGCCATATCGATTCCGGAAGACGCGTCGCCGGTTTCTGGAAAGCATAAAAATTCAGATGGATCGCCGGTTCGGGATTGGGCAGGAACCACTCCATATAAATCTTTTGCGGGAAGGCGGTGCGACCGGATTGCTGGGCTTCGGCATCGCGAATTTCCAATTGCGCGAGCAGGCGTTGGCCTAGCAGCCGGTGATATGCTCGCTATACCCGATCGCCATTATCGCACGCATCGGAAACCGGCACCGGCGCCGGTCGACGGATCGACATTGACGCGGCAGGAGGAGCGCAGATAAATCGCGTCGCTGCTCCACGATCCCCCCCGCAAAACGCGATAGCTTCCGGTATCGGGCCCGATCGGATTGACCATCGTGGCGGTCGAGTAGCTGCCATACCAATCGTTACACCACTCCCACACGTTTCCTGTCATATCATACAGCCTGAAAGCGTTGGGTTTCCTGCTTCCCACTGGTGCCGGTTCTTCCGGCGAGTCGTGAATCCAGACCGCATTGCTGTCAAGCGCAAGGGTGTCGGTATCGGATACCGGCGGATAATTTCGGCCCCAGGAGTAATCGGTGCCCGATCCGGAGCGGCAGGCATACTCCCACTGAGCCTCGGTAGGAAGGTGATAGCCCGTCTTCGCCAAATCGATAACCAGGGACCCGAGATTCGTGCATCCGTTGCCCGGAGTGCCGGTTACGGATGAATACGAATAATCGGTATCCAGGTGGTCCCGTTTGCTGCGCGCATTGCAATAGAGAACCGCATCGAACCAGGTAACCTCTTCCACCGGCTGCCGGGGATCGCCGGTAAAATCCGAAGGGTTTACCCCCATAAGGGTATCGTAATCGCCCTGCGTCACCTCTGCAGCGTCCATATGGAACGACGAGATGGAATTGATATGCGTGGGGAGCTCATCACTCACATGTCCTGAACCCATAAGAAACCTGCCTGCGGGAACCAGGACCATTGGCGGTACCTCATTGCCGGAGCCCGACGGACTCTTGTTGCATGCAATAGACAGCAGGCATGACAAAATTGCCCCAATCATCAGCCACGAGCATTTCATAAATTAAGTATTCCTCCCGGCAGGCAAGTCCATTCTCCCCGGAAATCCCCTGACAAAAAAATGACCCCGATTAACGTGGTACCGGGGTCACCTTACACCGCATGCCTGATCCACAATATGCCCTTGAGAGACTTCTGCGGGAACATAAACCATTGTCCCCGCCGTACCGTACCGGCTGAACTCCGCAACTGCCCGGGCAGTTAGGGGTACGATCTCGCGACCCGGAAGCCGTTCCTCGAACTCTGCGTACTGGGCGTGAGATAATCGTCGCGGTCGCACGTGTAAATATCCTCGTCGGTATTCAGGTACGAGCCGCCGCGCATCTGCCGGTACGAACCCGTTGCCGGGCCCATCGGGTTGACCAGGATCGAATCCGCAGGCCATGTCGACGGCCACTGTTCGAACCAGTCGTTGACCCACTCGTAAATGTTTCCAAGCATATCGTAAAGCTGGTAATTGTTCGGTATCTTCGTGGCTACCGGGTGGGAAGTGCCATTCGCATCCGCTACATCCCAGTCGTAAGCCAGATTATTGGTATCGCCCCAGTAAAACAGCTGGTTGTACACTCCCCCGTCGGCGGCATACTCCCATTCCGCCTCCGTAGGAAGACGGTAGCCGTTATTCATGTTGAAGGTGATATCGCCGAGGCTCGATATTCCATTACCGGGTGTACCGCCGGGATTGCCGTTGGGGTCGATAAGGGAATCGTAGGTGTAAAAGGTATCGAGACCATCGCGCTTGCTGCGGGCATTGCAGTAGAGAACCGCATCGAACCAGGTGATGTTATCGACCGGGTTCAAATTGCTGGCGTTATTGACGGAAGGGTTAACCCCACCCAATAACGCTGCGAAATCCTTCTGGGTCACTTCAGTCGTATCGATAAGGAACGTGGATACCGTAACCGTATGCACCGGCTGGCCATACTGGTCCTGCAGGGAGTCGCACCCCATCGGGAAGGTTCCTCCGGGAATGAGCCGCATTGCCTGCTTGCCATTGGCCGAGGTGACGGTTCCGACCGTGACGAAAAAGTTCCAGACCGGTCCTGCGACCTTGGTACCGTTTGCCTCAACAACGACGACCTGCCAATAATAAGCCCCGCCGACTGAAAGTCCGGAGGCGAAGTACCTGGGGGCTGTCAAGCCGCTGTCAACTTTCACCAGAGAATCCTTCTGTGTGCCCATCAATATATTGTAAGTCGCCGAGCTGCCGGCGGAACTCGACCATTTGAGGGTGTCGGAGGTGGATTCGATGGAGGCTCCGTTTGCAATGGAGGGGCCCGAGGGGGTCGGCGAGCTGCTCGTCGTGCTCTTGTTCCCGCAGGAAAGGGATAATATTCCGATAGTCACCGCTAATGCTATACAAGATTTTTTCATCATGTACCTGCCTTATCCTTTCAAAAGATTTGCTATTGAAGTAAAGAATCGCCCCCCTGCACCTGAGGAGGGCGATTCGGATCAATGCTGCTTACCAGGACGTGGTACCAGGGGCAGTCCAGTAACTGGGGCCGAAGGTATCCTGGATGCTGAAGTAGCAGGGATACGCAACACCACCCACCGTTCCGGGACACGCTCCGGTAATACTGGTGCTGTCAAAACAGGCGAACTTCACACTGGTGTTTCCGTTGATGAAATACTGCATCATATTCTCGCAAACCGAATCCTGATGCGTAGTAAAGGTACCATGAGCGCCGGGAGCGGATGCAAAGGCTATGTTATTGGGAACACCGAGATACTTATAAACCTGCTGCGCCGCTTTCATGGCGTTCCAGCACGCTGCCGGGCAATTCCAGTAATCACCGGTTGCCTCGGTTACGCAGACCGGTCGCGGAGCGACGAGGGCGACGCATTCATGCTCGTCATAGGGAAGCCTGTTGACGTCGGAACCGAAATTAGTCAGATTAAACCCGTTGCCGAACCAGAGAGGCGCTTCGTTCAGGATCTGCGGAACGGTCTGCGTTTTGGCATTGTTGCTGATCGGAGGGATATTGCCTTTTATGTTGATTCTCCAGGATGATTCCGCTCCGCCGCCGCCGTCGAGAGGAAAGGTGCAGCACATGCGTTCATCGAATGCACCGGCAACCAGCGCCGTCTTGCCGTCACGAGAATATCCCTGGACCGCTACCCGCAGGGGGTCTATCTTAGGTATAGCATAGAGGGCATCCATGATGCGCCAGGCACCCCATGCCCAGGCCATGAGAACGCCGGTGTTCTGGGATGCGCCGTAGAGCGTGTAGAATGCACCGGTTCTCACCGCACCGGCTCCTGCCTCGTCGGGGTCGGTCGCAATATTCGCCGTATTAAGGGTCATGTAGGCGATACTATCTGCCGTCAACCACGAGGTGGTGGTGCTGACTCCGGTGATTCCTATCATCGCCCCGTAGGGAGCGGTGCCTTTTGTCGGCAAGGTAACCGTTACCGTGTAACTCAGACTCCTTCCCTGATAGTAAACCTTTACCGTAAGCGTCGTACCGCTGTAGGTACCCCGTACGCTGTCGGGTGTGGGCGGAATGAAGCCATACTGGTATCTCTGGAGAATCTGGCTGATCTCATTACGCCGGCATACCCACTGGCTCGGGTCGGTCATCCGGGTTCCGCTCAGGAACAGGAAAGGATCATTCATATATTTAATCGTATCGAGATGGAGAGAATCCGGGACAGCCGGCGTCCAGCACGAGTCTGCCATGGTAATGGTAATGCCGGTATCGGTATAGGCAGGAATGCCGACCTTGGCTGAACTATAGCCGTTTTTCTGAACATACAGGGTATCAACCGAGGCGGCAGCCGCGGCCGCCGGAACAAACGTAATCCCGGTTGGTACATTCGATGAGGTATTCCCCAGATGCATTGCTCCATCGCCATTGTTGAGCGTCCCGATAAATGACGCCGCGCCGATTGAGACATGGAGGATATGGAGCCCGTTCGGAAATTTAGGGAGGGAAACCGAATTCTGGCCTTCATTAAGATTATTCAACTGCATCGATACGATTTTCCGGCCGTCTGCGGTAAAAATGGCGATGGAGCCGGATGCCGCCCGTGCCGGCAGAGAAAAAGTAAGTGTTTTGCCCACGAGCGTGAATTGGCTCGGAATGTTCTGGACATACGTTCTCTTGGCACTCGGGAGAACGGCGGCCGGGTTTCCGGTAAGCGAAAACTTTCCGAGAAGGCTGGTTGTCGTCGCATAGCCCGCCAAAGTCGTCAGTTTGACACTGGCGTTCCAGATCGGCGCGCCCCTGGTGTTAATTACCCTGCCCGTCAGATCCACGGTCTGCTGTGCCTGGGCCAGACACATGCTGCCGAAAATAACCGCGCACACCACACTTCTTTTTAACATGCATTCCTCCCTTGGGAAATGGGCCATTGTATTAAACACTATTTCTAACCTATTTTAGATCGGAACTCGCTTTGAAACAAAATTATCCCCTCCGCCAGGCACATAATACTACCTGGTTCCTCTGCGCCCCAATTTTCCCGCAAGAGCTCGTTAGGATTAATATAATGAACTTCTGATGAAGCTTATATAATTTATATTTCGACGAATAAGCTGATTCGATATATTTTTATATCTGCGCGAGGAAGCCTTCTGCGCTTGTATAGCGGATAGAAATAACATCTGAATACCCGAGGATGATACTCGGGCCGTTCATCAGGGGTAATTTTAGTGGCGTTCAGCGGATGGATTTTCGTAAAGCAGCCGTGATCCGGTCAGTGCATCGTCGTATAAGGAAAAGTTCTCATAGGTTTTCAAAAAGGGCGCCTTGCCGCATATGGCGGCTCGGCACTCCGGCTTACCCTCCCTAGGGCACTGGCCGTAATTGCAGAGGTTGCCGAGAAACCGGTTCGTATTCAAGGAGAATGGAGTCGAGAAGCCGGTCCCATTCGGAGGAAGATTGGACAGTCATATGTATCTCCATTAAAGGGCTTTATAAAAATTTTTTACTGCTCCGATGGAGAAACCGTTCTTAAGGCCTTTGGTGCTGAAGTAATGCCTCCCTGCATTTAGATCCATTTCAAAATGGTTTTCTCCGGCATTGCAATTGAATTTTGGTTTTTTCGCAGAGGCTTGTGGGTCCCCCCAATCGGGAGTTAATTTACAAGCACAGACTTACGTGGGGGTGACCCGGCTCGGCCATCCAAATGAAGTTGAATTTTCCAAAAAAAATACCTGAATAATAACGAATGTTTTTTATCAGGAAATCGGGTTCCCCGAATCGCTATTTCATTAAAATATACTCCTGCTAAAGGAGGCTGCTCCATTCATCAGTGATCGAAAATGGCCTCAAGAAGGGACTATGGCAAAAAAACAGCTTAAAAGCTTTAATACCATTCGGCTCAAGAATTCGAATCGTTCACCGTTCGATATCAAAGGCATTACTACAAAAATAACCACGAAAGAAATCATCGAAACGATACGAGAATCACGAAGCGGAAAAACTTCAATTCGGAAATTTTCACCTGGCCGGAAAGCTTGGCAGCAGGGCTGATTACCAAAGGAATGGACTCTTTGCATTAAAGACTAATATCCGTCCATGTCCCCTAAATTTTTACACTTATGAAAAGAGGGCGAAGCCATTCGGCCCCGCCCTCTTTTCTATTAATACATAACTCTATTCAAGCTGACAATGCAGGGGCGAGCCAACCTCGCCCCTGCATTAAACTACCTCTTTGCCTTCTTGACCGGCTTCTTCGCAACTGCCTTTTTGGCAACCGCAACGGCCTTCTTCGCCGGTGCCTTGGCGACAACCTTCTTCGCCTTGGGCGCCTTGGCTTCTGCCGCAAGCTTGTCCTCAACCGCTGCCTGGGCAGCCGCAAGCCGTGCAATGGGAACGCGGAACGGAGAGCAGGACACGTAGTTCATGCCGATCTGATGGCAGAACTTTACCGAATCCGCATCGCCGCCGTGCTCGCCGCATATACCCACCTTGAGGTTCGGCTTCGTTGTGCGGCCGCGTTCGATGCCCATGCGAATAAGCTGGCCCACGCCATCAAAGTCGATGGTCTGGAACGGATCGCAGGGAAGGATCTTGTTCGTCAGGTAATCGGGCAGGAAGCTCCCGATATCGTCGCGCGAAAAACCGAAGCTCATCTGGGTCAGGTTGTTAGTGCCGAATGAGAAGAACTCGGCCGTCTCGGCCATTTTATCGGCCAGAAGCGCCGCACGCGGGATCTCGATCATGGTACCGTACATGAAGGGGATCTTCTTGAGCCCGAGCTTTTTGCAGACTTCCGCATAGACCCGGTCGACAATCTTCTTCTGGTGATCGAGTTCGGTGACCGCACAGGTAACCGGAATCATGATCTCCGGAAATGCCTTCTTGCCTTCCTTGATCAATTCACCGGCGGCTTCGAGAATTGCGCGAATCTGCATCTCGGAAACCTCGGGATAGGTGACGCCGAGACGCACGCCGCGATGCCCGAGCATGGGGTTGGTCTCATGCAGGCTGTCGCCGCGTTTCTTTGCCTCTGCGGCATCGATATGAAGTTCGGCAGCAAGGGCAGCCATTCTCTCCGGCTGGTGCGGAACGAACTCATGCAGCGGGGGATCGAGGGTCCGGATCGTGACCGGGAGTCCCTTCATGACCTCCAGGGTTGCCTTGATGTCCTTCTTCACGAACACGAAGAGCTCGTCAAGCGCGGCCTTCCGCTCCTCGACGGTCTTGCTCAGGATCATCTTGCGAAGCAGGAAGAGCGGCTTGTCGCTGCCTTCACCGTAGAACATGTGCTCGGTGCGGAAGAGCCCGATGCCTTCTGCGCCAAACTGGATGGCCTTGGCCGCATCCTTGGGGGTATCGGCATTGGTCCTGATCTTCAGTACGCGCAGCTTGTCGCAGATCGCCACGAGATCTCTGTAGGACTGGTTATGCTCCAGGTCGGTTTCCACAAGCGGCAGTGAACCCTTGTAGACGAGACCGCTGGTGCCGTTGATGGAGATCCATTCGCCTTCGTTGATTGTTTCACCGGATTTGGTCTTGAACGACTTCGTGCCGACGTCGATCTCGGAACAGCCCAC
>CAWDOZ010000036.1:0-6663 GCA_963803935.1 uncultured Fibrobacterota bacterium | reverse complement strand
TGTGAAAGCCCGGCTTGCCGAACTGAACAATGAAGATTTGTACTTCAATTGGGACGACCCCATGGTCGCGCGGACCTACGCCCGGAACCCGCATTTTCTCAAAGCCGCGCTGACCGGCAAGCCGGGTATTCCCCTTGTTGCCTTCGATGAAATTCATAAACATAAAAACTGGAAGAACATTCTCAAAGGCCTCTTCGATGTGCATTCCGGAGAGGCACAGATCATCGTAACCGGCAGCGCTCGCCTGGATTTTTTCAAGGCATCGGGTGACAGCCTTGCCGGCCGGTACTTTTCCTATAGGTTGCTGCCGCTCGGCCTTGCCGAAGCGGCCCAGGAGTTTTCCTGCAGAGTCGACAATCCTGCCGTTTTCGCTACGCCTGAAAAATCCGGCTTTCTCCAGAAGCTCCCCGAACAAAAGAAAAACAGCCCCTTGAAAGATGCGCTGAAGCCATGGCTGCGCTTCGGCGGCTTTCCCGAACCATTCCTTAAAGCAAGCGATCGTTTCTCCCTGAAATGGCGCAGGGACTACCGGTCGCTCCTGGTTACCGAAGATCTGCGGGACCTGACCCGTATCCATGATTTCAAGGGGCTTGAACAGCTCATGCTGGCCTTGCCGGAAAGAATCGGCTCCCCCCTGAGCATCAACGCCCTGCGCGAAGAGTTGCAGGTCAATCATAGTACGGTTGCCGGCTGGCTGGAGGGTTTTAAAAAAGTCTACCTCGTTTTTTCTCTCATGCCCTGGGCGCGGAACATCGCACGGGCAATGGCAAAAGAATCGAAATACTATTTCTACGACTGGACCATGGTTGACGATCCAGGCATACGGTTCGAAAATGCCGTTGCCGTATCGCTGCTGCGCTGCATCAACCGATGGAATGAATTAGGACTCGGGGAGTTCGAGCTGCGGTTCATCAGGACCGCCCAGAAACAGGAGGTGGACTTCGTTATTATCGACAAAAACAAGCCGATCGCACTTTTTGAGGCAAAATTAAACGATACCGATTTTACAAAAGCGGGCACCGCCTTCGCCGCCATGCTGAAAATACCGTGTTACCAGATTGTTGCCGGCGCTGAAGCCACGGAGGCGCTCCCGGGAAACCGCTTTATCGTCCCGGCATGGCGGATCCTGGCGATGCTGGGATAGCGAATCATGTCAATGATTATTTAAACGAAACTACCCCTTCTTTTCACTTCTCATGTATTTCACCGTCATGTCAAACCCCGACATAAGCGGCAGCGAATGGTAATAGTTGTACTTTTTCCTGAGAAATTTTAATTGTTTTGTATCATCGAGGGCATCCTTTATAGAGCTGAAATACTCTTTCATTTCGGTAACGGCATACTTGTCCGAAAGCGGTCCGTGTCCCGGCATGACCATGACCGGATCGAAGTCGCGCGAAAGCGAATCGAGCGCACTTATCCAGTCGTTTACGCTGCACCCGCCGGCGGCACTCAGAACCGGGTGCATATTGAGAAAAACGAGGTCGCCGGTGATGAGCAGCTTTCTGTTCTCCAGGTACACGACAAGGTCCTGCCAAGTATGCGCCCTGCCCATATTTCGCAGGTGCACCGTCTCGCTGCCGATGTGCAGCACCTTCTCCCCGCCCTCGGGAACGGTCTCGTCCGGAAAGGGAGTCTTCCCGGCCATCGCATGCCACTGGTCGGTGGTGTAGGCGCCGGAAATCACATGGGCACCCGGGTAGAGCATGTTGCCCCCGATATGGTCGGGGTGGGCGTGGGTATTGACAATGATGACGTTCGCGGCCTTGACCTTTTTCCGCAACGCCTTCGCGGCCCTGCCCATTTTGGTATCGACGACCAATGCAGTCGAGCCGTCTTCAGAGGTCAGGACAATAGAGTTCCCGCCGCCGCCGAGAAAAATTTCGAGCTGCGGGTTGTGCTCCACGGTCTCGATGGTCATGAACTTGTCATAGCCGATGGCTACGAAAACTGCGCAGACTTACAAGAAGGGCGGCGACAACGGATCCGATGATAATAAGAGTTCTTTTCATGAATTCTCCTCAGGTCACTTCACGCAAGATAGTAAACACATTCCTTCCCCACCAGCGCATCGAAGATCTCTTCATTATGGGAAATGAGCAGCATCGCGGTCCCCTTCGCGCGCAGTTCATCGAGCATAACGATGATCTTGCGCACGGAATCGAAATCGAGCCCGTTGAGCGGCTCGTCGAGAACAATAAGGGGCGGATGCATGGCGATGGTCCTGAGCAGGTTGAGGCGCTGCTTCTGGCCGCCGCTCAGGAATTTGACCTTGCGCGACAGGAAAGCATCGTCGATCGTTCCTTCGAAAAGCTCCCCGAGAAATGCGGTCAATTCGCCGCGTGACAGGGCGCGCTTAAGCGGCAGCCCGGCAAAGGTTTCGGCGACGGTTGCTTCGAGGTCGAGCGCCTCGTCGGCATGCTGGAAGACCATGCCGGCCAGCTTTCCCCATACTTCGCGTTCGAACCACGAGCGCGGCGTGGCCTGCGAGACCGGGACCCCGGCAAGCGTCATGGAAAATTTGTCGGCTTCGTAGAGCCCCATGACAACCTTTGCGAGGGTCGTCTTCCCGGCCCCGCTCGGTGCCTTGACATACACCATCTCGCCGGCGCGAATGACGAGGTCCGTCTCCTGCATTCGCTCCTCATCCCGGCAGATGCGATGCGCGGTACCGAATATCGAGAAGCGCGACGAAACCGTCAGGACCGGCTCCCCGGTTCGGGCGGGCTTTTTCTTCCCGGATGTGGTTTGCAGCCAGGTAAGGTAGTCGGCAGCCCGGAAATCGACGAGTTCGACCCTCCCCTCCCCTTTTCGCCGCAGCTCCCTGAAATGAATCCGGTCAAGGAGTCCTTTGGCATGAGCATATATTTCGCTTATTATCGAGTAGTCGTGGGTGATGACGAGGCAGGTGAACGGGCGGCGCGCCCACTCCTCGAACAGAAACGCCAGGAACCGGTTCCGGTACCGGTTATCGAGACTCCCGGTCGGCTCGTCAAAAACAAACAGGGCGGGCGAGCCGGCGGGCCGGGCGGGCAGGAGCCGGATTTTTTTGAATGCCATGGCAAGCAGGATGCGCTGCTTCTCGCCGCCGCTTGGCCGGTAGGGTTTCGGATGCACGTCGAGGATTGCCTTAAGCGTCAACCGGTCGTTGTCATTCCACAGGCGGCCGAGAATCTCGGCTTCGCCTTCTGTTCCGTCAATGCTCCCTTCGCGAAGCTGCTCGCCTATGCGCATGAGCGGGTTGAGGTGCGAGGATGGTTCCTGGAACACGAAAAAACCCGACTCGACGATTGCCGCGGTTTCCTTCAGGTACTGCCGATAGGGCAAGCTGCCCACGGTAATATCGAGTTCGGATGGGTCGAGCAGCCCGTACACCGCCTTGCAGAGCATGGATTTTCCGATTCCCGACTCCCCGAAAAGGAACGTCATCTCATCGGCGACAAACGAAAAGTCGTCGATGTCCGCAATGGTGCGACTGCCCGATGCAATGGTCACCCGCTGGCGATCGCTCATAGCCGGTGCCTTTCCGCGTAGCCGTTCGCGACATTATAGATGCAGAACAGCGAGAATACGATAAGAAAGGCGACCGTCAATCCCTGCAGGTGCTCGAAGAGCAGGTTCGGCGCGTAGCCGGGATGGGTAAGGGTGTACCCGACGGCGAGGATGTCCTGCTTGCTGTCGATGGTCGCGAGAAGCCCGCCGAGCGTGGGCGGCAGGGAGGTCTCATTGACATTCGTCGATAACCCGACCGAAATAATGAAATCAACGCTGCACTGGAGGAACACCGCATACCCCAGAACCGCAATGAGCTTGTTCAGGATGTGCAGCCGGCTGTTTTTCCAGAGAATATCGAAGTTCAGGATACGCCGTTCCGGGATGCCGCATACCCGCATTGCGCTGTAAAAATCGAGCTTCTTGAAGTGCTCGATCCGGTCGCGCATGAGATCCGCCACCTCGGGCATGATGAAGAGGCTCATGCAGAATGACATGAGGATAAACAGCACGATCCGTGAAGAAACCAGATTATTCTGGACCAGAAGGGTCAGCCCCACATAGGCGAAGAGTATGCCGACAATCTGCGGGATCGAGCGGATGAGGTTCAGGATGAAGGTTGCTATATAATACAAGGTCCGGTTGGATCGCCTGCCGAAATAGTTGAGCAGGAGCGTGAGGGACCAGCCGAAGAGGAGCGTGAAAACCACGACAAGAACCGCTATGACAAGCGTGTTGCAGAATCCGTCAATGACCTTCAGGAGGGCGGGGCGGTTTAAATAGGTGAGGTCCCAGAGCCCAATGCAAAGAATTACAATAAGCCAGATCAGGATCCAGCGGAAGTCTTTATTCTTAAAAAGGTTCATTTACTGATTCCTATAGTGCAAGTTTACCGCTCAAATGCGGAAACGGAGCTAAATTCAAATGCCTCTGGCGGGGAAACCTCGCTACGCGGGTTTCCCCTGGGCTGAAGCCGCGCAAAGCCGCGTCTTCAGCCACACCCCTTCCTGCGGAGGTGCGAGGCGATGCCTGCCTCGCTTCGCTCAGCAGACGCTCTCGCACCCCCGCAACGCTCCCCTATGGTAGAAAACACATAAATAAACACCAACCCCTTTATAGATTTTCTCTTATCCCCCTTAGTAAGGGGGCGCCGAAGGCGGGGGATTCGCAGGGAATTTCGGCAATTTTGTCGGGGTTCAAACCCGCCCCTGAAAAAGGTTGACATATTTATTTTGCCCCATGTTTTTTCTACCTCAAAAGAGGGCGTTGCGGGAGGGGGAGAGCGTTTGCCTTCAGGCAAACATCGCCTCCCCCTTCCGCAGAGGGGGCAGTGGAATACCGGCCGCGCCGTTCGGCCGGGATTCCGTGAGGGGGAGACTTCCCCCCTTATATTTTTCATTTGACTTATTATAAATCTTCAATTTTCCAGTCTCTTTTCCGACTTAAACATCATATAGTCCGCAAAGACCTCCGTTGCCTTGACCGTATAAAAGATGAACAGGATCATCACCACCACCGACGAATAATTCTTATACAGCAATTGCCGCAGCATCTCGTAGGTCAGGTGGCCATGGATGTTGAGCGCCATTTCGATGATGATGAGGCCCGATATGAGAAACAACGCCTGCTCCTTTATCGTCGGCATATACTGGTGCTGCGCATTCCGGAAGATATGGTCGAAAACATGGCCGTGGAACTTTTTAAGGGGACGCAGGAGCGCGCCCGGTGATATGCCGTCCGCGGCGCCGAACCGGTACGATGCCCGGCAATTCTTGACGATTGCCGTATCCACATACCCCTTCCGGCTCTCGGCAACCAGGAAGGAGTAGAATTTGTTGGCATAGGTGATGAGCACGCCGTTTGATATCACGCCGAGAAGGATCATGAAAACTACCGTATCGGTATTGAACTCGGTCCTGATCGCATAGGCAATCACATAGGCCGGGCAGAAGAGGAGAAAGACCCCTGCGCCCGACACGAAGAGAACAATGCCGCGCCTGAGGCGCGCCGCAAGCGTTGACGGCGGCGATGCCGAGCGCCCCTTCTTGTAGACAAAGCGGACCGAGGCGAGCGTCTGCACGCCATACCAGGTCAGGGCCATGACCAGGACATAGACGAGGAGGAATTTCACATACATGCCGGCGATCTCGAAAAATCGCTCGACCGTGAGCTCCTGCGATACCCGGGAATCCAGATACTTCGCGGCGAACTGCTTCTCTTTGAATTGGACAATGGCGGTAATGAGCGAGTCGTTCCGGGCATGGCGGCCGGGATAGTACAGGTCGACAACATCCTTCAGGAGGGCGACTTCGAAGGGGTTCCGGAAATCGACAAAGGAAATATCGCCGAACGCGTGCAGGGCCGGGGGCTCACGGGTCGACTCCGCCCGCGCGAGCATATTGACAACCATGAGGCCGGCAATAAGGGCTATGGTGACGAATAGTACCGCCGCGCCGTGTTCGAGAAGTTTTGCTTTCATGGCTCCCTCAAAACAGCACGTTTACCAGATCCCCGATCTTTTTACACTTTATCAGGGTCAGCCCCTTGTGTCCCTTTGTCCAGTCCGCCCCGTCGGCCGACCCGCTCACGATGCACTCCCTGAAGCCCATGCGGGCAAGCTCCCGCAGCCTCCCGGCCATGTTGTTGACCGGCCGGATCTCGCCGCCGAGGCCGAGTTCGCCGAGACAGGCGATATCGCGCCGCAGGGGACGGTTGCGGAACGATGAGAGGATCGCGGCGCCGATCCCGCAGTCGATGGCAGGCTCGGCCACCGTCAGGCCGCCCGCTATGTTGAAAAACACGTCGTGGTCCCCGAGCATCTGGCCGCCGTGGCGTTCGAGCACGGCGAGGATGATGGAGAGCCGCCGCGGATTGATCCCCGATGCCACGCGCTGCGGCATGCCGAAATGCGACTTGTTGACAAGAGCCTGGAGTTCCACGACGAGGATCCGCGACCCTTCCAGGATGGGCGCGACCGCGGTGCCGATCTGCGGATCGTGGCGGTTCTGCAGGAAGAATTCCGAGGCGTTCTGCACTTCGTTAAGACCCGAGTCCGACATCGCAAGCAGGGCGATTTCGCCCGACGGCCCGAACCGGTTCTTGACCGACCGAACTATCCGGTACTGGTAGGTGGAGTCGCCTTCGAAGGAGAGTACGGTATCTACCATGTGT
>CAWDOZ010000035.1:0-12362 GCA_963803935.1 uncultured Fibrobacterota bacterium | reverse complement strand
TTGAGCGGGACCACGGAATCCCCGGTCACCGTCCCTGTTGAGCTGTAAACGGTCGTGGCGAACCCCGAACCCGTCGATACCTGGATGCCGTAACTCGCGGCCCCCGACACCGTCCCCCAATACAGCGTCAAGCCGGCTGGCACCATGTTCGAGGCACCCGATGATGGTGAAGAAAGCAGGGGTGCCCCAGCCGGAGGAGCAACAGCGGTGGTAAAGGAGTTGACCGTGCTCCAGCCCGTCCAGGCGGAGCCGTTCGATGCCTGGACCCGCCAGTAATAGGTCGAAGCGTAAGACAGGCTTGAAACAGACTGGGAGGTGGAGGTGATAAGGCTGCTGCTGCCATTATCATAAGAAAGAGGAAGTGTCGTGAAGGTATTGTCGCCGGGAGCCGATACCTGCAACTCGTAGCCGGTAGCGGTAGAAACCGGAGCCCAGGTGAAGGTTTCAGCAATGGGCTGGTTGGAAACGCCGGTGGCCGGGGCAGAAAGCGTGGGAGGGGTTGGCCAGGAAGCGGCGTTGGCGGTCTGGCTGCCGAAGGAAACCGCCGTTGAGGTAGAAAGCTGCGTCTGGTAGCTTATCGCCGCCCAGCCCGGGTCGCGGACAACATTGGATACCTGGACCTCGGCTATCTGCCCGGGGCAGTATTCAATCGTTGACGAGGTGCCGAGAGCGCAGTCTCTCCCTATGCACCAGGACAGGCTGTCTACCCGGGCATTGGTAGAGCCTGCGGTGACGGTTCCCCCTGCCAGGGCCCCATTGACATACACGTTGGTGTTGGCAGCGGTGCTGCCGGTATCGATCCGGGTCCAGACGAGGTGGTACCAGGTACTTGCAGTCAGCTGGTAGTGGCAGCGTTCGCTCGCAGTACCGACGATGTCGTTGAATCGCAGGTCTCCGGCGGTACTGCCGTTAAAAAGCATGCCGTATGAGCCGGTCCAGGTGGTGACCCCGTTCGTGCAGATCTTCCCCATCACCTGCTTACCCGTTTGAAGTGTCGCCAGGGGGTTATACCAGCACGACATGGTAAACGGCCCGCCGGTCGGCATGATGAGCGACGAGCTTGCTCCTCCGGAATTATTGGCCGTGTAATAATTGGTGGCACCATCGAACGCCTTTGCAATGCCGACGCCGACCGGGGCGTTGGTCACGGTGGTCGGGGCTGTTGCGGAGGGAACCAGGTTATGCCCGGATCCCGTCGCATCGGTATCGCTGGTGCCGGCTGACGACGTCAGATGCCAGACCGCCTGATATTTATTACTCGTCTGGAATACGGCGCTGCCGCTCGATGCGTCGGTCGCTCCGGGATTGCCGTAATACATCCGGAACGTTGTGGCCGTGGGGCTGCTATTTACCGCAGGGACAAGAACCCAGAATTCGGCAGTGGTGGTGCTGTAATTCCAATACGCCCGCTGGAAAGGATATGCCGTAACGCCGGTGGGGTCGCTGAATTGAATATCGGTGCCCGAGCTGTTGCAATTGGCCCAGACGGAACTATTGCTCGAGGTGAGCTTCACGAGAAGTGGGTAATTCGTCTCGGCGGCGGTCACGCCGGTGACGCTCAGCGTTACCGACTGGTAATACTGCCAGCCGGAAAGTTGCGCGAATGCGGAAACCGACAGACAAATTACTGCAAAAAATCCGAGGACCGCCGTCCTTTGTTTAATGTCATCCATTCCTAATAGTGTATTCCTTCGGGTACCCATGCGAACCCCTCCTTCTTGAAGGACTGATGGAATTGGAAACTGTCTGAAAATTAACAATAGAAATTTACCGGGTGCATGCCCTCCGATACTATAAGATATCTGTGACGGGTTCCAAAAACAAGATACAAAATATTAAATTATTGCATCATTTATGAATCATTGTTTTAACTCGCTGCATGACCGAAATGGAATCGATGCCGGGCGGTCGGCTCATGAACCGGCGGAGCGAACGCATGGCCGGCCATGCCGCTCCGGGTGATTACGACGGCATACCGCATCGGCTTTACGCGATTGAAACAGGTGTGCCCCTCCCCCTGCGGTATGAAAAGTGCTATTTTTAAAAATTCGGTACCATTTAAGATGCCTGGCTAACAATCATTTCGAGTACAAACTCGCTTCCGGGGACGGGACAGACGCTCCCGAAGCTCCGGCAGCACTCATCACCACCATCCTGAAAGAAGGTTCCTATGCTTATGAACGAGTGGGATCGTTTCCGGGATCAGGGACTCCTCATTCTTCGCCTCGGTCTTGGGGTCATGTTCATGTGGCACGGCTGGCCAAAAATCGCCGGCGGGCCTCATTTCTGGCACATGCTCGGCATGGCGACCGGACATGTGGGAATTCATTTTGCCCCGACCTTCTGGGGATTCATGGCGGCCTTTGCGGAATTCGGCGGCGGGATCATGCTCATTGCCGGTTTTCTTACCCGGCTTGCCTGCGTACTCCTGGTTGTCGACATGCTCGTCGCGACCTCGATGCATCTCGGCATGGGTCAGGGACTGGCGGTTGCCTCGCATGCGATCGAGTGCGGCATCGTGTTCCTGAGCCTGATTCTTATAGGTCCGGGAAAGTTCAGTTTCGACAGCATGATGGGCGGAAAAAAATAAGCTTTAAATCAAGTTTTGATAATTACATTTTAGCCGTTATTGCTGCTTCTGGTGGGGGAACCTCGCTACGCGGGTTCCCCCTGGTCGGAGCCGCGCAAAGCCGCGTCTCCGACACATCCCTTCCTGCGGAAGTGCGAACCTCACCCCGGCCCAAAGCGGCCGGACCTCTCCTATCAGAGAGGTATTTTAAAAGCAAAAAAATCCAAACAATCAGCAGGCGCTCTCGCACTCCCGCAACGCTCACATTAGGCAGAAAACACATTAAAGGACAATCGCTTTAATACTTTCCCTGAAACCTACTATAAAAAAGAACCGTGCGGCCTGGATCTTCGATCCAGGTGCTTTGAATCTGCTCGGCCCATAAGGGCACGGCACGCCGTGCCCCTACAGAATCCTGATCATTTCTTTATACAATGTTTTTTCTACCCTAAAAGAGGGCGTTGCGGGAGGGGGAAGGCGTTTGCCAATGGCAAACATCGCCTTACCCTTCCGCTGGAAGGGGTGTGCCAAAGACCCCGCAGCCCGGCTTTGCGGGCGCGGAGGCTTTGGCCAGGGGGAACCGCCGCAGGCGGTTCCCCCACCAGAGGCTTTATCATTAGTAATTATTCTTCAGTTTCCCATAGTTTCATCCGGTACCCAACCCCGGTTTCGGTAATTATATACGGTCTCGCCGGTTCGGTTTCGATCTTTTTCCGCAATTGGGCGATATGGACGCGAAGCTTCTGGCTGCCGCCCGCCGCATAGGCTCCCCAGAGCTCCTTTACAATATGATTGTGCGTCAGCAGCTTCCCGGCGTTTTTCGCGAAGAGCGAAAGCAGGTTGTATTCGGTAACGGTCAGTTTCGTTTCCACTCCGTTGACCGTGACGTGGTAATTGACGAAGTCTATCGTGAGGCCGCCATTGCGGAACTCCTGCATCTCCTCCCCGGGTTTTCTATGCCGCAAGGCAACCCGCAGGCGCGCAATAAGCTCCTTGATACCGAAGGGCTTCGTTATGTAGTCGTCGGCCCCGGCTTCGAGTGCCGCGACCTTGCCGTTCTCGTCGTTGCGAACCGAAAGGATGATGACCGGAATGGCGCTCCACTCCCTGATCTGTTTGAGCACCGCAACGCCGTCGGTATCCGGGAGGCCGAGGTCGAGAAGCACGATATCGGGATGCTCGACCGCGGCGAGGTAGACGCCATCCTTGCCGGTCGACGCCTCGACGACGGTAAATCCATTCGCTTCCAGGGTCAGCCTGAGGATCCGCCGGATCTGCAATTCGTCGTCGATGAGGAGTACACGGGCTTCGGCTGCGGCCATATCAGGGAGTAGAACGGGGAATAGGTAGATGGGGAATAACCATGATTTGAGAAAATACTTTCAGTGGCGACTAATAGTTATTGTTCAGGTGGTGGAACCAGCTGCGGCGGTTCCCCCATCAAAGGCAATTAGAACTGATCAAATGAGATTCCCTGACGCTAAAAAAATGTTTTTCTAACGATCCTTATTTATTATTTTTCTGCCGCGGTGAAGATCAGGCCGTAGATACCGGGCTCACCCCGTCGAATTCACTGATCGGTGCGTCGGGAAGACAGCCCTCCTGCCGGCATTGTTTCGCTCAGGTCCATGGAATAAAATGGATGGCTCCCGGTACGGGCTGCAGCGCATCTCAATAACCGCAGTCAGAGAGAGAAGACCGGCAATGCAATTCCTTAACCCGTTTATTCCCGGTTACAGAATGATTCTTGAAAATCGGTTGTTTCATCGCCCATAGTATCGCGAATAGTATATTTGATTTTGATTATCATTATCATTATCACCTGTATGTCGCCCATGCGGAGATTTTAATGAATTTTCTGTTATTTCTCTCTATTCTAATCCTCACCACGCTTCCCTCATTCGGCCAGACCTCCGACAACGCTTCGGATTCCACGAAGCCGTGGAATCTGCACGTTCAATCCACGGCGGTCCAGCAGTATCATACTGCATTCCACGCGGCGTACGGCGGCCCGCAGAGTCTTGACAGCGCAAGCGAACTTGCCCTGACCATGACCGGCACCATCTTCGCCGGGTGCCGGCTCTGGCAAGGCGGGTCAATATATTGTAATCCGGAAATAGCCGGAGGACAGGGGTTCAGCAAGGGCTTCGGCATCGCGGGTTTCACCAACGGCGAGGTTGAGCGTGTGGGCGACCCGGCGCCGGTCCTCTACCTTGCACGGTTTTTTATCCGCCAGAGAATAAATCTGGGCGATCGCACCGACGAGATTTTGACCGATGCTGCCAACCAGGTGTGGGAGAAGGTCTCCCCCACCAACGTCACCTTTACCGCAGGCAAGATCGCCCTGCCCGACATCTTCGATAACAACCAGTACTCCCACGATCCGCGAATGCAGTTTTTCAACTGGTCGCTCATGGATGCCGGGGCATGGGATTATCCGGCAGATACCCGGGGCTACACCTACGCGTTCGTGACGGAGTACAATCTGCCGCAGTGGACCTTTCGCGGCGCGATAAGCGCGGTTTCACGGGTGGCAAACGGGCCGGACCTGGAGTTTTACTGGGGCAAAGCCGCGGGCTATACATTTGAAGCGGAACGCCGGGACTCTCTCATTCACGGACATCCCGGCTCAATAAGGGTCCTTCTGTACGATAACTTCGACCGCGCAGGGAATTACGACCAGGCTGTTAATGCCTTCCAGAACAATACTGCCGACAGTGCTGCGCTTAACGTCAACGATTCGTCGCATTTCGGCGGACAGAAACCGGGCTTCGAGATCAATTGCGACCAGGAACTTACCTCCACGCTCGGCGCTTTCCTGCGGGTAAGCTGGAACAACGGGACTTTCGCCTCATGGGAGTTTGCGGAAATCGATGAGAGCGTCACGCCGGGCATAAGCCTCTCCGGGAGTCTGTGGAAAAGAAGCAACGACAATGCCGGGCTCGCCGTCGCCATAAACGGCATTTCAGCCGAGCATCGCCGGTTCCTGGAGGCGGGGGGCCTCGGCTTCATGCTCGGCGACGGGAAGCTTACCCATTATGGGACAGAAAATATCCTCGAAGCCTATTATCAGGCACGGCTGGTAACGGGCGTCTTTGCCACCGCGGATTACCAGCTTGTCGTGAATCCGGCCTATAATGCAGACCGCGGGCCGGTGAATGTGTTTTCAGGGAGAGTGCATATTGAATTTTAACGAGGTGATGCTTCCCCTCCCCCCATTTTATCCGTCTCCGGTAAATGTATCTCTTGCCGAAATGACGGATATTCTTTATTCTTCCCGGTGAACATAAGGCTTGCTTCCCAGTAATGGGGATTTGTATATTGCAGAGTTACCAATCCCACCTGTATTGAAATTTTATCGGGTACATCCTACCATGAAGGAGGCTCTATGCTGACATCGGTGCGAACTTCATTGTTCCTTTTCTCGATGCTGGTGCTTTCAACCGGCTTTTCGCATGCCGCGACCGCGCAGATACCACCGGCTCCTATAAATAATATAGGAGCTGCGGCGACAAAAATGGCGAGCGGGAAGGGATTCGAAATCCAACAGACGACCGACGGCTACCAGCTGTCCTGCAGGATGCAGTCGATGTATGCCGATGTCACCGCAAAGGGCGTTGCAATCCGTTCACTTGCCGGGAAGGGATCCGGCACCTTTCTCTCCGGCCCGAACGGCTCGGCAGGATCAATTCCATGGAGCAATTGCCGGTTTTTGCCGACAGGATTACCCGGGAGAGTGATGTCGTCACCAGTATCCGCGGCAACCTGTCCGAAGAATTTACCACCTCGGGTGACGGCATCCGCCAGGACTTTATTATCCGGCAGCGCCCCGGGGCTCGGGCGACCTTTGCATCGACCTTGATATCGAGGGAGCGAAACTGTCGCAAAGAGGCGATGGCATTCTGCTTAAATTAATCCCCTCCGGAAGGGAACTCCTCTACGGGCGCCTCAAGGTCATCGATGCTGCCGGGCATTCCCTGGCTTCACGTTTTGTCCTGAACCATGAGAAATCTTCTTTAGGACTCAGGGTGGCCGATGCCGGGGCAGTGTATCCGATTCGCATTGATCCGACGATAACGAATGCGAATTGGAGCGCCCTCGGCAGTGGAACGGGTACCGAAGTACTAAGCATAGCAATTGACGGATCAGGCAATGTTTACGCTGGCGGTACATTCACCTCTGCGGGCGGTGTGAGCGCGAATTACATTGCAAAATGGAACGGAAGCGCATGGAACAGCCTGGCAGCGGAATGAATGGTTCCGTATATGCCTTAGCAATTGACGGCTCAGGTAATCTTTACGCCGGGGGGCAATTTCTCGCTGCAGGCGCTATAACCGTAGATCGCATTGCAATATGAACGGAAGTGTATGGAGCAGCCTCGGCAGCCAAATGAATGCTCAGGTAAACAGTATAGCATTTGACAAGGCAGGCATCTCTCTGCCGGTGGGTCTTTACCACCGCAGGTGGAATAACCGTGAACTATATCGCGAAATGGCACGGAAGCACCTGGAGCAGCCTTGGCAGCGACGAACGGCTGGCTATATTATGGACTGGTTTGACATCTCTGGGGCAACCTATACGCAGGCGGGAATTTTACCTCTGCGGGAGGCGCGAGTGCTAAATTACATTGCCAAATGGAATGGAGCTCATGGAGCGGCCTTGGCAGCGGAGTGAGCAGCACCGTATACCGCGTGGTAGTTGACGGGTCCGGAAATGTTTATGCTGGGTGGAACCTTCCTCACGCCAGGCGGGGTAACCGTGGAACACATTGCTCTTGGAATGGTAGTACGTGGAGCGGCCTTGGCAGCGGAATGAACAGCTCCGTATATGGTCTAGTCCTTGACGGTTATGGGAACCTTACGCCGGTGAAGCATTTACTATGGGGCGGCGTGATCGTTTTATACATCGCACTTTGGAACGGAAGCGCATGGAGCGGTCTTGGTAGTGGTATGAACGCCAGCGTGACGAAGGCCTGGAATTCGATCAGGCTGGAACTCAGACGCGGGCGGATCCCTTACAACGGGAGACCGGTAAGTGCTGGTTCCATTGCTAAATGCGCAATCGTATTTCCTTTCCCGGTCCTCTCGTCGCCGTCCAGCGGAGCGACTGTTGAATATCCTCTCCAATCCTCTCATGGAATAGCTTATCCAGGCGCGGTCTCTTATGCAATCCAGGTTTCGAGCACTTCCTCTTGAACTTCCACCTCTCCACCAGAGTACTGCCGGGACCTCTGCCGGCATTCCGGCCTTGCCAACAGCACAACCTATTACTGGCAGGCAAATGCAACTGCCGGGCCCGCCACCTTTGCCTGTTCCCCGGCATGGAGCTTCACAACGCTCGCGGCGTCCCCCGGCGACACCGGTTACGATCTCTCCCGCCAACGCCGCGACCAATGTTCCCACCAAACGATGCCAGCTGGAATACCGTTCTTCGGCTTCCGACTATCTGGTCGAGGTGTCCACCGATGCCGCCTTCGGGAGTTTTTTTCTGCAGGATTTTTTGGTATCTACCGGTTCATGGGCAGCTTCCGGCAAGGCCGGAAGCTGCCCGTGAACCGGTAGTTACCGAAGAATCCTGCAGAAAAAAACTCCCGAAGGCGGCATCGGTGGACACCTCGACCAGATAGTAGGAAGCCGGAGCAAGGGTGTTCCAGCTGAGCATTGTGTTGGTGGGAACATTGGTCGCGGCGTTGGCGGGCGAGATGATAACCGGTGTCGCCGGGGGAACGGCAGCGAGCGTTGTGAAGCTCCATGCCGGGGACCAGGCAGAGGTGGCAGTCCCGGCAGTTGCATTTGCCTGCCAGTAATAGGTTGTGCTGTTGGCAAGGCCGGATATGCCGGCAGAGGTCCCGGCAGTACTCTGGTAGATGAGCGTAGAAGAAAAAGAGGAAGTGCTCGAAACCTGGATTGCATAAGAGACCGCGCCTGAATAGCTGTTCCATGAGAGGGTTGGAGAGGTTGTTTCAACCGTCGCTCCGCTGGACGGCGACGAGAGGACCGGGAAAGGGAATCCGATTGCGCATTTAGCAATGGAACCGGCGCTTACCCCGCCTGCAGTTGTAAAGGATCCGCCCGCATATAAGTTGCCGGCCTGATCGAATTCCAGGCCTTCGTACACACTGGCGTTCATGCCACTGCCAAGACCGCTCCATGCGCTTCCGTTCCAAAGTGCGATGTATGGAGCGCTCACGCCGCCCGCAGTCGTAAATGCTCCGCCGGCGTAAAGATTGCCATAACCGTCAAGGGCTAAACCGTATACGGAGCTGTTCATCCCGCTGCCGAGGCCGCTCCACGTACTACCATTCCAAAGAGCAATGTGTTCCACGGTTACCCCGCCTGCCGTAAGGAAGGTTCCGCCGGCGTAAACATTTCCGGACCCGTCAACTACCACGCGGTATACGGTGCTGCTCACTCCGCTGCCAAGGCCGCTCCATGAGCTTCCATTCCATTTGGCAATGTAATTTGCACTCACGCCTCCCGCAGAGGTAAAATTCCCGCCTGCGTATAAGTTGCCGGAGCTGTCAAATGCCAGTCCATAGTATAGCCAGCCGTTCGTCCCGCTGCCAAGGCTGCTCCAGGTGCTTCCGTTCCATTTCGCGATATAGTTCACGGTTATTCCACCTGCGGTGGTGAAGACTCCACCGGCATAAAGATTGCCTGCCTTGTCAAATGCTATACTGTTTACCTGAGCATTCATTTGGCTGCCGAGGCTGCTCCATACACTTCCGTTCCATTTTGCAATGTAATCTACGGTTATACCGCCTGCAGTGGAGAATTGCCCCCCGGCGTAAAGATTACCTGAGCCGTCAATTGCTAAGGCATATACGGAACCATTCATTCCGCTGCCGAGGCTGCTCCATGCGCTTCCGTTCCATTTTGCAATGTAATTCGCGCTCACACCGCCCGCAGAGGTGAATGTACCGCCGGCGTAAACATTGCCTGATCCGTCAATTGCTATGCTTAGTACTTCGGTACCCGTTCCACTGCCGAGGGCGCTCCAATTCGCATTCGTTATCGTCGGATCAATGCGAATCGGATACACTGCCCCGGCATCGGCCACCCTGAGTCCTAAAGAAGATTTCTCATGGTTCAGGACAAAACGTGAAGCCAGGGAATGCCCGGCAGCATCGATGACCTTGAGGCGCCCGTAGAGGAGTTCCCTTCCGGAGGGGATTAATTTAAGCAGAATGCCATCGCCTCTTTGCGACAGTTTCGCTCCCTCGATATCAAGGTCGATGCAAAGGTCGCCCGAGCCCCGGGGCGCTTGCCGGATAATAAAGTCCTGGCGGATGCCGTCACCCGAGGTGGTAAATTCTTCGGACAGGTTGCCGCGGATACTGGTGACGACATCACTCTCCCGGGTAATCCTGTCGGCAAAAACCGGCAATTGCTCCATGGAATTGATCCTGCCGAGCCGTTCGGGCCGGAGAGAAAGGGTGCCGGATCCCTTCCCGGCAAGTGAACGGATTGCAACGCCCTTTGCGGTGACATCGGCATACATCGACTGCATCCTGCAGGACAGCTGGTAGCCGTCGGTCGTCTGTTGGATTTCGAATCCCTTCCCGCTCGCCATTTTTGTCGCCGCAGCTCCTATATTATTTATAGGAGCCGGTGGTATCTGCGCGGTCGCGGCATGCGAAAAGCCGGTTGAAAGCACCAGCATCGAGAAAAGGAACAATGAAGTTCGCACCGATGTCAGCATAGAGCCTCCTTCATGGTAGGATGTACCCGATAAAATTTCAATACAGGTGGGATTGGTAACTCTGCAATATACAAATCCCCATTACTGGGAAGCAAGCCTTATGTTCACCGGGAAGAATAAAGAATATCCGTCATTTCGGCAAGAGATACATTTACCGGAGACGGATAAAATGGGGGGAGGGGAAGCATCACCTCGTTAAAATTCGATATGCACTCTCCCTGAAAACACATTCACCGGCCCGCGGTCTGCATTATAGGCCGGATTCACGACAAGCTGGTAATCCGCGGTGGCAAAGACGCCCGTTACCAGCCGTGCCTGATAATAGGCTTCGAGGATATTTTCTGTCCCATAATGGGTAAGCTTCCCGTCGCCGAGCATGAAGCCGAGGCCCCCCGCCTCCAGGAACCGGCGATGCTCGGCTGAAATGCCGTTTATGGCGACGGCGAGCCCGGCATTGTCGTTGCTTCTTTTCCACAGACTCCCGGAGAGGCTTATGCCCGGCGTGACGCTCTCATCGATTTCCGCAAACTCCCATGAGGCGAAAGTCCCGTTGTTCCAGCTTACCCGCAGGAAAGCGCCGAGCGTGGAGGTAAGTTCCTGGTCGCAATTGATCTCGAAGCCCGGTTTTGTCCGCCGAAATGCGACGAATCGTTGACGTTAAGCGCAGCACTGTCGGCAGTATTGTTCTGGAAGGCATTAACAGCCTGGTTGTAATTCCCTGCGCGGTCGAAGTTATCGTACAGAAGGACCCTTATTGAGCCGGGATGTCCGTGAATGAGAGAGTCCCGGCGTTCCGCTTCAAATGTATAGCCCGCTGCCTTGCCCCAGTAAAACTCCAGGTCCGGTCCGTTTGCCACCTGTGAAACCGCGTCATCGCGCCGCGAAATGTCACTGCGGCAGATCGTACTCCGTCACGAACGCGTAGGTGTAGCCCCGGGTATCTGCCGGATAATCCCATGCCCCTGCATCCATGAGCGACCAGTTGAAAAACTGCATTCGCGGATCGTGGGAGTACTGGTTGTTATCGAATATATCGGGCAGGGCGATCTTGCCTGCGGTAAAGGTGACGTTGGTGGGGAGATCTTTCCCACACCTGGTTGCAGCATCGGTCAGAATCTCGTCGGTGCGATCGCCGAGATCTATTCTCCGGCGGATAAAAAACCGTGCAAGGAGAGGACCGGCGCTGGGTCGCCACACGCTCGACCTCGCCGTTGGTGAAACCCGTGATGCCGAAGCCCTTGCTGAACCCCTGTCCTCCGGCTATTCCCGGATCACAATATATTGACCTGCTTTGCCAGAGCCGGCACCCGGCGAAGATGGTGCCGGTCATGGTCAGGGCAAGTTCGCTTGCGCTGTCAAGACCCGGCCGCCGTACGCCGGTGGACTGCAGTATGATACTGCTGGACCGCCTGGATTGAACGTGCAGATTCCACGGCTTCGTGGAATCCGAAGCGTTGTCGGAGGTCTGGCCGAATGAGGGAAGCGTGTGAGGATTAGAGTAGAAGAAATAACAGATAATTCATTAAAATCTCCGTATGGGCTACATACAGGTGATAATGATAATGATAATCAAAATCAAATATATTATCGCGATACTATGGGCGATGAAACAACGGATTTCAAGAATCATTCCGTAACCGGGAATAAACGGGTCAGGAATTGCATTGCCGGTCTTCTCTCTCTGACTGCGGTTATCGAGATGCGCCGCAGCCCGTACCGGGAGCCATCCATTTCATTCCATGGACCTGAGCGAAACAATGCCGGCAGGAGGGCTGTCTTCCGACGCACCGATCAGTGAATTCTATGGGCTGAGCCCGGTATCTACGGCCTGATCTTCACCGCGGCAGAAAATAATAAATAAGGATCGTTACAAATATATTTTTTTAGCGTCAGGTAATCCATTGATCAGTTCTAATTGCCTTTGATGGGGGAACCGCCGCAGCTGGTTCCACCACCTGAACAATAACTATTAGTCGCCACTGAAAGTATTTTCTCAAATCATGGTTATTCCCGATGGACCTATTCCCCGTTCTACTCCCTGATATGGCCGCAGCCGAAGCCCGTGTACTCCTCATCGACGACGAATTGCAGA
>CAWDOZ010000034.1:0-31435 GCA_963803935.1 uncultured Fibrobacterota bacterium | reverse complement strand
GGTCATGAACGGGATCACGGGTACCGGAATGCCGTACTTCAAGCGAATCCTCGAATCCGAGAAAATCTGGGCGGTGTCGAATTATATCGCCGTCTCCTATGTCGGGTATACCGATGCGGCAAAGGCTCCTGCCGGCATCCAGGCTGCCGGCGAAGTTCCCTGGAAGAACACGTATGTTTCGCCCGATAGTGACAAGGGAGCTCCATGAGAGCATTTGTCCTGCACCACCAGATTCTCGCGCTCTGGCTCGGCGTCCTCCTGATCAATGTCTCGGTGATCGGAGCCGTGCTCTGGTGGGCGGTACGCAAGAGACAATTTTCCGATCAGGACCATGCCCGATACCTGGCGCTTGAGGCGGGTATCCCGAAGGAGCCGCGCAAGGGAAAGCATGATTCCGTACCGAAGACCGACAAAAAGGAGGATGAATGTTCCTCTTGAGCGTATCGCAGAACCGGCTGCTCATCATGGCCGGCATCTATGGAATCGTCGTCACGCTGAGTCTCGTTATCGGCGCGCTCGACATGCGGCGCGACCGCCCTCCCGGGGGTGAGCGTGCAACGCCGCTCCTGCCGACGCGTCATGCTCTTCCCTGGTTCGTCATTTTCTCGAATGTCGTGATCCTTGCGTCGGTATCATCTATACCGTTGCGACTATCATAAACCCGCCGAACTGGTAATATGGAACGCTACGAAGAACATACCGAGTTGTCGGATAAAGCGTCCTGGATATTCCTCGCCCTGTTCAGCGTATTCATACTCGGCTGGGGGATGATCCTCATGTGCATGGTGTCGGATGCACCGCGCGAGTGGGATTTCGGGGTCCTGCCCGATACGCCGGGCGAATCGATTTACTCGACGGTAACGGTTGCCCCGTCGTCGAAACCGGCAATCCAGGTCGCCCCGCTTCCCGATGCCCTTCCGTCAAAGGTGAACGATAACGGCGGCGACGATTCAGTGGAGGGGCCGACGCGATGAAGGCGCTTATCGGTGCGGGCATTGCACTTGCAATTATCACGGCGGCGATCGCCGCCTCCCTGCTTTTAATAGGTCCGCGTATGAAGGAACAGCCGCACCTTCTTCCCTACCAGGACTCATCCTGCCTGGCACCGGAGGGTTCGGTGCCGGTGGAAGGGGCGGGAGCCTGGCCCGAGGCTGATTCCCCTATAGCAACGCGAAGCGTTCCGCCGACCGCTGCAGCCGGCAGGGTCTACTACGGCTACTACTGCGAATTCTGCCATGGCGAAAAGGGCGACGGCAACGGTCCGGTCGGGGAGAGCTATGTTCCGCGTCCCGCCGACCTGCGGACCGAAGCCATCCGCCGATTTTCCGATTCCGCGCTCGTCAAGGCTATGCTCAATGGCCCCGGACACACGGTCGACCGCAACGGGACGCTGCACCCGGTGCTTGCGAGAATCATCCCGCCCGCGGACCTGCCCGCGATTGTCCAGTATGTCAGGACTTTTGGAATCGATTCATCCGGGAAATGAGAGCGGGGCGTTGCTTCCTCTCAATTTCCCTCATATTTAACCCCACGTACCCGTATTCATAAATGATGGAGCAGGATGAAATGCAGGACGGCACGACGTGGGATTTGAGTGGATTGTACGAATGAGGTCAGCTTCTTGCGTCGTGCCTTATAAAAATCGGCAGGTGTGCATCAGCGAAGGGGAGCATGTTATGATGAACTCACTGTTTTACCTGTCTTTTGCGTTCGTGGCTGCATCGGCCATCGGCGTAGAATTCCTTATAAATAAATCGTTTCGACGGCGTGCGGTTGAAATTGAAGAAGAGGCTGAAAATTTGATCAATGCAGGTTTAGCAAAAACAGCCGAATCATTGCAGGAGTTGAAAGACCGGGGGATATCGTGGAAGATCAGGGAAGAGATCAGCAATGCCTTTGAAAACACGGCGAGAGTTATTGAAAAAGGGGCTGAGTTGATCGAGGGGGCGCTCACAAATGTCAGGATTTGAGAAAAGGCGCTTGCAGGGTACCTGAGGGGCAGAGTAATGCCACTCTGGAGAAGAACTCCCCGCTGCCTCCTGAATACGGAAGGGCTCTTTCATGGGGGAGATACAATTCAGAATGGCCTTTTGAACAGGCACAGCGAACGCAGGGCAACCTGCCATCTTCTGCAGGAAATGCAACTTCATAGAGGGGCGGGGATCTCAAACTGCTTAATCTACCAGGAAGAGTTCCTTATCGTCCGGGGTTCGGCAGTCATCTTCTTCGCTGCGATCTCGCGCCGAATTATTCTCAAAATCCAGGCACCCGACAAACCATAATTATTTGCAAGCACCGTCACCGATGTGCCCCTGTTGTAATGCGCAACAATTTTTTTATTTCTTTCGGAAATGCCTGCTGTGGATGAAGGGATGCCATATACTTTTCGCAAGTAGTGCACACCCTGGCTCGTAATACCGAACTTCCGGGCTATCGGGCCGTCTGATCCAAATTTCTTACGCAATGATAAAAGCTCTTCTTTAGATATTCTCGGCATATCCGTTAAGCCTTCCTCGGCAGGTAGAACGGCTGGTTTCCAGCAACGGCATGTTGTTCAGGATGTTCTGCCGTATGTCCAAAGGCGCAATCCTCCCCTTCGGAACAGGCATCCTGGATTATCCGGTAAACGCTGGAGATGGAAATATTGAATTTCGCCGCTATTTCGACAACCGGCATATTTTTACGAAAGAGAACAATCATTTTTTTATTCCTTTTGGTATTATGGGTAATTACCGAAGGAATGCCGTAAGCCTTTCGCATCCGATACACTGCCTGACGTGAAATATGAAGCCGTCCGCCAATCGCTTCGTCGGTTTCAAAAATCTTTTGCAACATGATGAGTAAATGTCTACTGAATTTCGGCACGTTCCATTGTCCTTTTCCATTAAAGGATATATGAAGATCGGAGACATTCCGTATCAGCCCCCGGCCTTCCGGCCCTTATCATCCAGAGGCCTCACTATGCAAGGGGTACCCTGATTATTTCCTGGGCGGCGCGGCTTTTTTCAGGGTAAGCTCGGTTACCGTCATTCTTGCATTTTCAATCGTGTACCATGCTTGTATCCTGGCACCGGATTGAAAATCGATAAGCTTTTTACCATCCGGCTTAATAACCGTTTTATCGGTGACAACGAGAGTATCGACGGCTTTCTTGACCTGAACCTTTATGGTATTCCCGATCATGTCAACGGAAAGCACGATACCATTATTTACCTTATACGTTTTCTCATCTTTTTTAGGGGTCACTACCGGCTTGGTAACCGATTTGGCAGGTGCCATGGAGGCGGCTGTGGAAACACTCTGGGCAGATACTAAGCCGCATGAGACAAGACCTGCAACAACGATAGAGTAAAATTTCATTACTACCTCCTGTAAGGTTTAAGTGATAGTATCGGACGGAGCACCCCCCTATTCCGGCCTCAAAAATTTACACAGGTATAAGTCATAAACAAGATTCGTGCCATCATGGTGAATGTCCATATTTCCAAGTTTAATAATAAGTTACAGCCTTTGATGGATTTTATGAAGGTAGCGACATTATTCCCTGTATCGCACCTCTGTTGCTGTAACTTATGTATAATCAATACATTAAATACATGGGGACAATTGTCCCTCTTCGTGGGAATGTACCATAACTAGGGAATATTTGAGCCTTATGAGGGTTGGCAAACCGTGCTGACAAGGCACTAAAAAAGATTCGAACTATTTTACATGAAATGGGGTCAACTTGGCAGTCGGCAAAAACATATGACAGATAAGAATAAAATCCAAAAAATCATTCCGGGCCTGCTTCAAAGTATTATATTTAATCCTCAATTCATTAAAACATCACCATATCGTTGTGATTCTGCCAACCATGAACTTCAATTTTCGATTCAACTCCGATATTTTTGCAAAACTTCCCGATAATGCCAGGACGATACTGCAAACGGTACTTTTAAGTCTTGCGGCAGCCCTGGGTGCAGTGGTCTTTATGGCGCTCATGAATGCACTGTTCCGATTATTGTACTTGCAGGCTGCAACGAAGTCTCCCTTGACATTCATAATACTGAGTTTCATATTTACCATGGTATCTTCGTTCATTGTATCCCTGCTCTTGAAGAAAGTGCCCGTTGCGGCAGGCAGCGGCATTCCTCAGGTGAAGGCGGCTTATTGGAAGGAATTGGGCTATATCCCTTTTAAAAATGTAATCATCAAATTCATCGCAGGAATAGCCAGTATAGCGGGAGGCGCCAGCCTTGGCAGGGAGGGTCCGACTGTTTACATCGGAAGCGGCATCGCATCGTATCTATCCGGAGTCACCGGAGCACCGAAACGGCAGCGTCGGGCAGCAGCGGCAATTGGTGCCTCCGCAGGTCTTGCTGCAGCATTCAATGCGCCGCTTGCGGCCATCACGTTCAGTATAGAAGAACTTATTAATGACCTCAATACGCGATATCTCGGACGTATTGTCCTTGCCTCTCTTATTGGTGCACTGACCGTCTATGCGATTATCGGAAAACAACCGGCATTTGCGTTGCCACAGGTTTTTGCCGGTTCGTGGTTGCACTTTCTGCTGATTCCGATTGTTGCAGTAATCGCTTCGGTACTGGGCGTAGTCTTTCAGCGGTCCACGCTGCTCGTTCGCCACAAAGTCCGGCAACCGCATTTTTTACCGGGCTGGCTTAATCCTTGCGCAGGAGGCCTGATTACATGGATTATAGGAATTACCGTCTTTCTCACGACCCGAAAGATCGGCATATTTGGATTGGGATATAACGACCTTTCCGATTCATTATTGCACGGCAGTATCTGGTGGATTGCGGGAATATTGGTGGCAGGAAAACTTATTGCGACCATCATCAGCTACGCCTTCGGAGGTTGCGGCGGCATTTTTTTCCCCCACGCTGTTTATCGGTGGGGTGTGTGGAGCATGCATTGCGAGTTTAGCCGGTTTATGGTTGCCAACCACGCCATCCGATCACGTTATACTTTCTACCGTCGGGATGAGCGCATGCCTGGGAGCAGTCATACGGGCACCCCTTACCTCAACGCTCATCGTTTTCGAAATGACGCATCAGTTCGAGGTCGTTCCCGGCCTCATGCTCAGTGCGGTGATAAGCCAGCTTGTATCGCGTTTTGCAGGCATCAAACATAATTTCTACGATGAATTATTATTGCAGGACGGTCACGACCTGATAAAAATAAAACCGCCGCGAGACCTTCAAAGCTGGCAAAACCTGCCGGTATCGAATATCATGAATGCAAAGCCGGTAATGATATCATCTACCGATCCAAAATATTTACAATCAATGTTATCGAATACGCCGTATCGATGTTTTCCTTTTACCGATAAGGGCGCCATCGTCGGATTCATGACACGGGATTCAATTGAAAAGGCATTATCCCTTGGTAAGATGCCGGTTTACTCTGCAGCTTGTTTTGCCTCCAAGGATGCGACGGTAAAAGATGCTGCAGAAAATTTTATTAATTCTCCGCATGGTTTTTTGATCATCGTGGATAACGATAACGGCATACCGGTCGGCATTCTGACGCTTCATGATTTGCTTCGAGCCCAGGCAGCGGTGACGGAATAAGCAAAGAGGTCGCAGCGACTGAAGATCAATATACCGCACGCATTATTTAACCGCGGTGTCTTGCACTGTTGAGAACGCAAGTGCCCCGGGACTTATCGATAAATCGCAGCGGTCGTTTTTATTTCATTTTAAGGCGAGGACACCCATGAGCCTGAAAATCAAACTCATTCTTTTTATCGTAGTATTGGTTTTTATCGCTTCAATTGCGATTTTAGCCATATCGGTGTATCAGACCCGGAAACGGGGCGAGGAAGACGTCCTCCGCATAAAAACCAACGAAACCGTGCGGGTGAAAAACACTATAAAAGAGCATGTCGATATAATGTACTCTCTCATCAGCGCGCAATATCAGCGGTCTTTTTCCAGGGACGAAGTGGCTACAATATTTAATGAGGTGAGGAACGTTACCTATGATAATGGCAGGGGCTATTTCTGGATTTCAGACCTGCAGGATACCCCGCAGGTGCTTATTTACCCGTATCTTGACAGTATACATACCGGGAAACGGTTGAAAGCCGGTGAATTCGTACAGGATATCGATCGCCAGGTACGCAACCACGGGGATGGATTCATAGAAACCATGGCGCCCGCCTTAAGGGGTAAAATATCGTCCGATTCATCAATACCCGTGTTATGCTATGCGCGCATATTTGCTCCCCTGCGATGGGTTATTGCATCAGGCCGTTCCACGGACGATATAGCCGCTGTTATCAACAAGAGATCCGATCAAACGAAACATGAAATCGGGTTAATAATCAAGGAACGCATCTTCCTGGCTTCGGTTATACTATCCTTAAGCATCCTGGCGGTAGTTTTTTTTACCGGCATGGTAACGGGCCCGATAAACAAGCTGGTCCTCCTGGCGGAGGAAATTACCTCGGGGCGCAAAGATTTCTCGGAGCGCATCGCCATTCGTTCACGGGACGAAATCGGCAGGCTTGCAGGTTCATTCAATCTTTTACTGGGCCATATCCAGGAGATGCTGTCAAAACTGGAAGAGAATGGAAGAAAATACCGCGAATTGGTTGAAAATGCGAATAGCGCAATTATACACATAAATAAGAACGGCACCATCCTGTTTGTTAATGAGTATGTGTACAAGCTTTTCGGGTTATCCGTGGAGGAAAGTCAAGGGAAAAATATTAATGATATTTTTCCCGCTCCGGCGGCTGTTGCGGAGGAATCTGGGAATTCGAGCATTAAGGATATTCTCAAATCCCCTGAAGGCAAACTATACCTGGAAGAGCAGGTGGTAACGAAAAACGGCGAGTATAAGTGGGTGGCCTGGACAACCAGGCCGATTTACGATGAGGCGGGGATGCTCCGGGAAATCCTGTGCATAGGAAGCGACATTTCGGCAAGAAAAAAAGCCGAGCATCTCGCGCGATTGCAGCAGCAGGAACTCATTCAAACCGAAAAAATGGCCTCACTCGGCATCCTGGTTTCGGGTATGGCGCATGAAATCAATAATCCAAATAATTTCATACTGCTTAATGGTGAGAATTTCTCGGCTATTTTAAAGGACATCGTGCCGGTGCTTGACGACCACTTTACGCTGAACCCTCAGTTCAGGCTTGGGGGGCTTCCCTATCTGGAGATGAGGAACGAAATTCCCGGCCTTCTGCACGGGATAAACGAAGGCGCGCTCCGGATAAAGAGAATTGTCCAGAACCTTAAGGATTTTGCCCGTCAGGAGCCGGGAGAAATGGAAAAGCAAATTCAGGTTCGGCAGGTTATCGGCGCGGCCTCGGTTATTCTCGGCAACCTGCTTAAGAACTCCACCAATCGATTTGAGGTAATCGAGGAGGGAGAGACGCCTCCCGTCAAAGGTAATTTCCAGAGATTGGAGCAGGTTGTCATCAATCTTATTACCAATGCCTGCCATGCAACCAAAAATAACGAAGATCCATTGACCGTTATCATCAGCCATGATGCCGATAAACATCAGGTAATTATATCCATTGAAGATCGTGGAGAGGGAATTCCACCCGAGAATCTGAAACATATCATGGACCCATTTTTCACCACTAAACGGGACAAGGGCGGCACCGGACTCGGGCTCGCGATTTCGTACTCAATAGTCAAGGACCACGGGGGCGACCTGCGGATCGAATCGGTACCGGGAAAAGGGACGAAGGCCACCATGGTGTTACCCATTTACGAAAGGGACGCGGCATGAAACAGGCATTGAAGGCTTCATTAAAAGATGCGGAAGCAATGCTTATCGAAGAGGCCCTTGAAAGAGCAAACGGCAACCAGACTATTGCTGCAGACTTACTATGCATGAAGCCTTCCGCCTTCAATAAAAGAGTTATTCGAACCCGCAAATAAACCTCAATTTCCATTCGGGCTTTATCAGGTACTTATCCGCAACATGGGACAATTGTCCCTGCCCATCTATCTTCTTACAATTCAATAAGATGAAGGTCTTTTGAGGTCGAATAGGGAATATTGTCACTTTGCCCCTTGCGTTTGCAAAAAAACATAACACATTATATTTGATAAAGTTATAACACTTATGCGGTAAGGCATGGTTCTTGTTCTACTTTAGGACTACAATGGGGACTTAAATGCCTGAAGCCTTAAAATATCAGGTTTATGGGGATGGGTACATGAAAACCAGGAAAATCATGGTTGTTGATGATGAACCAAATCTTCTCCTGGCTGTAACTCTTACTCTGAGAAGGGCGGGGTTCGATGTAATCCCGGCGGGTAACGGTACCTATGCGTTCGATCTTCTCCTGCAAGCGGAGAGAGCACGAGAGCCGATGGATCTTCTCATCACCGACCTTCATCTTCCGGGAATATCCGGCATCGATTTGATCGAGAAAGTCAGGAGAAGCGGAAGCACGATGAAAATTGCGGTAATCACCGCCTATGGAAACACTCAGATGAGAATGGATCTGGAAAAAATCGGTACCTTTTTTTGTCTCGATAAGCCTTTCAACATCGAGGAACTTCTTTACCATGTTTATACTGCACTGGGAGAGCCGGTGACCAGGGGCAATTTCTCTTAGGGAAGCGGGAAAAGTCAATAATATCCATTTCCAATTAACCGGGGGATGTTTCATGAGAACCTATTCATTGATCGCATTTTCGTCGACAGTTATTACAGCCTTCTTTCTGATCGGGTGTGCGCAAGTACCGGAGAGGAACTTGAAGGCCGCCAAAGCGTCGCTTGATTCTGCCCGCATGGCCGAGGCGGATAAATATGCGGCCGGAGATTTTAAAACCGCGAAGGAATCGATCGATAGTGCCATTGCAGAGATAGAAAAAAAGAATTATAAAAAAGCGGAAGCACTGCTTGTTTCAGCAGCAGGCACCGCGAATAACGCCAAATTAAATGCGGCCCAGGGAAAAATGCAGGCCGCTTCGGAAGCCAATACGGCAATTTCGGGGGCAAATGCTCTTCTTACCGAGGTGAAAAAGTCGATCGCGAAATCGCCGAGGGGCATGCGCGGCTTGAGCGTTATAAAAAACGAATTTGACGCGGCGGCGGCGATGCTTCAAGAAGCGCAATCTGCAAATAATAATGGCGATTATCTCGCTGCCGGCCAGCAGGCCAATACCTGTCTTGTTAAGCTTCTTTCCATTAAAAATGAGGTGAATGGCGCAAAAACCGTAAAACCGACGAGAGTGAAATAGTACACGGTTGTATTTAATAAAACTATCCAACCAGGGAGGATTGCATGAAAATGTTTTCTCAAGGGGCAGTACTAGTAGCTATTGCGGCGGCAGGTCTAATTGCGGGCGGTTGTCATCACGCGGCAAAAATGCCGCAACCGGCAATGCCGGAAACCAAAGCGGCAGCGCCGGCAGTAGTGCAGAAGGTAAACACCCCGCCATCGGCGGAGGAATTCAAGCCGGCTGACGTCGATGCCGAGGCGCTCCAGGCGCTCCAGATCGTGTACTTCGATTTTGATAAATACAATCTCAGGGCCGATGCCGTTACGAGTCTCGGCGTTGCCGCCGCCTTCCTCCAGAACCACCCTTCGTATCGGGTGCTTGCCCAGGGCAACTGCGACGAGCGCGGTTCGGAAGCGTACAACCTGGGCCTCGGGGAGCGGCGGGCCAAGGCGGTCAAGCAATACCTGACCTCCTATGGGATTTCCGCCGATCGGATCGAGACGACCTCCTATGGTAAGGAACAGCTTGCGAGAACCGGCTGCGCACCGGACGATGATCCCTGTAATCAAGCTAATCGTCGCGTCGAGTGGAAGATTCTGTCAAAATAATGCGGTTCTCTCCGGTGAATCAGAGACTATCGCTCAGATTCGAGAGGGAGGCAAGGCGGCGCGCACCATGCCGGGGTTCGCGATCCTCGGGAAGCGCGCCGTAGTGCGGGGAGCGCTCGTGTCCTGAAGAGAGGTGCATGGATTGCATTGTTTACCATGAAGCGGGAAATTGACGATATGTGGTTCAATAAAAATCGTTTCCAATATGTTTCCCTGATCGTTGGATTCATTCTCATTTCCCTCGGCATCAGCACAACGGCGTTCTATTTCAATAAGTATATGGAGCGGGCGGTTCTGAAGCAGAGTGAACACGAGCTTTCAGGAATAGCCGATTTAAAGGTTTCCCAGGTTACCGCCTGGCGGAACGACCGGTTTGCTGAAGCGCAATCGATACGGCAAAACCCGTTTGTTAATCAATCCCTGGTCAAATGGCTGAAAGTGCCGGGCGACAGTATGCTCGTTAATAATATACGGCAGTGGATGCTGAACCTTGAGAAATTCTACGGCTACTCCGAAGTGGCAATAGTCGATCCGGACGGCTCATTTCTTCTGCCGGGTCCGGGCGGGTCTTTCAGCCTTGATTCCGCGATTTATCCCGGCATTCATGATGCCCTTGCCGGACAGGAAGTTCTCTTTTGCGACCTGTATAAATCCAAACGGGACGGAGAAATCCATTTCGATGCAATCCTCCCCATAGATGGTCATCAAAAAACCATGCCAGCGATGCGGTGTTGATTCTTGAGCGAACGCCCCGCCAGACCCTGTTTCCGCTCATCCAGGCGTGGCCGGTGCCGTCACGAACCGGCGAAACCATGCTTTTCCGCAGGGAAGGCATGAGAGTCCTCTATCTCAACGATCTGCGCTTTTTGAAAAACTCCGCACTTTCGTTCAGCCTTCCGCCGGACAAGGCAGGATTTGCAGGTTCGGCGGCATTGAAGACGTTTTCCGGCATTATTCAGGATACCGATTACCGAGGGAAACCGGTGCTTGCCGCAGTGCGCTGGATTCCGGGATCGACCTGGTATCTTGAAGCAAAAATCGATATGAGTGAGGTTTACGCACCATTACGGCTTTTTTCCACCATGATCATTGCACTCATGATCGCTCTCATACTGGTCGTAGCCTTTACCGTCAGGATGATCCGCGGTACCCGGACAATCAGGAATTACAAAAATCTCCTTGAAGCCGAACATCAGAAAGCGTTGCTTCAGGAATCGCTTGCCGAAGAAAAAGAACGACTCCTGGTAACGCTTCGCAGCATCGGCGACGGGGTTATCGCTACCGACGTTACCGGTCGCATAGCGCTCATGAATAAGGTGGCTGAAGATCTTACCGGCTGGAGTTATGCAGACGCGTCCAATCGGCCGCTGCTTGAAGTTTTTGCCATTATCAACCACGTCACGCGCGAACCATGCGATAATCCGGTCGATAGGGCGCTTAAGACCGGAGACATCATCGAGCTTGCACATAATACGGCGCTCATCTCACGCAATGGCCGCGATCGGGTTATTGCCGATAGTGCTGCTCCTATCAGGCACCATGACGGCACTATTATCGGGGTAGTCCTGGTCTTTAGAGATATTACCGATGAACTGAAAATGGAGGAAACCCTGCAAAGAGCGCAAAAACTCGAATCCATCGGAGTGCTTGCCGGCGGTATAACCCATGATTTCAACAACCTGTTGTCCGGGGTCATCGGGTATGTCGATCAGGCATACGCCTTTGCGGATGAAGGAGGTGCGCGTCAGGCGGCGCAGGCTCTGGGAAAAACCCGACGTTTATTCGAGCGGGCCAAGTATCTTACGGCCAGGCTGCTGACGTTTTCGAAAGGCGGCGCCCCCGTCTGTAAAATTCAGCCGATCGATAAGTTCGTAACCGAATGGGTCGAATTTGCATTGAGCGGGTCGAATATTTCCGCTTTGTTCACCTTTGAAGAGGACCTGTGGTTGTGTTCTTTCGATGAAAATCAGATTTCTCAGGTCATTCAAAATATTACGATAAATGCCAGGCAGGCAATGCATGCCGGCATTATTGAAGTAGAAATTGCCAATATTCCGCTGAATAAAGCTCCTTCGTCGCTGTTGCCCGGGGACTACCTGAGAATTTCAATCCGCGATCACGGAAGCGGAATCGAACAGGAACACCTGCCACGCATCTTTGATCCCTTTTTCACGACGAAAGGCGAGGGAAGCGGGTTGGGTCTCGCTATAAGTTATGCTATAGTCAAGAACCATTTCGGCACTATTGAAGTCGAATCTTCTCCGAAAAATGGATCGACGTTCCATATCTATCTTCCCGCCTCGCATGAGCAGGTTACTGAAATCGCAGAAAAATCGACCGCTCCGGCGATTGAGCCCCGGGGGCAGGGAAAAATCCTCATCATGGACGATGAGGAATATATACGCGAAATTGCGTCGGTGACACTGACCGGGTGTGGATACACGGTGGTTGCAGCCTGTAACGGTGATGAGGCAATCGCCCTGATAAAAGAAGCGTTGCAGTCGAAAGAGCCCTTTATAGGAGCAATTTTTGATCTTTCCATACCGGGCGGGAGGAATGGAGCGGACACCATCCAGGAGGTACGGCTTATCGACCCGGATTTGGCGGTCATTGCGACGAGCGGCTATTCTTTCCATCCGATAATGGCGCATCCGCTCGAATATGGATTTACCGACAGACTGGGCAAGCCATATCACGCGAGCGAACTGATCGAGGTGGTCCACAGGGTTTTTCAAGCCGGAGATCATCGCCTGAATTCGAGTAAAAATTGTTACCGATAAATTAGATCCTCCTTCATAGACCCCGGTCTCTGTAAATTCCCTTCATGAAATCATCGGCGTTAGAAATAATTATCCCCCTTAACTTTCTTCACCGAGTACACTTTTTTCGCATTCATAAGAATTTTTACCACTTTGTCCTGCTTAACCGATGAGGCAAGGGTGAGAGCCGTTGCACCGTTTTTATCCCGGGCAGCGGGATCGGCATTGTGATCCAGGAGCAATTGTACCGTCTTCCAGTGTCCCTCAAGTGAAGCGTACATGAGCGGCGTCTGGCCGTCGTTATCCCTGGCGTTTACGTCGGCCCTCGCGTTAAGAAGCAATTTTACAACCGGCTCATTACCGTTACCCGAGGCTACCATGAGAGGGGTAATGCCGTTCCTGTCCCTGGCACTTACATCGGCTTCGGCATCAAGCAGTTGATTTACCACCGTATCATTCCCGTTAAGGCAGGCGAATATCAGTGCGGTGGCATCGTCCCGGCCCCGAATATTGACATCGGCTCCTGCCGAAATGAGTATTCTGACGACATCCTTGTAGCCGCTGCCCGCAGCGGCCATGAGCGCGGTGATCCCCTGATCGTCCTTTGCATCGACTCCCTTGCCGTCTGCCCAGAGTTGCTTTACAGTGGCGCTGTCGCCCTTTCTGGCTGCATCGATTAAATCCGTAGCCGGTAAAGTCGCTGCAAAACTGAGAATTCCCATTGCACAGAAAATTGCTTTTAATTTCAAAAAGGCCCTGTTCGGATGAAGTGATATCATAATGGCGACTCCTTCCCAGGTATCTCGGTAAAGAAGATGCCTGTCTCATCCTCTACATAGAATAGGCAAACCCTATGCCACTGTTCGGACCTCCGGAAACTCGATGATTAATGGCGTTATGCGGATTTTGCAGCCTTTGAGGGATCGCATTCCCTGCAGGGCTTTCCCTGAATCGTCAAACAATACATGCCATTTTTGATTGCAGGAGGATTAGCCGGGATCTAAAAGCAAATCCAAGGTCTGTTTTTTTTTGGATAGCTGAGCCGGAATCCGAAATATTTAAAACATTTAAATCTTTTTGGATAGCTGAGCCGGAATCCGCAATCTTTAAAACATTTAAATCTTTTTGGATGGCTGAGCCGGGTCACCCGCGCTATGGGGGAGTGCTTCATAACAGGCACCCTGCGGCGGGGACCCACAAGCCTCTGCGAATAAAGCCAAGAAAGTAGAAGCGTAGATAAGTGAATGATTTATGTTTAATTGATTTTACGCGTATTTGATTTTGGTATTCCTTATTTTATTTATGTTTTCTGCCTATTGTGAGCGTTGCGGGAGGGGGAGAGCGTTTGCCTTCAGTCAAACATCGCCTCCCCCTTCCGCAGGAAGGGGTGTGTCGGAGACGCGGCTTTGCGCGGCTCCGACCAGGGGAAACCGCCGTAGGCGGTTTCCCCACCAAAGGCCAGTATCAGGGCAATTGCATTTACTCCGCTTCAAAGAACCGGTTGCTCGTTCCTCCGGTTCCTATCAGGATCTTCGTCGGCTTTCCGCAGCGCGGACATCGACCTTCGTATGCGGTCCCGGAGACATTTTTATAGATGCGGCCGTAAATGGTGCAGCAACGAAAATAGATTCCAAGAAATTTCCGGGGGCTCGTCCTAGTTGCCCGTGCGGAATCGCCGATTGCGACGGGGAAAGCGGTTTCTCGGCCTTGCTTCCGTGATAAGGACTCTGCCTGCTCTGCAGCTATCCGCAGTGCGAAGAGTCGATTGAGCTCGCTTTTAAAATCGGCATTCATACTTCAGCATTTGGATTTCGGGACCGATTATTCGGCAATCCGCAGTGGTTACGATGTCCGTTTCGCGTCAGCATTCCCGACGGGATACTATTTTAGTGATTAAATACGCCGTTTTCGAGGAGCTGGTTTTGTATATAGTCTATCTTCTCCACTGCGCCGATTCAACCCTCTATTGCGGGATCACCAACGACCTTGAAAAGAGACTCCGCGAGCATAACCGGGGGAAGGGTGCCCGGTACACGCGCGGGAGACTGCCGGTAAGGCTGGCCTACCGGGAGGCGGCGGCAACAAAGAGCGAGGCATTGAAGCGGGAGTGGGCGATTAAGAAGTTACCTAAGGTAAAAAAAGAGGAATTATGCCGAAGCCGGGTGAAGGGACTTAAGCGAAGGAGGGGGAAGGAATAATTCAAAATCAAATGCTTTTGGATGGCTGAGCCGGATTCCAATCAGATTAGAACATTTTAAAACATAAAATTCTTTTGGATGGATGAGCCGGAATCCAAAAGAAGAAGAAGTAAAAGAACATTCAAATGCTTTTGGATGGCTGAGCCGGGTCACCCGCACGAGGTGGAAGTGCTTCATAACAGGCACCCTGCGGCGGGGACCCACAAGCCTCTGCGAAAAAAAAATCAAGAAGGTACATGCAGGTTAGATTTTAATTTGTTTGTTATTACGGAATCACGCAAATACATTGGCACGCTTGCGATTTTGTTTTTCCCGATATGTGTTTTCTACCTAATGGGAGCGTTGCGGGGGTGCGAGAACGCCTGCTGAGCATAGCGAGGCAGGCATCGTCTCGCACCTCCGCAGGAAGGGGTGTGCCAAAGACCCCGCAGCCCGGCTTTGCGGGCGCGGAGGCTTTGGCCAGGGGCTGGTACAATTAAAACTAATAATAATCCGTCCATTTTCCCTTTTGGGGAAAATGGAAAACCGCCGTAGGCGGTTCCCCCACCAAAGGCATTTGACCTAAGCTTGGTTCCCCCACCAAGGGCCTATCCGCTGCTATTAACCCTCTCTTTTTTCAATTGGCAGGTAGTGCGCGCTATTGACCACGCTCTTATACGCCGGGCGCATGATCCTTCCGCCGGAAACTATTTCCTCGATCCGGTGCGCCGACCACCCCGCAATTCGCGAGATCGCAAAGATCGGCGTGAAAAGCTCGCGCGGAATATTGAGCATGCTGTAAATGAACCCGGAATAGAAATCGACGTTTGCCGCAGTCGGTTTGGTCTGCTTCTTGATTTCGGCGATAACGCGCGGCGCGCACTGCTCCACCGTCCGGTAGAGCTTGTATTCATCGATCCTCGATTTTTCGCAGGCCAGTTGCTCCGCCTTGTCGCGCAGGATCACTGCACGGGGGTCGGACAGCGTGTAGACCGCGTGGCCGATGCCGTAGATGAGTCCCGACCGGTCGAATGCTTCCTTGCGGACAATTTTCGTCAGGTAATTGGTGACTTCCAGCTCGTCCTGCCAATCTTTGACATTCGCTTTGATGTCCTCGAACATCTTCGCTACCTTGATATTCGCCCCGCCGTGCTTGGTACCCTTGAGCGACCCGACGGCGGCCGCCACGGCGGAATAGGTATCGGTATCCGAGGAGGTGACGACATGGATGGCAAAGGCGGAGTTGTTGCCGCCGCCATGCTCCGCATGGAGAACGAGCGCCAGGTCAAGAATTTCCGCTTCGAGCGCGGTATATGCCGAGTCCGGCCGGATCATGTACAGAAAGTTCTCGGCCGTGCTCAGGCCCGGCTGCGGTTTATGCAGGTAGAGGCTCTTGTTGTCGTAGTAGTGGCGTTTGGCCTGGTAGCCGTAGGCAACCATGGTCGGGAATCTCGCTATAAGCTCGATGCACTGGCGCAGCACATTGCGGATGCCGGTGTCGTCGGGATGGGTATCGTAGGAGTACGAGGCAAGAATGGCCCGGGCCAGCTTGTTCATGATATCCGGGCTGGGGGCTGCAAGAATCATGTCCTCGGTAAACCCTTCGGGCAGGTCGCGACAGGTATCGAGCATATCGTTGAAGTGCCCGAGCTCGATGCGCGTGGGAAGCCGGCCGAACAGGAGTAAATACACAACCTCATGAAATCCATGCCGTGCTTCGGCCTGGAATCCCCGCACAATTTCCTCGATATCGATACCGCGGTATCGCAGCCGTCCCTCGACCGATACCTTTTCGTTCTCGTCCACAATGTAGCCGTGAACGTCGCCGATGCTGGTAAGACCGACCAGGACGCCGGTGCCGTCGGCATTGCGCAGGCCACGCTTGACATTGTACTTCTGATACAATGCAGGCTCGATAGTTCCCGATTCAACGGATATTTTTGTCAGGTTGTCGAGGTATTGCCGTTCAAACTCGGATACCTGTCTCCGGTCGATATTCATTGCCGTTTCCTTCCCGCCATGCCGGTTGGTTGCGGGATCCTGATGCAGAGGAGAGACGAGCAGGCTGAGGTGCCTGCTCGTAACCGGCCGCGGGAAAAATACATCGTATCATGGCTCAAATCATATCAAATATTGATTCATCAGGCTCCGTTTGCTATTTTTCAAAGCGGAGTGCCTCTTCTGCGGGAGGCGAGTGGGAGGCGGCGGCAATGGAGCTGGTGCCTGCGGGGCGAAAAAATAACCATAGCGGAACAAATTCATGTTCGAAAATACCCTGTTGCTTGACGATGCGATACATAACGATGCCCTGCCCCCCATTGAAACCTTCCCCTGCCCATTCACGGCAACAAGCTCCGGAAGCGGCATAATCCGGATCGTATTCCCGGAGTTCACCTGTGTCTGTCCGCGAACCGGCTATCCCGATTTTGCGGCAATCACGGTCTGTTACCTCCCGGGCGACAGGTGCGTGGAACTGAAATCATGGAAGCTGTACCTGAACTCATTTCGCATGATCGGGGCCTTTCATGAGGCGGTGACCTCCTTTCTCTTTGAAACGCTCGATAAACTTCTTGCACCGCGCTGGCTCGTCGTTGTCGGCGATTTTTTTCCGCGGGGCAATGTCGATACCACCGTCATTTTCGAATCGAAAGCCGCGCGTCCCGGCGGCGCGGATCTTTTGATAGGTCATCTGTCGCCGCACTGCCGCGAATTCGGCGGATAACTTTCTTCCAGGAGGCCGGATGCCCCGTTTTTCTCAAAGCGCCCGGGGAATGCGTTCATCGGAAATAAGGCGTCTCATGGCCTTTGCCGCCGATCCCTCGATCATTTCTTTTTCAGGCGGAATGCCGGCGGCAAGCCTGTTGCCGACAGCGGTAATCGATGAGCTTTACGGATCTCTTTCCCTTGAAGCCAAGCAGGCAGCATTGCAGTATGGTCCCACATCGGGCTACCCTCCTTTGCTCAAATCACTCACCGAATATCTGAAATCCAAGGGCCTGCCCTTCGACGGCCAGAGCCTTATCATAACTACCGGTGCCCAGCAGGCCATCAACCTCCTGAGCAAAACCCTGCTCGATCCCGGCGACGTGGTCGTGTCCGAAAATCCAAGCTTCATCGGAGCGCTGGCGGCTTTTCTCTCTTACGGCGCATCCATGGCGGCTGCGCCGCTCGACAATGACGGGATCGTCATCGATGAACTGGAAAAGGTTCTCGATGCGAATACGTCGCGCGCAAAAATGGTGTACCTCAATCCGTCGTTTCAGAATCCCTCCGGGATCATTTACAGCGCAGCGCGACGCAGGGCGGTACTCGATCTTCTCGAAGGACGCGATATTTGCCTCCTCGAGGACGATCCCTACGGGGAACTGTATTTTGACGAACGCGACAGGCCGCTGACCATGCCCCTCAAAGCCATGGCTTCCCCCGGGGCGCCGATCTGCTACGTAGGATCCTTCTCGAAAATTTTCGGACCGGGCCTCCGGCTCGGCTGGCTATTGGGGCCCGACGAAATCGTGGAAAAGTGCGAACTGGCCAAGCAGTCGATGGACGCATGCTCCTCAACCTTTACCCAGGTCCTGGCGCACGAGTATCTCCGGACCGGCAGGCTTCCGCTCTATCTTTCGATGGTGCGTGCAGCTTATGCGCGCCGGGCAACCATCATGCTCGATGCCCTTGCCGCTGAAATGCCGTCGTCGGTAACCTGGACGCGGCCCAAGGGAGGTTTCTACATCTGGGTTACTATGCCGGAGTCTATGGACGCATCGATGGCCTTTACCGTGGCGCTGAAGAACCGCGCAGCGTTCGTGACCGGGAACGGCTTCGATCCCTACGGAGCGAAGAAAAACTGCTTCCGGCTGGCCTTTGCCAATACCCCCGAGGAGAAAATTGCCGAAGGGGTTCGCATTGTCGCGGCTGCGGTACGGTCGGTTCTTTGAGCCGGAAGTCATTGGGTTATTGGCAATAAGCTCCATTTAAAGTATTTTTGTAGTATATTGTAATGAGTAATTTCAGCTATGACGGCAGGTAGTTTTAAAACTACAACGGCATGAGGAGCTTCCTATGCGCCTGAAGGATCAGTCTGTTCCAAACCGCGGTGAAAAAGAATGTTTCATTTCCCGCCTCTCCCTGCGATTGATCTTATGCGTCTTCATAGGCGCCGGTTGCGTGCTCACCTCTTCGGCAAAAAATGCGGGCGGCGGGCTTCCCGCCGACTCCCTTGATGCCCGGATTGCAATCCTGCAGAAACGGATCGATTCTTTCTCCCTGATTTCGAAGAAGTTGCGCGATGACAGTGCCCAGGCGGTAACCGCGGCGGTTTCAGGCTCCGGCCCGGAGGCCAAGCAGCTTGCCGATATCGGCGACGCATTGGCAAAGAGCAGGAGTGCTGCAGCCGATTTGAAGGCGAACTACGAAAAGGCGCGCCAGGACAGCATAGCCGTTGCCGCGAAATTCCACGACCAGCTCTTCCTCCTGCGAAAGACAGGCGACAGTCTTGACAAAGTCATTGCCTCCGTCCGGGCTTCGGCCGCAACCCATGGCGTGCATAGTGCGAGGGATTCGGTTGCCGATCAACGTGCCATCGCACGGTTGCAGGCCGAACAGGTCCGCGACGATTCCCTGCTGCACGTTCACGAACTCGCGCTCACCGCCTTATCGGCCGCGGCCGACAAACTGACGCAGGATTCGACTGCCGCCGAAAAACGCCGGACCGACGATCGCGACCGTTTCCGCAGCCAGCTTCATGTTCTTGACAGCCAGATACTGGTTTCAGAGGCGGAAGTGAGCAAGGTTGCCGCAGCGCGGGCTGCCGCTAAAGCGGAACGATCCCGGAAAATTACTGCGCTCCAGGATTCAATCAAGCAGATGGAAAGTCAGAAACACCAGTTTGCGGATCGGATAGCAGGTTTGAACAAGGATGTCGCGATCCTCGGCACCGAACGGTCATCACTGGCAAAGTCCGCAGCCGACGAACAGGCAAACTATGCCGCCCTTCGGGCTCCCTACGACGCCGCAATCGCCAAAGCGGAAGCTGATATACAGAATCTGTCCCAGGACCGGGCGGTTCTCACGGCCTTGAAAACGAAACTCGTTCTTGACAGTCAGGTCGCCGTCGCCAGCGAACTCCGGGATGAGGCGATGCAGGCGCAGGGTGGGCGGAGCAAGGCGAGCAAGTCCCTGGTCGATTCACGCCAGGCAATCCTCGATACCTTAACGGGGGAGAGAGACTCCATTGCCGCGAATACCCCCGGACTCAAAGAGCGCGAGGCGGCCTTTACCGCCTCCACCTCCGGCGGCATCCGGCCGCTTGTCGACAACGCGCTTTCGTCCAATGCACCGGCTTACTCGGCCGCAATAGCGGCGCGGGACGCGGCCCGCAAGAACCTGGCCCAGTTCGTGCAGACAAATCCGCCGGTCAGGAGCGCCGCCCCGATACGTCTGGCACTTATGGACAGTATGGTCGTCGGCAAGAAAAAGAAGCAATCCAGCTGATCGATCTGGGCGATTCCCTCAATATCCTCATTGAAGCTGCGCAAAAATCGATGACCGACCTGACTATGCAATCACAGGCGGCAGACGCTTCATCGGACAGCCTGCTGCGGGCTAAAAACGATGAAAAGGCGACTCTTGCAAAGAATAAGGCGAATCTGCTTCACGATAATTTTGCTGCAGATTCAACCGATATGGCATCTATTATCCGCATACGGGGCCTGGTCGATGCCATGGCCAGGCAGAAGGCGGCCATTCAGGCGGAGATCGATAAATCGCACGCAGCAATCGCGAAAATCAAACTGGATCTCGCCGCAATCCAGGAGAGGGACCGGCTGGCCTCGGCATCTGCGGCTGCAGAAAAAATGCGGGCCGACAGCCTGCAGGCGGCGCAACAGAAGGAGCTTGCCGTGCTGGCGAATGAACAGGCGAAAAATGCCCAGGACATTGCATCCGTAGAGACACAGCAGGCGCAGCAGACCAAGGCCGCCGGCGATCCCGCGGCCAAATATGCCGCTGCCATCGCCGAAAACAACAAAACGACGGCCTCGCTTCAGGCAAACGGCGAAGCGATAAAAAAGACCTTGCTCTCCGGAAGACTGTCGGTGCAGGAAACGTTGAAAAAGATCGAGACCGAACTTGGCGCAGCCCAACGGATAATTGAAAGTGACCAGAACCGGGTTGCGGAGCTCAAGGAACAGCGGGCCGCCGTCATTTCCGGGGCCGCCCGGAAGCGGTCGGACCAGGACCAGGCAATGCAGGAGTTCAACGATCTCTACGGGATGCTTTCCGATCAGCGGATCGACGACGCGAATAAAAAATTCAAGGAAGACCGGGCATTCCTGAAGAAGAATCTCGATGATGATCATTTCCAGGCGCTGAAGGCGACCATTCAGCGGATGGTAAAAGAAGGAGAATAATTATACAGCCTTTGGTGGGGGAACCTCGCTACGCGGGTTCCATTTTCCCCAAAAGGGAAAATGGACGGATTATTATTAGTTTTAATTGTGCCAGCCCCTGGCCAAAGCCTCCGCGCCCGCAAAGCCGGGCTGCGGGGTCTTTGGCACACCCCTTCCTGCGGAGGTGCGAGGCGATGCCTGCCTCGCTTGCGCTCCGCAGGCGCTCTCGCACCCCCGCAACGCTCCCATTTGGTAGAAAACTCATGAAAGATTATATAAATTTGTAGGGGTTCAACATGTTGAATCCTTTCTTAAAATCTTTTGACGTTGCGTTAGCGAGGACAGAGGGTGTCGGGGAGAGCGACAGCGACCCCGACAGTGTTTCCAGACCCAGGCGAAGCCGCAGGGCTGGAAATACCGGCTCGGCTTTGCCGAGAGCCCGGCGGAGGCGCGCCGGGGGGCACCCTTCAGGGTGCCCCCCGGAACGCCCGGATGTTGACTTTGATTTTAAAATTAATTTTGTGGCCGGGCTCGGCCATCTCAATGAATTGGAAGTTTAAAAAAAACTGCAGTAGCAATCATTCGGTTATTCATAGAAGTCTGGAAATCCCAAAAGAACAAAAATCTAAAATAGCCGAAAAGCAATTATTGAAATTGCTGCCAGCCATAAATCTCGATACCTTCCCTTTGTTTTAAGGAGTATCCGGCTTCGCTGCCGTATTTCCCGATTGCGGGAGAGCCGCATGCCCCGCCGTCACCGGAGCCGCCGGAATTACCGGTCCATTGGAATTCCGAAGTTGCTCTACCGGCTGGCCGTGCTGACATTCGGCAATGGTCGGCCCGGCATGAAAATACTCCACCTTGATCGCCTGTTTTCCCCAGCAGAACATCCCCGCCCCCAGAAGCGGAAATTTAACCTGCGCTGCCGGCAGGGAATCGAGGATTATCCCGTTTACATACATCAGATAATAGCCCGAAGTCCTGCCTTTACGAACGTCTATAGTATCCCGGTAAAAAACCGTATCGTGGCCGGGCTGCCAGAATGCCTTGCCCTTGATGAACGGGCACGATTTGAGCTGGATGGCGGAGTCGGTGCTGTTGAGGAAGGCGCGGCCGGCGCGCATGCCGTAGATGCCGAATTGCGCCATCGGGGTTTTTCCGCGTGCGTCGGTGGGACCGAAAAGGTAGCTGCCGTACAGCTGCACCGAGTCCCCGCCCCGCCAGGAGACCACCAGTCGTGTTACAAAGGTGTCGAGCGACATCCTGACATCGCCGTAGGCTCCGCTTGAAGGCGGGACTGCAATATCGAAAATGCCTTTATGCAGGGTGAAAAACTGCGCCGGATTGAGGAGCCACCGTTTATCGATGCTGCTTCCGCGGAAGCTGTCGGTCATGCAGGCGGTGAAGGTTCCCGGCGTACCCTGGTCGGAAAAAGTGACATTGCCGAACATGGCCGAGGCATTACCCTGGATAAAGAGCCCCAGGTCGCCTGAAGGTATAGGCGATACCGAGTCGGTAAATCTTCCGAGGAAGACGTCGTTACAGAATATGAAAAAGGTATCCGCAACTTTGCTGGCCATGATCGTATCGATTAGGCCCTGCAGATGATATTGGGCGGAAAATGCAAGGGTGGAGGCGGTGACCCCGTTTTTATATGCCGAAAGAATACCGCCTTTGCCAACCTGAATGCTGTAACCGGTAACAGCCCCGCCCGAAGGGGGAACCGTCAGGCAGACCCACATTCCGGCGACCGTGCTGTCGGTTGGCCGCTTGAGAATGCAGGATGCGGTGAAGGCCTGCACCCTCGTGGCGAAGGAGTGGTATACCAGGCCTGCGATGGCAGGATTCCTGTGCAGATTGGTCAGGGTATAGGCACCATTTTCCGCATCTCTGGTAAATGAATCGGGGAAGATCTGGCTCCAGCGCAGCGAGGTCTGCGCCGGGTCGGTGAAATTATCGGTAAAAGGGTAGTCCTGGGCCTGGACCGTTACCGCTGCCGTTACCATTACCAGGAGAAAAATCCGGCGATAACTCACATTCATGAAATACTCCTCCGGAAGCGCCTGTCAGGCGGATGATAATGCTTCAAAATATAAAATTTATCACACCCAACTATTCAGCCTGATTACAATTCTCCATCCGATGGAGCACTTTTTGCACCGCGCCACTTACAGGGGGTGCGCCCCTGAACCTGCCTCTGCCTCCGGGAGACGATATATTATATTATTTAAGGACGCCGGGAGGGGTGATGAAAACTTCCAATTTAATCGTAATGCTGCTGATTTTCGCTTCAATAGCCTGCGGGCAGGCTGCACAGGATCAGGGTGCTCCGAGCCAGAGCGCATCGACAAGCCTGCAGGGAGTTGCAACGCCTTCGCCATTATCCATCAGCCACAGTCTGAGTTTCGGCATGGCAAGCGGGATGGGCTCTTCAAGCCTCCAGTCCGAGAGCTTCTATTCGACGATGATGCAATACAAGTTTTCAGGGCCGGTAACGCTTAATCTCAATTTCAGCCTCCCGATTTACTCATCGTTTTCGCCCTACCAGAACCTGTCTGCCCAAAATCTTCAGTCAATGAACTATCTTAAAAATATCCCGTTCGATGTCTCCCTTGCCTGGAAGCCTTCGGACCACCTGCAATTCAACCTCATGGTCATCAATCCCGCCGCCGGCAACAGCCTTGGTTATGGGCTTTACAATCCAGCATTTATGCCGTGGGGACGGTAGAGCGGTTCTCCTTACGGATACTCCCCGGACCGGCAATTTCAATCCGGCCGGTGATCTCTCGACAGCGTTTCCGCCAGTATGGTCCGGCAGGAGACTTTCCCTTGTACCTCCATTCCATGACTCCGGTCGCGCGCAATGCCGATGATCGTCGAACCGGACCCGGTCAGCAGTGCCGCCGTGCACCCTGCTGAAAGCAGTTCCCTTTTGATTGCGGCGAGTCGCGGGTAACCGGCAAAAACGCTTGCCTCAAAATCGTTATGCAGGAAGGGAAAGACCGCTTCGGCATTCCCGGCTTCAAGCGCTGCTCGAAGCGATGCGGTGGCTCCCCGGTTCCGGCCGATCGTATCGTAATCGAGCGCGGCATAGGCTCCTGCTGTAGAAACGCCGAAATCCGGGCATGCAAGCACCAGGACAAACGAGCATTCCGTTTCGATAGGTTCGAGCCGCAGCCCGGCCTCGGAATCGAAGGCGCTGCCCCCGATGAAAAAATAAGGCACATCCATACCGATCAACCGTCCAAGGTCGATGCACTCGGCGGTTGACAGATCGAGCTGCCACAGCCGGTTGAGAATTTCGAGGGTTGTTGCGGCATTGGCACTGCCGCCGGCAAGGCCACCCTCAGCCGGAATCCTCTTTTCAATGGTAATATGAACCTTTTGCCCGATGCCGAATTTTTTCCTCAGGAGAGCAGCTGCCTTGAGGCAGGTATTCCGTTCATCACCGGGAACATGCGGGTCGGTACATTCGACAAGGTCCGTGTCCGACTCCTCGATGCCCACGGTATCACATAAATCGATCGCATGTTTGATCGATCCAAGTTCATGGTAGCCCTTAAAGGGTCCATCGGGGATCCTGCGCACGATATCGAGACCGAGTGTTACGCGCGTAAATGATTGCTGGATTATCATTTCTAATAAAATACGTAAAAACCGGATGGGCAACAATCGTTATCAGGAGCTTGATACGAAGGGGATCAGTTTTCGATTACAGCGACGTTGATCGCAATGGGACCGTGGGGCGACGGCGCGACTTCGAACCTAACGGCCTGACCTTCACAAAGGATTTTATAGCCGGCCTTGGGTATGGACCGGTACGATACCCTGAGGCTTGGCGAGCCATCATCGGGGTCGATGAATCCATTGCCGAGAATATCATTGAACAGGCGAACGGTTCCGGTAGGCATACGGGTTCGAAGGCACGGCGGGTCAGGGAGGGCCGAGCCGGGATTGAAAGTTATTGGAAAACGGCGGATCGATGACTCCCCGATCGGTAATAAAGGAGGTGATATAGCGGGATGGAGTCACATCGAATGCCGGATTGAAAACGTCTATGCCGGGAGGCGCCGTTCGCCTTCCGAAGCCGCAGGTGATTTCCGCTTCGTCGCGTTCTTCAATCGGAATCTCCGATCCGGATTTCAGGGTAAGGTCGAAGGTAGAAGCAGGTGCTGCCACATGGAATGGAACCCCATGGGCAAAGGCGGCAAGGGCGAGGCTGTACGTCCCGATCTTGTTGGCGGCATCGCCATTCGCAGCGATACGGTCGGCGCCAACGATAACGGCATCGATTTTTCCCTGCGCCATCACCACGGCTGCCATATTGTCGCAGATAAGGGTGACCGGAATCCCTGCCCGGCTCAGTTCGAACGCGGTTATCCTGGCGCCTTGCAGGAGCGGCCGCGTCTCGTCGGCGAACACACGGATAGTCTGCCCGCGTTCGAGCGCCACATAGACCGGAGCCAGCGCGGTGCCGTATTCCGAGGTCGCGAGGCCGCCCGCATTGCAGTGCGTCAGTATCGTTTTCTTTCCATCGATGAGCCTGAAGCCGTGTTCGCCGATGGCCCGGCACATGCGGCGATCCTCTTCCAGGATGGCAATCGACTCGTCGAGCAGGTTTTTCTTGATCTGTGCGACGGAACTCCCCCCGGCCCGCAAAGATGAGGCTTTCTCCTTGAGCCGGTTCAGGGCCCAGAAGAGGTTGACCGCCGTGGGACGGGATGAAGCAAGGTAGGCGGCCTTTTCGAGGAGCACCGAATAAAATGCCTCGATTCCGGCAGCATCCGGCACGGAGCGTACACCGAGATAGAGGCCGAACGCCCCGGCGATACCGATCGCCGGGGCCCCGCGGATTTTAAGGCGTTTGATCGCATCCCACATCGATTCGATAGTTTCGATGCGGTCATACACCAGCTCGGCCGGAAGCAGCGTCTGGTCGATAGCCAGAACAGCATCATCAAGCCACTGGATGGTTTTCAGGGTCATGGCCGGGTTCTATGCTACTCCTCGTGTTTTTGTTCGGATTTGGCCGTTGCATCGATTATCCGCTTCGCCTGTTCCGGCGGAACGGTTTCGTAATGTGAAAATTTCTTTGAAAAGAATCCCCGTCCCTGGGTAAGGGACCGGAGGGTTGTCGAATAGGTCTGGATTTCGGCCTCCGGCACCTTTGCCGCGATGGTCTGGTACTTCCCGTCGGGGGTCATGCCGCTGATTTTTCCCCGGCGCGAGGAGAGGTCGCCCATTATATCGCCCGTATACTCGTCCGGCACCGTTACCGACAGATCGACAACCGGCTCCAGAAGAATCGGCGAAGCCATTTCAAAGGCCTTCTTGAATACTTCACGCCCGGCAATCTGGAAGGCGATATCCTTCGAGTCCACCGGATGCGTCTTGCCGTCCACGAGCGCAACGCGCACGTCGACGATCGGATAGCCTGCAACAATGCCTTCCTCGAGTTTCGCGTGCACCCCTTTGTCCACCGACGGGCGCAGCGACTGGTCGATTACCCCACCCACGATCTTGTCGACGAACTCATATCCGGTTCCGCGCGGAAGCGGTTCGAGATCGATAAAAACCCTGGCATACTGCCCTGCGCCGCCCGTCTGTTTCTTATGGGTATATTCTACGTATTTCACCGGCCGGGTCACCGTTTCCCGGTAGGATATCTTAGGGTGGAAACGCTCCACCTCGACCTTGAAGCGGTTTTTCAGATTATCAAGAATAACCTCAAGCTGGATATCACCCATGGCCGAGAGAATCGATTGCTTGATATCGCCATGGAATTTATAGGTAAAGGTGGCATCCTCCTCGTGCAGCTTCGCGAGTCCGACACCGATTTTATCCTCGTCGCCTTTGTTTTTCGCTGCAATTGCGACGCTGACGAGCGGTTCGGGAAAGACGGTTTTCGCCAGGTGCACGTTTGCTGCTTTGTCGGCAAGGGTATCGTTGGTATGGGTGTATTTCAATTTCAGCAGCCCGCCGATATCCCCGGCGCACAGTTCGGTTGTATCGGTACGCTCCTTGCCGCGCAGGTAATACATATTTCCGATTCGCTCGGTATGGCCCTTCGAAACATTGGCCACGTCATGGCCGGTGACGAGCTTTCCACTGAATACACGGGCCAGATTGAACTCACCCAGGTGTTCCTCGGAAAGGGTCTTGAACACGAAAGCGATGGTCGGGGCGGAATCCGAGCAGGGCGAGGCGACCGGCTTGTCATCCTCGTCCAGCGTATCGACGGTTTTTCGTGAATCGGCGGGCGGGCAGAGCGCTACCATTGCCGAGAGCAGGCGGTCGACGCCCATGTTGAGCGCGGCACATCCGCAAAAAACCGGTTGAAAATTTCCGCCGGCAAATCCCTTCGACATTCCCCGCCGAAGCTCGACATCGGTCAATGTCCCGTTTTCAAAATAGTTGGTCATGAGCTGCTCGTCGGATTCCGCAATCGATTCCATGAGTGACTGGCGAAGCTCATCAACCGTTGCCGCCATATCGGCGGGAAGCGGAATCGGATTGCCGATGCCGCTTCCGTCCTTCGTATATTCGAACGCCTCGCGGGAGATCAGGTCCACGACGCCCCTGAACGATGCACCGCTGCCTATCGGGATCGTGACCGGCGCAACGGATGATCCGTAGGCCGCCTTCAGTGCATCGAGTTTCCCGGCGAAATCGGCAATTTCCTTGTCCATGCTGTTAACAAAGAACATTCTGGGGACCTTCGCCTCATCGATGAGCCGTGATACCAGCTCGGTGCCGACCTGGATACCGTCCTGGGCATCGATGACCACGACAGCCGATTCCACCACCCTGAGGGCCGCCTTTGCGTCGCCAAGGAAGTCGAGGAATCCGGGAGTATCGAGAATATTGATTTTGGTCTCCTGCCACTCACAGAATCCGAGGTGCATGGAGATGGTCATTTTTCGTTCTTTTTCATCGGTACGGTTGTCAAAAATACTGGTTCCGTTATTGACCTTACCGAGTTTCGAAGTCGCCTTCGCGGTGAAGCATGCCGCTTCGAGAAGAGAGGTTTTTCCAACGCCGCCGTGGGACACAAGGCAAATATTGCGAATCGAAGCTGCCGGGTATTTCTTCATGTAACCTCCGTATGTATTAAGATACCCCTGAAGCACGGGTGCCAGGGAGATAGTAATGTCCGGAAATTAAGCCTGAGAATCGACAGAGACTATAAAAAAGAACAATCAAATTAAAATACTCATTCAGGATACGGGAGGGCAATAATAATAAATAATAATGATAGTACTCAGGTGGGGGATCCGAGCTTAAATCAAATGCCTTTTGTGGGGGAACCATTTACAATGGTTCCCCCTGGCCTAAAGCCGCGAAAGGCACGCGTCTTTAGGCACACCCCTTCCTGCGGAAGAACGCGACTTTGCCTGCCTCGCGATGCTCAGCAGGCGCTCGCGTTCCTCCGCAACGCCTCCATTAGGTAGAAAACACATACAAAAATCCTGATTAGTAATGCCTTTGTAGGGGCACGGCGTGCCGTGCCCCTTCGGATCCATCAATTCGAGGCAACCACAGAGGGTTGGCCGTACAAAATCTTTTGTGTTTTTTCTACCCTGAAAGAGGGCGTTGCGGGAGGGGGAGAGCGTTTGCCGATTGTTTGGATTTTTTTGCTTTTAAAATACCTCTCCAATAGGAGAGGTCCGGCCGCTTTGGGCCGGGGTGAGGTTCCCCCTTCCGCAGGAAGGGGTGAGCCAAAGACCCCGCAGCCCGGCTTCGCGGGCGCGGAGGCTTTTGGCCTATTATAAGTAATTATCTTCCTGATATTCTTCCGGGGACCGATATTCGTTGCTCCACATTTCCCGCCTTGAAGCTGACAATATGGAGTTCTGAGCCGAGATTCAAGCCTCTCAGGGAAAAGGAGTAGCTGCCCGGCTGCTGGATCCGGTTGAGCTCAAACAGCTGCCTGCCGAGCAGGTCGAAAATCCTTATCTCAACGGGATATTCCTTATCAAGCGAGTAAGAGAGCATGCCGTTTTTCATGCTGAACGATGGCATTGCCGGGAGGGGTTTTGAAAGCAGCGTTGCGGTGCCTTCATCCATGAAAACCCCGGTGGCCGACCAGGTGCCCGTGCCCGCCGCATCGGCGGCGTTTACCCGCCAGTAGTTCGATCCGGCATGGTCGGGCGTGAAGGAGCAGGATGTTGTCAGGCTGGTCTGGGAAAACGTCGTGCTGCTGAACGTGGAATCAAGCGCCACCTGAACCGTGTAGGAATTTGCCGATGCGACCGCGCTCCAGGTGAAGGTCAACGATTGTCCATTGGCGCATTGCTTCGTGCCGGTCGGCGAAAGAAGGGTCGGCGAAGCCGGAGGGGTACTCGTCACAAAGCTCCATACCCCCGACCATGCGGTTCCGGAGGCGCTCGCAGCGCCTGCCTGCCAGTAATAAGAGATTCCGCCGTACAGGAGACCGCTGACCGAGTCGGTGCATCCGGTGCCGGTCTGGATGAATACGGTATTTGCAAAGGTAGAACTCGTGGAAACCAGTACGGTATAGGAGGCCGCGCCGCTTACCGAGGTCCAGCTCAAACGAAGCGCCGAGGCTTGCCCGGTCGCCCCGTTCGCGGGTGCTGCAAGGACGGGAGCGAGGGCTGCCGGCGGGGTGCCTGCGCCGACGGATGCAGTATATTGAATTGCCCCCAGTGACGGAATCGTGGGAACCGGGTTGTTGTAGAAGTCAAGGGTATATCCCAGCGGCAGGCCGTCGGTTATTGCGGGGCTGTTCGCTGCCAGGCGCAGGTTGGTATCTGCATAATTGACGAAATCGGGATTTCCCTGCGTTTCGCCGGAATCGAGAGTCATGTTGAGTTTTATGGCGGAATTATCGAGGAAGTAAAGGTTATGGGTATGGGTAAACGACCAGCCGCTTGATGCATTGGTCGTCTGAACGATGTAGGAGAAGTTTTTAACCAGGACGATGTTGTTTCTGAAAAGAAACGTTGAAGGGGTCGGCGTGCCGATGAAGTCGATGAGGTCGTAGGTCGGGGTCGTCCCGGAGGTCGTATCGATGATGGTATTATTTTCCATCCGCAAATTCTGCACGACGCTGGCAAACTGGTCGTTCAGGTGAATGCATATTCCCACCCCGTTGTTGATCAGTACATTATAGTATAGCCTGGTGTTTATTGCCGACCCGCCGCCGACTTCTACGAACCCATTGCACGCGACACCGAGATTATGATGGATCAGGCAGGAGTCGGTTGTGCCGTACAGTTCAACGACGCCGCCATCCGCACCCCCCTCGTAGCAGGGCGCGCTGCATCGTATCATCCGGTTATAACAGATTTCATTGCAGGAACTGTTGACCGTGACGCCGACGGCGCCGTAATCGCCCTCATTTCCCTGCTCGTTCAGAATCATGGTCAGATCGTGCAGGTAATTTCCCCGCACCAGGTCATAACGGCCCTGCACCTCGATGCCGGTGCCGCTTGCCGTTACCTCGCAATTACGAACAATGGAACTATCGGCGTACTGGGTGAGGAAGATCCCGCCATTGAGGCCGTTCTTGACAAGAAGACTTTCAACGACAACCCGCGACCCCAACAATTCAATACCGAAACCGTTTTCATCGGTTGAGTCATTGATAACCGGCGCCGTCCCGCTTCCGTATGCTCCGAGGTAAAATGGCTGCCCCGGGGCGCCCTTCGCGTAACATTCGAAACCTTCCATCCACTGACAACCTCTCTTGAGCAGGAGCGAATCTCCCGGACCCAGTGTTTCGCCCGAGGCGAAATCCAACGTTTGCCATGCAAGCGACGGCGAGGTGCCGCTGTTATTATCCGAGCCGTTTTCTGCATCGATATAGTAGCATTTTGCGGAAACCTCGGTGATCATGGTCAGCAACAGAAATGCAAATGCAGCGGCAATTACGCAATATATACCCTGTCGATCGGATTTCATCGACTACCTGCCTTGTAATAAGTGAAATAACGGTGCGCAATGTCCCTGCAGCAGCCAACCATCCCTGAGACAATCGCCGACCCCTCGGGATCGGAATGCACGCATTTTGAAAATCGAAGCCCCGGGCTTAAATGCCTTTTGCCGGGGAGTTATGCTTATAACAGTGAACGATTATCATTACCGAACGATCGATAGGTGAGATATGATAGAAACATATCACATATCGATTTGAATTGCAAGGTTTTCATCATTTTCATGCGAATAAACAGGCCGGAATATTACTTTTAAAGTATTATTTTTCATATACTTATAAATAATGTTGCTAATTGTTGATGAAAGATATACAAAGGTGATATTAATGATAGAATTGAATCATTT
>CAWDOZ010000033.1:0-51261 GCA_963803935.1 uncultured Fibrobacterota bacterium | reverse complement strand
ATCTGGGCGCCTCGTTCAGTTACGTATTGCTAGCCGGTGGCGTCGTTGCCGGCGACATACCGTCGTTGCATGCGGTGAAAGTTCGATGGCATCGGGTTTCCAGGCCGCACCCCCGCGTCCCGGCACCCGGGTGCCAAACCGTACGGTCACCGGAAGGGGATCGAGGGCGGCGTCGTCGGCATTGGCGGCGCTCCATGCCGATTGCGCAGCAAGGGTAGCGAAAAGCAACGTCACCTCCTCCACACTCTTATGGTCCCGGGATATATTCAGGAAAACCGAAGCGGCCGGTTTGTATTTGACAAGGGTGCCGTCGCTCTCATCGGCCTCAATCACCAGGAGTGCGGACGATCCGTAGCAGGCGTTACCGATAAGACCCTCCTTTTCGAGCCGGGTGAGCGGAGCGCCGCTGATGAGCGAGGGAGCTTTTCCGCAGGCGGTAAGGAACTCGAAGATCATCGCGGTAACGGTCGATTTGCCGCTGGTGCCGGCCACGGCAATAGTTTCCCGGGAGGCACTGATCGCCGCCAGGACATCCGACCGATGAAAGACCGGTATGCCCCTTTCCCGGGCAGCGATGATCGAGGGGTTCGACTCTTCAATTCCGGTGGAAACGCAGACCGCGTCGGTCGATGCCGCGATGCCTGAGCCATCCTGGGGAAACAGATTGCAGCCGAGTTCGAGGAGCTTGCCCCGGACGGTTGCCGTTTCTTTGCTGTCAAGGAGGCGGTCGGATCCGGAGACGACGACGCCCAGCCAGGCGAGGTATTGAGCCAGCGCACTCATGCCGGTGCCGAGAATGCCGATGAAATGAATCTGCGAGCAGAGGTATCCGTTAAGGGAAAGGGAGGCCGCATTCGATAAAAACTATCGTTCCCTCGGTCACGGCATCAAACAGCTCTATACATTCACGATTCCGCAGCTCGATGCATCCCTGCGACTGCGGCGTGCCGATCGTTGCCTCATGATTGGTGCCGTGCAGGTAGATAAATCGCTCAAAGGAATCGATGCTGGGACCCTTGTTCAGGCCGGGTTCGAGCCCTTCAAGCCGCATGATCCGGGTGAGAATCAGGCCTTCCCGGGCTGGTTCTCCATCCCAGTTTGTACCGGTGTCCTCCCTGCCGATAAATATTCGGCCCGATGGTGCTCCCGCGCCTATTTTTTCGCGGATGCGGTGGATGCCGGGCGGCGTCTTCAGCGAACCGGAGCGATTGCCGACTCCCCGCAGGGCGGTTGCAATATCGAAGGACCCGGTTATTTCCATCCCCCGGCAGAGGGACAGTCTCTGGGAAGGGATATCGACAAACAGGAAAAGGTCTGCCTCCCGGGCGAGAAACGGTTTGAGATGCCGGTAGACCTGGGCAATACGGGCGGGGCTCATCTTTTTCGGGCTCTCTTTACTGTATGTATGCCGAATAGTAGCCAAAATACTTCACTGCCTGGCCGATTACCGACTTTTATGCTATGATTGTTGCACTGGCCCGGGCAGGCGAATCGCTCCCGCCTGTCGACGATGGGGAAAGTTATTTTTTTGTTTCCGGTTAAAAATTCTTAAATCCTTAACCCCGGTCAGCGCGGCGGATGCCGCCTCCTGCCCGCTTGGCAATGAGAGGATGGTGCAGACGACCATGCCCGGCAGCAACAACAACGGATCGAACAATATTCAGCAGGAAGATACCTGGCGTCTCTTCAGAATAATGGCGGAATTTGTGGAGGGGTTCGAAACCCTTTCAAAACTCGGCCCGTGCGTTACGGTATTCGGTTCCGCACGGGCACGCAAAAGCCATCCCTATTATAAAATGGCCGTTATGCTTGGCCGCCTGGCCGCACGCAACGGCTACGGTGTAATCACCGGCGGCGGCGGCGGCATCATGGAGGCGGCCAACAAGGGAGCTTCTCTTGAAAAGGGAATATCCATAGGGCTTAATATCCAGTTGCCTTTTGAACAACTTCCCAACCCCTATCTGAAGGTCATGCTCAGTTTCCGCCACTTTTTCTGCCGCAAGGTCATGTTCCTTAAATACACCTCTGCGGTCATTATCATGCCCGGCGGGTTCGGGACCCTGGATGAAATGTTTGAAACGCTTACCCTCGTGCAGACGCAGAAAGTTGAAGCGCTCCCGCTGGTCCTGATGGGTAAAGCATACTGGCAGGGGCTGCTCAAATGGCTCGACGCCTCAATGCTGGAGGCGCAGGGATATGTCTCTCCGCATGACCTTGATCTCATAAAGGTCACCGATGACCCGCGTGAGGCGATTGAGTTCGTTAACGCCGCGCGCGGAACAAAGAAAGTGCGGGCTAACTTTGCATGATCGTTCCGGCCGGATGACCGTATCATGTCAAGGATAGGATACGATCGGAAAAAAAACCGGCTCCGGGCCAAAAAAAAATCGAATATTGCAAGATTTCTGTTGACTTCCCTGTGTGGAAAGTTTGATATTATAGATGATCATGTAATAAGCCCGGTACGGTTGATTGCTGCAAGTAAAGTAAGGGTACTATCCGAGATTGAGCAACGCCTATGAAAACGGCGGGTTGGTCCGGAAGCAGCAGAAGGTCCGGACGGTCGACAGCCGAATCCTTTCACCATCATTTCCTTCTTTAAGGAGGTAGTGAAGTGCCAGCAAAAAAGAAAGTTGTCGCCAAGAAAAAGCCGGCGGCGGCGGCAAAAAAGAAGAAGAAGTAGCACCGGTCGGGATGTAGAGCATGTATTGAAGCGGAGAGGTCCGGCGACCCTCCGCTTCTTTAGTTTTACCCCGCCGAGCGGATGAACCTGCCGACGGTTTAAGGCAGGCTGAAAAAGTTTTGTTGCCTCAGGAGCGCGCATATTTTATTTTTTACCTCCGATTGCACTTATTATCCTCCTTTGTCGTTCGGACCTCATGATAGAATTTACCAAGCAAGTTTCCGAGAAGTGGAATATTTCAGCATCCCTGTCTGAGCTCATTTGTGATGGTTTCCAAAAGGGCGACACTCCCTATTATCTGGCTGAATACCGGCCGGAGGTAGCCGTTGAACTGCCTGTTGCGGTTGTCTGGGAGATCTTCGACTTCCTGAAGGGCATGGAAGAACTCGTTTCAAAAAAGAAACGGGTCCTGAATGCACTCAAGAAGGCCAACCTGCTGGTGCCGTCCCTTGAGAATCGGGTGAATCTTTCTTCCGATGCCTTCGATCTCGATGATATGCTGCTTCCTCTGCGGCCCAATCCCCGAAGCAGGGGACAGCTGGCCGCTAAAAAAGGCCTGGAGCCCCTGGCCGATCTGATCGCCTGCCAGGAGGAACAGAGCCGGACGATTGAGGAGCTTGCCGAGGAGTATATCGGGAAAGACCCCGCGCTGAAAACCGTTGACGATGTCATACAGGGAGTAAAGGATGTTCTGGCCGAAAGGCTGGCCTACGATGATACCATCAGGTCCATGGTCCGGGACTTTGCCTATGAGGACGGTTATTTTGAGGTAACACCGAAGAACCGGCAGGATCCGCGTTTTTCCCGGTACCTTCAAAAGGAGCTGCGCCTTGCGGAGCTTACCAAAGAAGAAATCCTGACCCTTCTGGCGGCCGAAGAGGATAAATCGATCCGGTGCAAGCTCGGAGTTCAGATTTTCCGCATAACCGAGCTCCTGCGCCACCATTTCATCCAGAATCCCGATTTCAGCGGGTTCGATTTCCTCTGCGAAACCATTGATGACAGCTGGCAACGCCTGCTCGAGCCGATCATCGAACGCGACGTAAAAATCCGGTTACTGCAGGAGGCCTGGGAATGGATCGCATCGCGGATAGTTCCCGAAATTGAGAAAAAATTTGCCGAGGAAGAAAAACGAGGATCGCTCTGCATTGTCGACGCCTCTCCGGCAAAGCACATGCTGTTTCTGGTCGTGAGCGGCCATGGCGACCTGCTCGGGGCCACCTCCGAAAAACGCGCCGCCGACGGGTCAATCGGCTCATACGACCGCATACGGCAGTTTTTCCTTCGTCATCGTCCCTCGGAAATCATCGTTGTTGACAATGACAATGCCGCCGAAGCGGAAGCCGTACTTGCCCGGATTGTCTCCCCGCCCTCGGAGACGGAGCCTCCCACGCCGATATCACGGAGCGCAACCGATCCCGCCGATCGGAATCCCTGCGATTCGGAATGGGTGAAGAAAAAATTTGAAACGCTTCTCGATGCGGACATGCGCACGCTCTACGGCGTTGCGCTCATGTGCCTGAAGCCGATCAGCCTCATCCCCTGTATCGGTGTCGATTTCTATTCGGTGCATCCGCTTCAGCGCGCGGTTCAGCGCGACCGTTTTGCCACCATCATCGACCGCATTCTTACCGATGCTGCTTTGCATAAAGGCGTTTCGGTCCGGGAGATCGTCGATTCGCCCGTGGCGCGCATGTCGTGCGTGACCGGCGAAGTGCTGCAGAATATCCGCACCGCCGACACCCAGGAACCGATCGCTTCCAAGAATGCCCTTCTCAAGGTTCCCGGCATGACCGAGGTCATGTTCAGGAATATCGCCGGATTCGTCATGACGCCGGCGGGCGAGGATATGCGGGACCGGTCACTCGTGCATCCCGATCATTATGGGTGGCTCGATGAGGCCGGGGAGCAGATCAGCGTCTCGCTCGATACCCTTATGACCGATCCGGAGATGCTGCGGTCATTTGCAACCGAGGATTTTGTCCGCAAAATTTACATCGAGAAAAAGCTGATCCCGCAGCTCCGTGCCTCCATCCGGCCTTCGGGGCCTTCGGTTCAAAAATCGAAGCGCAAGCTGAAGCTCGCCGAGCTCAAAGAGGGTTCCATCATCTCCGGGAAAGTCACCAATATTACCCCCTTCGGCGTATTTATCAATATTAACGCCGTTTGTGACGGGCTGGTTCATATCTCACAGCTTGCCGATGAGTATGTAGAATCTCCCGAGCAGGTAGTGGCGCTGCACGATAAGGTTGATGTGCGGATTCTCAAGGTTGATTCCAAAAAACGGCGTATCTCTCTCTCGATGAAAAACCTGGGAAAGAGAGCCCCGCGCGTTCGTCCCTCCCAGGGACAGCTCAACACGCTGGCCGAACACTTTAAAAATCGGTAGTTTGATGGCGGCAAGCTGAACCGGCATAGCGGGCAGCCTGCCATCTTCAATCAATAATCGAGCCGTTTCCCCGATGCCCACATTGCTTCGAGATTGTAATAGGACCGCAGACTCGGGAGCATGATGTGGACCACCACATCGGAAAAATCCAGGAGAACCCACCGTCCCTCGGTTTCTCCCTCGAAATGCCAGGGCCTGGTGCCGCGTTCGGCGCAAAGAGCAACTATTGCATCGCCGATGGCGCGGTTCTGCACATCGGTTTCCCCTCCGCAGATGATGAAATAATCCGCCATTGCCTCGGCTTCGCGCAGATCGATGACCGTAATATTTTCGGCCAGTTTATCCTGCGCCGCCGCAACAATGACGTCGACGAGCTGAATCCCCGCCAGGGGCTGTCTTGATTTTTTTTTCACTGGAGTCTCTCTTTGTAATCGGGATAGTCTGAGCCGATGATGACGGTGACCTGATAGGTTGTATCGCCGTTGCGCAGAAGCATGCAACGGCCTGCAGGAAGCGAATCCGTTATCTGACGCGCAACGGTCATATTCTTTGTCCGTGCGATAACAAGGGTGAATGGATAATTCCGTTCCGGCGCGTTACCGATATTTTTCACGTCGAAGTTCCTGGATCGCAGGAAATCCGCCATTATTTCGCCGGCCCCAACCGCGCCGCATCCGTTTAATACCTGGACCGGTCCGAGGTACGGAACCGTTGCCCGTCTCTCGGTCTTGACCGGTTCAGCGGCTCCCGCCCCGCCGCGGCGCGCAACGCCCAGAAACACCGCGAGTAAAAGGATAACGCCGATAGTTATAAAAATGAGCAGGTTTTTCGGCGATTTTTCCGTTGGAGCGGCTGTCGTATCTTTTGAGTTCACCGGTTCTGTCGGGAAGGATTGATGCAAACGATGGTCGGCTTGTGCCGTTCAATTTCCGCACTTTCCAGAAGTGCATAGGTGAGAACCATGATCTCATCGCCCGGCATGCCGAGACGGGCGGCGGGGCCGTTGAGTTCGATGCATCCCGATCCCCGGGCTCCCGAAATTGCATAGGTAACAATTCGTCCGCCGGTCGAAAGGTTCAGGACATGTACCTCTTCGAACGGAAGAATACCTGCCTGTTCAAGGTACCCTTCATCAATGGTAATACTGCCTTCATAATCGGGGCGCACGGCGGTAAGGCGGATGTCTCGTATTTTGCTGTGCAGAAACATTCGTTGCATTGAATTGACAACTCCTTCTTTTCGGGTAAATCGGTCCGGGACCGGTCCGGCAGCTTTCGACAGACAAAAATACAATGGCCCGCCCTCTCCGGGTACCGTCCCGGTTATGGCCGTTGCCGGAACGGGTTGGATGAGCCCTTCGCGCACCGGGAATGCCCAGCGGGCCGTCCTCAACCTCGCACGGCAGGAGGGCATATTCTATTTTGTTATTCAATGAAATGGAACAAGTTACTTCTGTGGTGCTGTGTCGCAGCCGCGGCGATAGGCCTATCCTGCGCCGGAACGCGGCGAACGCACCTGTCGCAGCGGGCTCTCTGCTCGGTGCATATGGCCGATGCGATAAAACGGTACAATGCCGGCAAGTTAAACTCCGCAAAGAGTCTTCTTGATGATATTAAGGATAAATGCAGCGGCAGCGAGATTATGGACACTGCCCAGTATTATCTTGCCATGTGCCTCATGCAGATGAAATTTTATCCTGAGGCGAAGGTTGAATTCACGAGGCTGACCCAGGATTTCCCACGCTCCCCGTTCATCGATGAGGCGCGGTTCAGAGTCGGGTATTGCGTATTAAAATCGTCCCGGTCGGTTGATCGCGACCAGGGGGAAATGGCGGAGGCACAGCGGGTATTCAAGGATTTCCTTGAAAGTTTCCCCTCCTCCCCGTTTGCCGACAGCGCTGCGAAGTACCTCAAGGCAACGGTAGAACGCCTGGCGGAAAAAGAATTCGATATTGCCAGGTTTTACCAGAAGCTCGGGCAAAAAGAGGCGGCGATTATTTATTATAAGACCTTTCTTCAGGACTATCCCGCTTCGGAATTTGGACCGCAGGCCCGGCTCAATATGAGTCAGATGATGATAGAACTCAACCGGAAGGCCGAAGCCGAAGAGGTGCTCAATGAGCTTGCCGCTCAGGAAAATACCGGGGAGATTGCCGCAAGGGTCCGCGAGCTGCTTAACCGCTGCAAAGAGTGACGTCCCGGCAGGGGAGGGATCGCCCCTTTCCAGCGCCGATACGACGCCACTGGGGATTCTAGGCGGAACGTTCGACCCGATCCATAACGGCCACCTCGCCATAGCAGCCCTTGCCGTTGATTTCTTCAAGTTATCCCGGGTGCTCTTCATTCCATCGGGACGGCCGCCCCATAAGCCGTTTACCGGCGTATCGGCGCAGCACCGGCTTGCCATGCTCCAGCTTGCCGTAGCCGGCGAACCCTTCTTTGAGATCCGGGAGGAAGAAGTACACCAGACCCGGCTCTCCTATACCTATGATACAATACAACTGCTCAGGCAGGTATTTCCGCACCGGCCGTTTTACTTTATCATCGGGTCCGACAACCTGCATGAGATTGAAACCTGGCACCGGTACCAGGATTTGCTGCACATGGTTGCATTTTGCGTCGTGCACCGCCCCGACTATTCTCCGTTGATTCCTCCCCCGCTTGCCGGCGGCAATTTTCTTCCGTTTCCCGCACCGGAGTGGGGCATCAGCGCAACGATTCTACGGGAGTACCTTGCGAAAGGCTACCGGTGCCGCTACCTGATTCCGGATGCGGTCGGGGAGTATATCGTAAAAAACAGGCTTTATCTGCTGCCCGGGGGCGTGCCGGCAACCGGCATGCCGGCCGGATGCCGGGCACCAGAGCCCTGAATCAGGCTCTGGTGACAATAGATGCCCCTTATATGACGGGGGAGAATCCATGACTACCTTCCAATCGGGACCCTTCCATGAAACGGGAAGGAAACCTGCCGTTGCAGGACGCTTTTACCCTGCCGCCATCGATGCACTCAGGGACATGGTTGACAAATTCATTGCCGGCGGCAATACTCTGCCGCGGGCGCCGAAAATTATCATCAGCCCTCATGCAGGCTATCAATTTTCCGGCCCGGTAGCAGGAAAGGCGTACGCCGCAATCGATGCCGCCGCACGAACCGTCATTATACTGGGCCCTCCGCATTATGTGGCGGTTCGCGGCATTGCAGCCCCTTCGGCAGCATGGTTCGAAACGCCGCTCGGCCGGGTATCCGTGGACCGGGAACGGGTCCGCTCCCTCCTTGATGGCCCGGTGGCATGCGCCGACGATGATGCCCACGAACCCGAACACAGCCTTGAGGTACAACTCCCTTTCCTGCAAAGGCGGCTTTCATCATTCAAAATAGTTCCGCTTCTGGTCTCTCAGGTTGATCCGGAGACAGCGGCCGGATGCATCTTTCCCCTTATTGACGATTCCACCCTGGTTGTGGTTTCTTCGGATTTCTCGCACTATCGTACCCAGGCTGAAGCGAGGTTGGAGGACAACAGGAGCATTGTCGCCATTCTGTCCGGTAATGCGAAGGCGCACATTGAGGCCTGCGGCGAGCTGCCGATACGCATCGCGATGGCCCTTGGCGGGAAAATGGGTCTCCATGCGCAGCTTCTTGACAGCCGGACCTCATTCGATACCTCGCCCGATTCGGGAGCCGGGCGGGTAGTCGGTTACGCGTCAATTGCCCTGGTACCCGGACCGGATTCCGGGCGTGCCGATTCTTCGTCCGGCGAGCCTCCGGAATGTTGACCGATGAAGTTAAACGATACCTGCTCCGGCTGGCCCGCCGGAGCCTCGAAGCATCGGTGAATAATGAAGCGTTTCCCTTGCCGGAGGATTCGCCGGAGGCGGCCAGGGGGCATCGGGGCTGCTTCGTGACGCTTACCATGGCGGGAGAGCTTCGCGGCTGCATCGGGTATATCGAGCCGATTCGGCCGCTCTTTCAGGCGGCCATGGAAAACGCCCGGAATGCGGCTCTTGCCGACCCACGTTTTCCGGGAGTTTTGCCCGAAGAACTGCCCGAAATCAAAATAGAACTGTCCGTACTCTCGCAGCCGACCCTGCTGGAATATAAGAATCCCGCCGACCTGCTTAAGAAAATAGAACCGCAGGTCGACGGTATTATCCTGCAGAGCGGTCCACACCAGGCAACCTTCCTGCCCCAGGTGTGGGAGCAGCTTCCCGACCGGGTGCAGTTTCTCGAACATCTCTCACGCAAGGCCGGCATGGCGCGGGATGGATGGAAGACCTCCATAGTCAAGCGCTACCGCGCAGAACATTTCAGCGAATAGGTACCGGCGGGTATCCGCCGGTACCCCGGCCGTTCTCTTCTGCCTGTTACGATTTCCCGACCATCGCCGCCATATCCTCCCCGACCGTACCAATGGGCTTCAGGTCGAAGGCATTGACCAGAACGGCCAGAACGTTCGGCGTCAGGAATGCCGGAAGGCTTGGCCCGATTCTGATACCCTTGAACCCGAGCGAAAGAAGCGCCAGGAGAACGGCAACCGCCTTCTGCTCGTACCACGATAGGATTATGGAGACCGGGAGGTCGTTAATGCCGCATTGGAACGCAGAGGCGAGAGCCTGCGCGACGGTAATGACCGAGTGGGCATTGTTGCACTGTCCTGCGTCGAGCAGGCGGGGAATCCCGTCGATGGTGCCGAAATCATGGCTGTTGAACCGGAACTTGCCGCAGGCAAGGGTGATGATGACGCAATCGGCGGGAACGGCATCGGCAAGATCGGTATAATAGTTGCGGCCCGGCTTTGCGCCGTCGCAGCCGCCGATAACAAAAAATCTCTTTATTTTACCGGTCTTAACCAGTGCGATTACCTTGTCGGCAAGCGAAAGGACGGCATTGTGTCCGCATCCGGTGAGGAGAGGCTTTCCGATTGCCGGGCTTCCGGAAAGCGACAGCGCCTTCTGAATGACCGGTTCAAAATCGCGGTTTTTTATATGCGAAACGCCGGGAAATGCGACGAGTCCGCAGGTGAAGACCCGGTCTTTATAACTTTCACGGGGTTGCTGGATGCAGTTGGTGGTGAAGAGAAATGCGGCCGGAGCGCCGTCGAACTCCTTCTGCTGGTTCTGCCAGGCGGTGCCGAAGTGACCGGCCAGGTGTGGATATTTCGACAGGCCGGGGTACCCGTGCGCCGGAAGCATTTCACCGTGGGTATATACCTTGACTCCCCTTCCTTCCGTCTGCCTGAGGAGCTCTTCGAGATCGGGCAGGTCATGGCCGCTCACCACGATGGAAGGACCGCCCTGGAGGCCGACAGGCACGTTTGTCGGTACGGGATGACCGTAGCGTCCGGTGTGGGCCTTGTCAAGCAGCGCCATGCAGGAAACGGAAGTTGCGCCGCATGCAAGGACGAGGTCGATCATCGATTGCTGCGTTACCGAATCGTCACCGAGGGCGGCCAACGCCTCGTGCAGGAATGCGGTAATGGCCCCGACATTTTCGCCGAGAATGAGCGCATGATCGGCATAGGCGGCAATGCCCTTGATTCCAAAAAGTAAAAGGAGCCGGAGCGATCGGATATCCTCATTGACCGTTCCCGCAAGAATGCCGACCTGGTCGGCTATATTTGCCGCATCGGCCGCCGGTGTCCCGCGTGCCGCCGCGGGCCAATCCGCCTCATCCAGGCCGAGTGCCGCCACCGCCGCTGCCGACGAATACAACTTTACCGCGGCAGACCGGCACTCCTCGCCCTCGCGTACCAGCTCTTCCAGCCGGGTTTCGCTGAAATTCACATTGGTGACCGTGGAGAATAGTGCCTCGATCGTATGCCGGTCGATCCGCTCGTCGATGGCTCCAAGGGCGCGGGCCTTATGGGCCAGGTACCCGATGCCTTTGAGCTGGTAAATAAGGATATCCTGCAGGAGGGCGACTTCGGGCGCCTTCCCGCAAACGCCCCTTATATCGCATCCTGCGCCTCGGGCGGTCTGTTCGCACTGGTTGCAAAACATTTTCATGGGTCCACTCCTGTTTTAAGATGAATGGTCTCCAGGTCCCCCCGAAGACCGGTTCCGGTCGACGTTCTGAGATAAAATAGAAGGATAGTTTCCATACCGCCTTGATGTGAGTCAAGATCTCCCTATTGAGCCGTAGAAAGCTTCGGGCAGCCGGAAGGAGTGGGTCAATCTGCCGCAAAAGGTATGCCTCGCCGTTTTCATTTGCTTTTAAATTTTGCGAAAATTATAATACTCATCATTACTATTTTTTGGGGGAGCCTCAATACTGTTCGTTCAGAAGCCTCAGACCGACTCTTTCATCTTTTAAAAGGAGACGTGCCGTGAAAGCCGTCAAAAAACTCAGATGGAAAATCTCCGTTGCGATCATTGCTGCTGTTTTTTTCATACCGCAATTGCAGTGTTCCAATCCTTCCAGCCAATCGAACCTGCGGTGGCAGTCGGTCATTGATGTTCCGTTGACCAACGACTCATTTTTCCTTGGCCAGCAGATGACGAGTCTGTTTACCCAGATTAATGGGCAGAATATTACGGTGACCGGCGGGGGAAGAAGCGCGAAGGATACCGGCGTTTACTACGATACTACCAATCCCCTGCGCCTGACTACCGATACCCATCCAGGGGATACCGTGGCATTTTCTATTCTGCAGACCGACAGCATCTCCTACCCGGTAACGCAGGATTCCATGGCCTCGCAGAATTATCATCCGAGGATTGGCCCCATCACGATAGCCAATGCGGCTACCTATACGGTGGCGGTTCCCCTGCCTGCGGGAAGTTTCAATATCCCGTCAACGGTCACGCTTTCTCCCGAAATATCGGCGGTTGTTTTTGCCGGTACCTCTCCCACTATGCAGGTTACCGTCAGCAACAGCTCGGGCGCGAACATCACCAATCTTAATGTGACCATATTCGGCACAGCACAGGCGGTGGGTACGCTCGGACCGAACTCCTCTACCACAATTCAGGTACCCGTTGCCGGCCAGGCGATCTCCGGCGGTGCGCTGCCGGTCAGTGTTCAGGGATCGTCAACCGCAGCCGCCTCGGTGATGCTGAGTTTTACTGCCAACGGATTACAGACCAGCTATGCCCAGGTGATGGACAGTCTCGTCACTTTCAGCACGCTAGTGACCAACGACTATAACCTCACCGATACGCTCAACGTCGATTATATCGATATCCTGACCGGATCGTTCGTCTATGCCTTCCATAATTATACGCAGATTCCGATGCAGATTAATATCACGCAGCTCAATATCTGGAATTCGGCGTATTGCGTTCAGAATAACATCACCTCGGTTGCAACTCTTACCGCCGCGAATGCGCTTGGTCTGGATTCCAGCTTCTATTTCGGGCAGACGGCTTCAACCCCCCAGCCCATTCTCCCGAACGGCTCCATCACCGACTCTTTGAAAGTCAACCTTTCCGGGCTGCGATTATTTCCAATCTGGAATCCAAGCGTAGTCAATTCCGCCGGCGACACCGGCGAATCGGTCTCGCGAGTCGTGTATACCGTCACCAACATTGCGCCGCAGGGAAAAATGGAAACGATTTCCGCCGGCGATTCGATGCTTTTTACCATCCGGTCCCCGAATTTTAAATTCCTGGAAATGGCCGGTACCGTGGTGCGGCCCTATGTCCGGAACGGCGACACCGCCAAGGTCGCAGTGCCGTTTCCCTGGGATTCCGTGTCGAAAGACTCGCTGGTGGGCAAGCTCATACTTTCTAAGGTCTGGGCGGATATCTTCCTGACGCCGAACCTGCCCGACAGCACCCTGTTGACCCCCAGGCGGGCTTTTATCGATACGCTTGGCATCAACTTCGCGATTTTTAATCCGCTCAACCCCACCGTCCAGGTGGATTCGAGCACGACGCTGCATAATGTGGTGAACGACACGATATTCAGGCTGACGCCGACCACCATTACTTCGCTCATTAATCAATATCCCGATTCACTGTATATCGCCATCGGGGTCAAGGTGCCGGTCGGCACCTATCTGCGGGCGATCAACGAGCTTACTAATCCGCTTCAGCCGAATTACAAACTCTACATGGGGGAGATGTCCCTCAAGGCCAACGTCAACGCTCGGATGAATGCGGTCATGGCATGGCAGGCTGTTTCCTCGGCCAGTCTCGATCTCGGCACCGGCCGCTTCAAGGTGCCCAAGGCGTCGCGGTATATCACCAAATTGGATGGAATAACCGCCACCGTCCACATGAATACATTTAATAAATCGAACGTGTACCTGAACCTCTACGCTTTGATGGCATCACAGGCGCACATGAACGCCCTGGACTCGCTGCCGCTTGATTCCGTATGGGCCTATATCGGCGATTCCGGGAAGGCGCACAGTGCCGGCTATATCGACCTGCTCGGGTCAAACGGCGTCCAGATTCCCGCACGAAATGGAACGGCGTCCGATACGGTGGTACTCAACGACTGGCAGATCGACAGTATCCTTGAATCCGACAGTGCCGGATGGCGCTGGGAGGCGCGGTTCCAGGCCCAGAGCCAGCCCGATGCCCTGAGCGATACCGATTTCGTCAGGATCAATTCCTGGATGCATCTCGTGGGTAACAATAACATGGATTCGCTTCTCATCTGGCATTAATCGAGCCGATCCTCATGCCTAACATGAAACCAACCTATAAAGAGGGGTTTATGCGAATGAAAACGATTATCCACGGAGTGGCAGCGCTGCTGATTGCGGGCTTTTCACTGGGATACGCGCTCGATGACGACCCGTCGAACGCCCTGGGAACGCAGACAAGGAATGCAATCGGAATTTCAACCGAAGCGCCGCAGGAGAACCCGGCACTTCTGGGTGTCGATAAAATTCCAACCAGCGGGATCATGGTGGTGCCGATCACGGATTTTGCAGCGGGTCTCTGGAGCAATAACCTGGCGATCAACCCGTTTACCAAATACCCGTCCAACGATACTACCCAGTTGGCCTCATTTCTCTCGCAAATATTGGCGAACAGCATCAGCGGCATCAATGCGTCCGATACCTCGCAGGCGGGAATAAACAATAATTCAAGCAAGCTTGCATCCCTGTTCAAAAACGGGACCACCATTTATGCCGGAGCAAAGACCACCATTGCGAGCCTGGCGCTGGGTCGGTTCGCTTTCGATATTACCACCCATGCCGATGCCCAGCTGAAATTGTCTTCCGGAGCTCTCGATGTTTTGTTCGAACTCCCCAATGTCGGACTCCAGCGCGGCAACACGCTCGATTTTTCCGATATGCGCGCGGATGAACTGTGGACGACCGATTTTACCTTCAGTGTGGGTCTTCCGGTGACGGTTCCGGCGCTGAACAATTTCTTCGGTTTGCGGTACGGCGCCGGAGGTATCGATGTCAAGTACATCATGGGCCACGAGATGTTCCATGCAGAGACCAGTCCCGGAAGCTCGGTGAAGTACGATACGTCAAACGGGGCGAATAAGGTGGTAGGGAACGGAAGTGTAACCGTGCAGACGGCAGGCGCGGGGCTGTCGGGTCCATGGATGTACAGCGATCCCTTTAAGAATAGCGTATTGCCGCCGGTCTCCGGTCACGGTATCGGTCTCGACATCGGCGGTATCCTCTACGATGAGAAAGGTTCCCTCACCGTAAACGTTCGGGATCTCGGTGTCATATTCTGGCTCAACCAGGTGCGCACGGTGACGTATAACCTTAACAATGCTTCGCTCACCGCCTACAATGCCGCCAATATTATCAATAAGTTTGGAAATCACTCCGCCAAGGGGTTTGATTCGTTGTTCCGGTCCCAGGGAGGGTCTATTTCCGACTCGACGAACGACTCTCTTGTCAATGGTAACGGCTTTGCCTACATGCTCCCCCTCAAACTGGACATCGGCTATGCCCGCACCTGGAACCTTGCGAATACCAATACGCGGTACCTGGCGCAATACGCAAATGTCAGCGCCAATTACGAACAGGGCTTTACCGAAGATCCGGGTAGCTCCTATATCCCGCGCCTCTCGATAGGCGGCGAAGCCGGAGCCCTGTATGGCTATATGCCGGTACGCATGGGATTTGTCCTCGGCGGTCCTGAGCTCATTGCATCTGCCCTGGGCATCGGGTTCAATTGCAAATATTTCCAGCTGAACGCTGCGTATAAGGCCGTCGGGACCTTTTATTTCGTTCCCAAAAACGGATTTGAGGCGGCAGGTGGACTCGGGTTCAACTGGGGCATGACGCTCCCGCCGAAATATACCGTGGTGCCGGAGTACGACCGCGATCATGACGGCATACCCGATTCCGTCGACAAGTGTCCCGATGTTCCTGAAGACAAGGACGGGTTCCAGGACGAGGATGGCTGCCCCGACTATGACAACGATGTCGACGGCATCCCCGACACCATGGATCAGTGTCCCAACCTCTCCGGGACCAAGGAAAATGACGGTTGCCCGGTGTTCGATCAGGATAAGGACGGTATTCCCGACAGCCTCGACAAGTGTCCGCAGGCGCCGGAAAATTACAACGGCTATCAGGACGAGGATGGTTGCCCCGATACCCTGAAAAAGGCGGTTGTTGATACGGTAAAGCCGACTGCCAAGGAGATGGAGGTGCTCAATACCAAGCTGCGCGATATCAATTTCAAGACCGGCAGCGCCGAGCTTCTTCCCGAGTCCTTTTCAGCACTTGACTATGTGGTTGGATTCCTGAAGCAGTACCCGCTGCTCCGGTACGAAATCCAGGGCCACACCGACAGCAGGGGAGGGGATGACCTGAACCTCCTGCTTTCCGCGGCTCGCGCTGCGTCGGTCCGGACCTACCTGATATCAAAGGGTATTGCGGATTCGTCCATCATCGCTATCGGCTACGGCAAAACCAGGCCGATCGCGACCAATAATACGGCCGCCGGCCGCGCGCTTAACCGCCGCGTCGAGTTCAAATTCATCGAAACTGCCCAGGAGTACTCCACCCTGAAGGTTGAAGAGACGATGTTCCAGGAACGAATCAGGGAGGCCAAGCTCAAGGGAGCAAAGTATTAACTTCCGGCTGTTTTAACGGATACTGCCGTTTAAAAGGGTGAAGAAGCAATACTCTTCACCCTTTTGTATTGGCGGATTTTGCAAATCTTTAACGTGAACTGTGAAAAACAAATGAAGCATCATTCCTTTTCTTTCCTTGCGTCGCTATTGCCGGGAGCGGTTATCGGTGTCGCAGCGGTTCTTGCCGTCTTTTCCCTGCAGGGTGCAACGATGGGCGCCGAGGCGGCAGAGGAGCGCAAGCCGATCCTGAGCAAAGATTATATCGATACGACGATCATGCAGGCGATTTATCTTCTCAGTGAGGGCGCATTGGTCGATGGGGTCGGGTTTGCACGGGAAAAGGCAATTTCCGATGCCCGGGCGGCCGGGGAGCGGCTCCGGGCGGAGGCGAAAGGGGATCCCAATGAATCCTATGTCCTCTGGAAAGTAGAGGAGCTCGACGGCCAGATTACCCTTGAAGAAAAAGATCTGGTTCTGGAAAAGTTGCGGAAGGGGAAGGAGACCATCGACCAGCTTGCCGAAGATTTTAACCGGGAGGTTGGGAAAGACCGGCCCGACTTCGCTGCGCTCCAGCAATTCCAGTCGCAGATGAAGGGGCTTGACCCGCAGCGTGCCGAAGCGATGGGAAAATCGGTTGCAAGCCGCCTCAAATCACTTTCGCGGGCAGCGGTCGACGCCCTTGAGGAGGCCTTGATTTACGGCAATGCCCCCAGGGCTGATGAGGAGTTCCGCTATTGCCTCCGGTACCGGCAGTATTTTGATATTCCTCCGGCCACCTTCCGGAATCTCGAAACACGGGTATCGGCCTGCAACCAGTCCGTTGAAGAACTCAAGGTCATCCGGGGCGAGGCGGACAGCGCCCAGGCATCCATTGCCGCCACGGCACTTGGCAGGGCTCGCACCATCCTTGCCGATGCCGAAAACCGCCTCTCGGTAATAAAGGGACAGATCCTCATCGCCGAAGATAGCGCCTGTGCATGGCGCCTGATTCAACTCACCAGCGCTCTCAAGCTTTGCGAAGATTCGCTGGTGCAGGCGAATCTCGATATTTTGAAATCAAAGGGAAGCGATGCTGCAAGCGAGTACCTGAACAGGGTTGTACACCCGGCGGGCGTCAGCCGCGAAAAGTCCGCGCGCATCGATCAGGCCATCCTGGCTGCCTCTTCCCCTGACGCAAAGAATAACAGCATGGGCCGGGAGGTCGATGCTGTTACGGCTGCATCGGATTCCGATGCCAGCCATGACGTATTCGAGGAGATGCGCCAGAAGGCGATCAAAAAGGTACGGGCCCGGCAGGACAGCATCGATGCAATCGAAGCGGCCCGCGAGAAGCTCGAACTCGCGAGGCTCGACAGCATGGAGGCCACGGCGAAGATAAAAGCCGAGCTAGAATTTCAGGCCAACCGGACCAACGCCATGCGGATATCTTCCGCAATCTACGGCCTGATTCAGAACGGCAAGGCCCGGGAGGCCGGCGACATGTTTGACAACAAGAAACCGCAGCTCCGCCAGTATCTCATTCCGGAAGCGTATGCGCTCCTCGAGGCTACTGCCCGGCAGATCCTCGATGGGACGTGGGATGCCGCGGTAAGCGAAATCCAGCTGGTTGCGACCGCATCGCCCGGTAAGGGCAGTGCCCAGGCGAACGCCGCGGCCCAATCATCCGCCGAGCACCAGAACCAGGAAAAGGCCCGTGCCGCCATTGAAACAATTTACGGGTTGCTCGATCGCAACAACCTGGCGGGAGCTGCCCGGCAATTTGACAACGAAAAGGCCTTCCTGCAAACGTATCTTGACAAAGACACCTACGAACTGGTCCGGCTCACGGTCGATAGGTCGGGCGAGTCCCCCCGTTAGCGGCACCCGATGCCGATCCAGGAGCAAGGGAATTACCATGAAACACCAAATTGTCGACCTGCTGTACACCGTGCTCGGAGAGCACCTGACTCCCCAGGATATCGCCCGGGTTCTCGAAATCCCCTCGCAGGAATCCCTCGGGGATTTTGCCTTTCCGTGTTTTCCTCTCGCGCGGACATTCCGTAAAAATCCGGCCGCCATCGCCCTCGAACTTCGGCAGAAAATGGTCACCCCGCCGTACATCGACCGGATAGAGGCCGTTTCGGGGTACCTGAATTTTTTTATTGACCACCGGGAAATGGCCCGCGCAACGTTATCCGCGGCTTCGCAGGATAAATTCGGCGGGATGGACCTTACGCGCCGGGTGGTGGTGGAGTTCGGATCGCCCAATACCAACAAGCCGCTCCATCTCGGCCACCTGCGCAATATCGCCATCGGCGAAAGCGTTGCCCGCATTCTTTCGTTTGGCGGCAACTCGGTGGTGCGGTGTTCCATCAATAACGACCGCGGCGTCCATATCTGCAAGTCAATGCTTGCCTATGCAGCGGAAGGCAATGGGCAAACCCCTGAAAGCGCCGGAAAGAAATCGGACCACTTCGTGGGCGACTACTACGTCCTGTTCAATACCCGGGCGCGGGAGGATGAGTCCTGGAACGGACGGGCGCAGGAGCTCCTGCAGAAATGGGAAGCGGGCGACGGCGAAACGGTGGCGCTCTGGAAAAAAATGAATAAATGGGCGCTCGACGGCTTTGCGGCAACCTATAAACTCTTCGGTATTAAATTCGATAAAGAGTACTTTGAGAGCGAAATCTATACAAGCGGCAAAGAGATCGTTGCGGACGGTCTCAGCCGGGGAATATTTTACCGGCGAGCCGACGGCGCCATATGCGCGGATCTCGGCGATTCCGCTTCCGGAGGCGCCGAAAAGGTGCTGCTGCGTCCCGACGGCACCTCGGTATATATCGTGCAGGATCTCTCCCTGGCGGTCATGAAGAGCGATGAATACGGGTACGATCTCTCCCTCTATGTCGTCGGGAACGAGCAGGAGTACCACTTTGCGGTGCTCAAGGCGCTCTTCGAGAAGCTCGGCAACCCGATTGCGCAAAAAATCAGGCACCTCTCCTATGGGATGGTCGAACTGCCTGAAGGCAAGATGAAGTCGCGCGAGGGGACCGTGGTCGACGCGGATGACCTGATTGCGGAGACGCAGGACCTCGCAAAAGGCGAACTGCGTGAGCGCTACACGCTTTCCGAAGACGCCATGGACGAGCGGAGCCTGAAAATCGCCCTGGCTGCGATCAAGTACCAGCTGTTGAAAGTTGATATCGCTAAAACGATGGTGTTCGATCCGAAGCAGGCGATCGCCTTCGAAGGCGATACCGGGCCGTACCTGTTGTACAGCTATGCCCGGGCTTCGTCGATTTTACGGAAGGCAGTACGCGAGACGGTGCCCGAGATAAAGGATCTTGCACCCCAGGAGGTACGGCTGGTAAAGAAGATCCAGTCGTTCCCGGATGTCGTTGAGGGCGCCTGCCAGAGAATATCGCCGACCGTTATTGCGGTTTATGCCTTCGAGCTTGCGCAGTGCTTCAATGAATTTTACCATGCCTGCCCGGTGATCGGGAGCGATGCGGAGGGGTTCAGGATTGCGCTGATTAAAAGCTTCAGGACGGTGCTGAAGAGGTGTTTGTGGCTTCTGGGGATTGAGGAGATTGAGGAGATGTAAAAAAAGAAAAGGATGAAGGATGAGAATTTAATAAATGAAGGATTCTACCCAGGTAGGTGGAAAGATTGCTGAATTAGCCTGTAGATCCCCCGCCTTCGGCGCCCCCTTACTAAGGGGGATAAAGGGGGGATTTCATTTTGCAAAGTATGGCACCTAATGGTAAACATTAAATAGAAAAACATTTTAAGGGGGGAAGTCCCCCATTTTGCCCAAATGTCAAAATGGACGGATTATTAAAGTTTCAATTGAACCAGCCCCCTCACGGAATACCGGCCAAAAAGAAGGCCGGTATTCCGCTGCCCCCTCGGTGTGGCCAGAGAGCATTTAAGATAAGAAGCGCAGTTGTCCTCGCGGTACCTTTTTTGACTTCATTCCGAAGTTATTAAGAAATTATTTGTTTCGTGATTTAAAACATTCAAAGCAGATAAAAAATTGTCCCCCTCTATCACCACAGCGATTATATTTATCAGTTGTAGTAGTGAAGAGATACTATACAATATGCCGCCAAGCTTTTCTTGGCTAATTAACCCATATTTAAGTCTTTAGACCCTAATCCTCAACATTCAAAGGATCTCCATGCAACAACCGACGATTAATCCGGACGATATCTGTCAGCAGGCAATCCAGACCAAGCTTGCGGTTTACCAGGCCAAGGAGCAATTTGAAAGCGTGCTGAAGATATACAATGACCGCGTTGATAACCTGGTGAATCTCATCGCAATGATGAAGCAGAGGATACTTGAGCTTGAACACCAAAAAGAGATGAAAAAAGATTGAATAAAGAGTTTCCTTCAGCGCTTGCTTTCTTGCAAGGCACGATTTATATATGGATTGTTGATTCTTTCAAGCGTAAAAAGGGCATATAAGGCGGGTACTGGTTTTAAGGGGTTTAAGGGGAGGTATGCTTTGAAAACCTTCGTCAAAATTATGGTACTATTGGCGCTAACCGCGGCTGCGGTACCGACCAGCGCCCAATGGATCCAAAGCGGGCTGGATTCGTCCGAAGTACCTCAAATTACTTCATTTGGAAGTTATATTTTTGCGCTTCGTGACCTTGGTTACCCAGCACCTGCAATTTTTCGTTCGGCAGATTCGGGCAAGACCTGGGCTGAGGATGTCAATGGCTTGGATAGCCAAACGTTACGTTATCTTAATTGCCTATCATCGAATGCATCCACAATGTATGCGGGCTGTAATAATGCTGGCGTTTGGGCTACAACCAATAACGGCTCTTCCTGGACCAGCCGTAATAGCGGATTGACGAGCCTCAATGTTTCGAGCTTATTGGCTTCAGGCGATACGATCTATGCAGGTACCAGCGACTCCGGCGTTTATCGTTCCACCAATGGAGGGGCGTCATGGACGATTTCGAATCAGGGATTGCAAATTAATGGCTATTTCCCGTTGCCCTATGCCTTTTGCAAGATTAATAATATGCTCCTTCTTGGTTGCGAACTTTTGAATACAGTAACACTAAAGGGTATGTATTATTCCCAGAATGCGGGTGCTTCCTGGACATTCGTAGGTGCTGACAGTGATTGCTCGAATTTTGCCACGATGGGTGATACTATTTTTGGCGCCACACCTTTCGGACTTTGGCGTTACTACACGGGCAGCGATGTCGGGAACCCGGCTGATTGGACGGAATTTAGAACGCCTGCGGTTCCCGACACCTACATAACTGCAATCACGATAACAAAGGGAACCATTTTTATTGGAACAAGGAACAAAGGTGTTTATTTTTCCGCAGATAGAGGAAATACTTGGAACGCCTTCAATACCGGGCTGCCGGGGTATAATATATGGTCCTTATTAGCAGTAGATGGATATCTTTTTGCCGGCGTTTGCCCTGAATATTCATCGGGTACGCCATTTGCATGCTACGGCCTCTGGCGACGCCCGCTCCTGGATGCCGGGATAGTTCCTTCGCCGCCTAAAGCCGAGGAGAAGGTTTCCCGGCTTCATTTCTCCGGCTCTTCCAATATACTATCGTATATCCTTCAATCGGCATCTTTTGTCGATCTCAGCCTGTATACGCCTTCCGGCAAAAAGTTCGCGGTTCTTGACCGGGGCATGCGGCAACCCGGGGAGCGAAAAATCGGCCTTGGCCGTTATGGCCTGCCCGCAGGGCTTTATGTTTGCAGGCTCGGCGCCGGCAGCTATCAGGAATGCAGGGCTTTTATTGAGGCAGAATAAGGAGTTTAGACGGACAAAGAAAGAAAAGATATTCTAAATTCAAATTATGCTTTTATGCGCATAAATGATTTCAATTAACAGGTTGTGCTGAGTTATTAATAATCCCTGAGTAATTTACAGCAAACTCCGTTCGAACTTAACCCGTCGAAGGGCGAGTAACGAAAATTCCGATGATTATAGCTTAAAAGGCTCACCATGAATGGTTTTAGGTGGTAATACCTATGAGAACTGCTTAATAATTGCCGGCATTTTCAACCTTCAACGCGGAGAATGTATGGGCGTTATCGACATTAATAATATTCCAAAAGGCGACGGGAGCGGAGCGAACATTCCCGGACTGCAAGACAGCGCAATTTTTGAGAACAACGGCACGGTTGGGATTGGGACCTCAGCCCCCGGTGATCAGCTGGAAGTTCAAAAGGGCGCAATCCGCATAACTCCCGATTCTACACAAGCCGGTCGACTGACAATATTGCCGACAGGCGCCGGCAACTGGTGGAACCTTGCCAATACCAATGACGGGTCAAAATTAATGATCTCGCTGGGTAATAAAACTGCCGCCGATGACAGCAGCGATTGGAACGATGGTTTAATTACCGTGCAGGATGATGGCAAGGTAGGGATAGGGGCTACCGTGCCGCAGGCTGCATTGCATGTCAATGGCGACTTTATCGCCAAGGGGCCGATGACGGACGTGCGCAGCTATGGGGCGCTTCTTTCACCTCCGACAACCGGAAGCGTATTAGCTACCTCCCCAACAACCTTGACCGTAGCAAATCCTTTAGGTTTTAATCTGGGCGATGGAATCCTGATCGCCGGCGCGATGTCTGGTGGGGAGGATTTGCAAACTTCCATCCAAACAATAAATGCGAACAACTTTACCATTGCCGATTCCTCGAACCCAATCACTAATGCTCTTGTCACACATTATAATACGGGGACAATTTCCGAAGATACTGTTGACGATACATTCACTATTCTTACTCTCCAATATCCTCTCGCTAATCCCTGGCCGGGCCAGGCGCTCTGGATAGCAGGAGCGGGGCCGGCAACCTGGCCCTATAACGGGGACCTGCTTACTACGGTAGCTGAGGTACAAAGTCCACTGGTCATAAAAATCGCGAATGACGCCTTGAAAGCGTATCCAAACTCTGCAAGAGTCTATTTCGACGACTGGGCGGCAATCCAGGCAACACTCAATGCCTGGTCCGGGCCGGCATTCCTGCCGCAAGGAACCTATTATATCTTTCGGCCTCTGACGATCTCGGACCACCAAAGCATTGTCGGATGCGGCATTAATTCGGTCCTCGACGGCAGGTACTTGCAGCCGGGAACCGCGGTACTTCAAAGTAATCAGCCGCCGGTGGCGGGAGCGGGGGCATCTACAATTTCATGCATCCTTCTTGCCAATTTCAAAGTAGCGGGCGGCGATATAAATACCATAAAAAGTATTCCCGCCTGGAAGGCAAATATCACCGGCATTTTCATGAAAGGTATTGCTTCCTCACAAATTGAGAATATCTGGGTTGAATTCTGCCGAATCGGTTTGAGGATAAGGGGTTGGGGGCAGCCGCTTTTCAATTGCCATGCTGATAATTGCCTAAAGGGCATCGATGTATCGTGGTATAGCGACAACGACCCGTGGCATCTGAATTCATCACTCGATACCGATTCCAATGATGCCGACAATAATGTCCAGCTCAATTCCTGCAGTGTCTGGGGAGGGCCATCGCAGTTTACCCTTGAATCAATTAAATACGATGGAGAGATTCTTACTATCACTTGCGATAATCATAACTATGCAGTAGGCGATGAAATCTATATATGGGGGTCTACTTTCGTGGGTTACGATTCAGGGCTTCTGGATGGCCTTTTTGCGGTAACGGGTGTGGTGAGCTCAAGTGTATTTGAGATTACCCAAACGGGTTTGATATTTGCAACAGGGGTCCCAATTAATGCCGGCGGCGTAACCACACTCCAACAATTCATAGCCAATGTTTCCCCGCAATGGCCCATAGCTTTCGCACAGGGCAATTATGATTCGCTAAATAGTCGATACATCATCACCTATAGCACGGGCACGCAGAGCACGCCAGGTTCGCATGGGTTCAATAACGGTGATGTCGCCGTTATTACCGGATGCGCTAATACCAACTTTAACGGAACATTTGCCAGAATTTATGTCCTAAGTACCACCCAATTCCAAGTTATGACCAACGGCAATCCCGGCACCTGGCAGAACGGAGGCACGCCTCTCGCCTTCCTGCCGCAAATCGGCCTTTATGTCGATGGCGACCAGAACTGCATTACCAATGGCGTTTACGAGAAACAAAGAGATCCGGCTTATTACCTTCCGATGCTTGACTACATGCCAACATATGGTATTTATATTAAAAGCAGTTTCTGTATGAATGTTAACACGAACTCATCGAGCCCAACAACTATCCAGGGAATCTATTCCGAAAATCAGCTGAAGACCTTTGTATTCGATGGCTGCAGCGGAGTGACGGTCATGTCATGCTTTTGCACTACTATGGAGAATGATGACATTTTCCTTTTCCTGAACGGAGCCGATTTCCAAGGAAATACTTTCATTAACAACAGTTATATGAGCGCATATTCAAATGGGCAATCGCAGATAAATTTTGGTTTGGGTTCTATGGGCATCGGCACCCAAACCCCAAGTTCTCTCCTTGAAGTCGCACAGCCAAATGGGGGGCCGGGTTTTGTTTCCGTACTTCAGGGTCAGGTCACGGATCCAACCCAGGTATTCGGCTGGGGTACACAGTTTACGAATACCTTCAAACAAGGAGATTCAATAACTATTGGAGGCGAGCAAAATACGGTAAGCGCGATAGCGGATGATTTTAATCTGACCGTTTCAAACGGGTTTTCATCTGCATATTACCGGCAGCCTTACCTGGTTTCCGGAGGACCGCGGCTTGCGGTGAAGGGATTTGGCTATGTAGGGATCGGGACGACAACCCCTGGTGAAAAACTGGAGGTTCAAGGCGGTGCGATCTAAATAACCCCTGATTCAAGCCATGCCGGTCGACTGACAATATTGCCGACAGGCGGTGGTAACTGGTGGAATTTCGCTAATACCAATGACGGAACGAAATTAATGATCACGCCGGGTGATATGACTTCCGCCGATGATAGCAGCAGTTGGAGCAATAGTTTGTTTACGATACAGTACATTGGAAATGTTGGCAGTGTGGGGATCGGGCTCTCAAATCCTGCATACAAACTCCATGTTGCCGGCGATACGATGATCACCAGCATGACCTGGGGAAGCGGGTCTACGGTCACGCTGAATCTTGGGGATACGAACCAGGCTATACAAGCGGTTTACGGTACCGGAATGGTGTTCAAGACCTATGGGCCTGGCGGTGAGAATTCTTTCATTTGGAAGCGGTCCGGGGGCCAGCAACTAATGCTCCTGAGTGCAGATAGCGGGAATCTGGGCATTGCTACAAATACCCCCGGCTCAATGTTACAGGTAGCCAACAATGTTGCAATAGGTATAACTTCAAGCACTGTTGCCCCTATGTTGGGGCTGTATGTTAACGGAAGTGTCGGGATCGGGATTTCAAATCCAAGCCAGCCTGGTGCGAAATTGGATGTGAATGGAACCATTCGAACGAATGCGTACCTCGATGTTAATGGCCCAAGGATCCTTAGCGGTAAAGGCAACCCAAACACAATCCCTCAACCTGCTACTCAAGGATCTCTTTTTATTCAAACCGATGCGAATTCCGCAACGAACAGATTATGGATCAATAGAGATGGTACGCCAAGCGGGTGGTCCTCTATAACAGCCAGTTCATGATCGCATCAGGAAATGGTCCATATCCGGTCCGCTTCTATTTTGGTGAGGTTTCGTTATTTTAGTTCGAACTGCAGCCGGCGTGAAACTCGCCACCCCTCTCCTGAAGTACGAGGGGAAAAGCGAGAAAAATATCAAGAAGTAAGCTGCGGGAATATTTTGAAAAATCTGCAGGGGCGGGTTTTAAACCCGCCCACTATTAAAATATCGCCCGGAAATTTAGTCGTTTGGGTTGATTTTATATAACCTCTCCTGGCATCAAGCTCAGGCAGAGGCCGTTTCGCTTCGTGCGGGTGAGGTCAGAGGCCCGGTACTTCCATATTGCTAAAAAAAAAGAGCACCGCCGGTCGCCCCTATATAAGCCATGAAAATTTATAATCACCCGCAAATCCCCTTGTACGCCTCAAAGTCAATCCATTGAATTCCAAGCTTGCTCTCCGGCATCGTTCCCTTATGATAATAGGAGAGATCGCCTTTGTCCAGAACCGGATCCAGCAGTTTCCACGCCGCCTCGGTCTCCTCGGCGCTCACGAAGAGCGTCTTGTCGCCCTTGATCGCATCGAGCAGGAGCCGCTTGTAGGCCTCGGGAATCTCCCCGGCAAAGGAGTCGCGGTAGCAGAAATTCATATGGGTCCCCGAGATGGCGGCGTCGGTACCCGGAACCTTGCTCGACAGGTCGAGGATGATCCCCTCGTTGGGCTGGATCTTGAAGATGATCCGGTTCGGGGCGATGTCGCCGGTGGTGTTGAAGAGCAGCTTCGGGAGCGGGCGGAGGCGGATGCCGATCTCGATTCCCTTGCGGGGAGCGCCCTTGCCGCTGCGGATGGCGATCGTCGTTCCGGTCCAGCGGAAGTCGTTGATGGCGAGCCTGAGCTCGGCATACGTTTCGGTGGTCGAGTCCGGATTGACTCCCGTTTCCGCCCGATAGCCGTTATATTGCGCACGAAAGCTGGCTTCGATCGACATAGAGCGCAGCAGGCTAATCTTCTGCAGCCGGATATCGTCGGGGGAGAGGGAGGTCGGCGCCTCCATGGTGAGAAGGCAGAGAAGCTGGAGCAGGTGGTTCTGTACCATGTCGCGCATGATTCCGGCGCGGTCGAAATAGGCCCCCCGTTCGAATATCCCGGAATCTTCCAGGGCACTTATCTGTATCGACTCGATATACCGGCTGTTCCAGATGGGGTAGAAGAGCGTATTGGCATACCGGAACACGAGGATATTCTGGACCGCCTCCTTGCCCAGATAGTGGTCTATCCGGAAGATCTGCGACTCATCGAAGCAGGAGGTAAGTTCGCGGTTGAGCTGCCCGGCAGAGGCAAAATTGTAGCCGAAAGGTTTCTCGATGATAATCGAGGCGCCGGGTCCGAACCCTTCCCTGCACAATTCGCGGGCGGTTTCGGTATAGACTTCGGGAGGCAGGGCGAGAAAGAAGATAAAACGGGAAAAGTCCCCGAGCGTCGAAAGCCGCTTTTTCAGTCCGGGGAGGTACCGGTGGTAATAGAGCCGGCTCCGGAACGAGTCGGCGAAATTGAATCGGCTGCGGAATGATTCATCGGTAAAGTCGGACCTTCCCGACCCGACGACAATGCTTCCCTCGCCGAGCCTGCCATCGAGGAAAAGCGCGTTGAGTGCGGGTATGAGTTTCCGCTTTGCAAGATCACCCGACGCGCCGACAATAATTATCGCACAGTTAGTGACTCCCATAACTTTTCCCGGCCGGACCATGTTTGCAAATGAATCCCGGCCCCGCCGTACCCCGGCAGAGCCGGCACCGCTCGTCGCTGCACCATTGGCAGAACCGGCAATCGGGGCAGCGATGCTTTTTAACCGGCGCACCTTTCGCCGGTTTCACTCCGGGCGTAAGTTGAATCGCCCGTTCCACGGGTTTACTCTTCGACAGTGAACTCGTCCTTTCCGACGCCGCACTGCGGACAAACCCAGTCCTCCGGAAGGCTTTCAAACGCGGTGCCGGGGGCGATACCGGCATCAGGGTCACCGACCGCCGGGTCATAATAATAACCGCATGCAAGACATAGATATCTTTTCACGAAATACTCCTTTCGGGTAGTTGATAATTAGAAGTTAATCTCTTGTCCGGTAAAAATGCAAACTCAGGCGTTCTTCATGGCCGCGGTCACGCCGAGGCTGAAATCGGTCGGCACCGTTACCGCCCGGAGGCCGAGATCTTTATCGTACATGAACTGCGCGGTTTTATTGTCGCCGATCATGGTAAGGGTCCGTACTATTTCGCCGGCGTTCTTTTCCTCTTCCACCTGCTCGGTGACGTACCAGGAGAGAAGTGCCTGGGTCGCGTGGTCGCGCTCTGCGACGGCTACCTCCATGAGCGCGTTGATGCTGGCGGTGACCGCCTGCTCATGACTGAGAACCTTTTCGAAAAGAGCAAGAAGCGAAGGGTATTCCCCTGTCGGGCCGGTGATCGCTGCAAATTCGACTTTTCCATTCTGGTCCGCAACGTATTCGCAGAATTTCATGGCGTGAACCATCTCCTCATGGTACTGTACCATGAGCCATTTTGCGGATCCTTTACAGCCAAAAGAGGCCGCCGCATAGGACATTGACATATACAGATAGGCCGAGTACAGCTCGCGGTTTATCTGGCTGTTGATCGCTTCCTCCATCCTTTTCCCAAGCATGATACCTCCTTGTATGCGGGTGGGCGCCGGGGATAATTTGAAAAGATACATTTCGCATCTGCCGCGAATCCGTGCTCATGCAAAAACCGCGCCACGCTACTCCTCCGACATCTTATATGGAACCGCATGTAACAGAGGCTCCCTGCGGCACCCCCCGCTTTGCCTCATGTAAAAAGAAAGCCTCCTTTAACGCCGCAAAACCTGCCTTGTTATACTTTTCCCGACATAGAGAATCGCCCATTCCATTCCCTGCGACGGGAGGACCACCGATACTCTTTCGGAACTGTTCCATCCCGGTGCTTCGCTTACTATCCTTTCAAGGGTGCATCCGGAGTAATCTCCGCTATTCATGAGATTAGCTCCGGTTACCGCCCGTTCCGGCTGTTCCAGCGCCATGGCGGCTCCTTTTTGAAAAAGGGCCGCATAATTCACCGGCCCGGTAAGCGAGACATCAGACATTGCAATTAAAAGAACCAATACTGACAGCACTCTTGCAATCATGATTATCCTCCCTTTTCAGAAAGGGGGACTCGACTATCTCATTTAGTAGCTCAAGAGGCGTGCCAACGATCGGATACCGCAAAAGTGCATAGGGGAGGCTGAAATGGCCCACCCCGGTGAATTGGCGGCCCATGACGGGCTGCAATGCTGTATTTATGGACATCTCATCGGTGCATCAAAGGCAGCGCCGGTCGCCAACCGGTTATGACGGCCTCTGCGATGGATCGGACCAACCGCCATAATCCTGAAGTAACGAAGATGGCCCGCCTCGATCTGGATTAAAATTTGCTGAATAAAAAGCACGTTTCGCCAATTCGACGCGCTTTGTTGAAATGAGGGTAATGGAGCCCTGATTCCACCCCCTGGAGGGGGATAGATAGGTGAAATAATCGCAAGGTAATGAAATGTTTGCCTTGAGCTAATGCACCACGTATATTCAATAAACTTTTGTCTCCAATCGCAGCTTGCCGATGTAGCTCAGATGATAGAGCATTCGATTTGTAATCGAATGGTCGGGGGTTTGATTCCCTCCATCGGCTCCAGGAATTGGGTAGGTGCCCGAGCGGCTAAAGGGGATGGACTGTAAATCCATTGGCGATGCCTACGGTGGTTCGAACCCACCCCTGCCCATTTTTTTTCAGGTTTGCGGGCATAGCTCAATTGGTAGAGCTCCACCCTTCCAAGGTGGCTGTTGTGAGTTCGAGTCTCATTGCCCGCTTTTTTGAGGCGCCCATGTAGCTCAGCAGGTAGAGCACATCCTTGGTAAGGATGAGGTTCATCGGTTCGATCCCGATCGTGGGCTTTTCTCTTTGTTTTTGCGGACAGTGACACAGCGGATAGTTTAACCAATACTTTTATCACCATATTCTGAGAGGTCTCCATGTCAAAGGCAAAGTTCGAACGCACCAAGCCCCATGTCAATGTCGGAACGATCGGCCACGTGGACCATGGGAAGACGACACTCACGGCAGCCATCACCCGCGTTGCGGCAAGCAAAGGGCAGGCGAAATATATCCCTTACGACGAAGTCGCAAAGGCATCCGAATCGCAGGGCCGTCGCGATGATACAAAGATTCTTACCATTGCAACTGCGCATGTCGAATATGAAACCGATAATCGCCATTATGCCCACGTGGATTGCCCGGGACATGCCGATTACATTAAAAACATGATTACCGGTGCTGCACAGATGGACGGCGCAATCCTGGTAGTGAGCGCTGCCGACGGTCCCATGCCGCAGACGCGCGAGCACATCCTTCTTGCTCACCAGGTCGGCGTTCCGTGCATCGTCGTCTTCCTGAATAAGGTCGACATGGTGGACGATCCCGAACTGCTTGAGCTCGTTGAACTGGAAATCCGTGAATTGCTGACCAAGTACAAATTTCCCGGCGACGAGATCCCCATCATTCGCGGCAGCGCAATTGCAGCGCTCACGAATCCCGAGGACCCGGAAAAGACCAAGTGCATCACCGACCTCATGAAGGCGATCGACGAATACGTTCCCACACCGGTTCGCGAAACCGACAAGCCGTTTCTCATGTCGATCGAGGATATCTTCTCGATCACCGGACGCGGCACCGTCGCGACGGGCAGGGTGGAGCGCGGCGTGGTGAAGGTGGGCGACAACGTCGAGATCGTCGGGCTTCGCGATACTCGGGCGACGGTGGTTACCGGCGTTGAGATGTTCCGGAAACTCCTCGACCAGGCGCAGGCCGGCGATAACATCGGCACACTTCTTCGCGGCATCGACAAAAATGACGTCGAGCGCGGTATGGTGCTTGCAAAGCCGGGTTCGATTACGCCGCACAAGAAGTTCAATGCCAATGTGTACGTGCTTTCCAAAGAAGAAGGCGGACGTCATACCCCGTTCTTCTCCGGCTATCGTCCGCAGTTTTACTTCCGGACAACCGATGTCACCGGAAACCTCAAGCTTGCCGAGGGCGTGGAGATGATCATGCCGGGCGATAATGCCGAGCTTTCGGTAGAGCTGATCGGCCCCATCGCCATGGAAAAGGGGTTGAGCTTCGCGATCCGCGAAGGCGGTCGTACGGTAGGCGCAGGCGTGGTCACCGAAGTTATTGAATAACCGTACCTGAACAATTTGTCGGACAGGAGGGCACTGTATGCCCAGAGAAAAGATAACGCTTGAATGCACTTCGTGCAAACAGCGTAATTACGAAACGACCAAGAATAAACGCCTGCATTCGGGGAGGGTGGAATTCACAAAATTCTGCCCCTTCGAGCGCAAGCGGACGGTGCATAAAGAAGCCAAGTAAGGGTCTGCGGGCGATCGGGTAAGCGCCCAGCGATGAGAATAAGCTATATTAAAAGGTTTATAGGTCTGTAGCTCAATTGGTAGAGTAGCGGTCTCCAAAACCGTTGGTTGGGGGTTCGATTCCCTCCAGGCCTGTTGCTCTAAACATGAAGGCAATCATGCAGAAACTCATGCAATACCTGAAAGATGTACGCTCGGAGATGCTGAAGGTCAGCTGGCCGACGTGGAATGAGCTTACCGGGGCAACGGTTCTGGTCATCATTCTGAGTATCATTATGGCGTTATTTGTTTTTGCATGCGACCGTAGTCTCGGTTTACTCATGAAACTGCTTCTGCAGACCACCTGAGCATCTCAATTAAGGACGAAAAATGGCAGTGCGATGGTATGCAATTCATACCTATTCCGGTCAGGAAGGAAAAGTGTTTCAATTCCTGAACGAACTCATCCAGGCGGGCGAACTGGGCGATAAGCTCACGCAGGTGCTGATGCCGACGCAGGATGTCGTACAGGTGAAGAACGGCCGGAAGACAAAAACGACCCGCAAGTTTTTTCCCTGCTATTTACTCGTTGAGATGGAACTGTGCAAGGAAACGATGCACGCGGTCCAGAATGCTTCCGGCGTCATGGGCTTTGTAGGCGGCAATAAACCGCAACCGCTCAAGGATGAAGAGGTCCGTCGCATTCTCGGGCAAACTGAAAAAGTCACCAGGCAGCAGATTTCCGAAGTGCCTTTCGAAATCGGCGATTCGGTCAAAATCAAAGAAGGACCCTTCAAGGATTTCGATGGTACCGTCGAGGAGATCCACCCGGAAAAAGGAAAGATCAAGGTGATGGTAAGCGTGTTCGGCAGATCGACGCCGGTTGAAGTTGATTTCGTTCATGTGAATCCAATCAGTTGATTTTAAAGGGAGCATATCGCTTTGGCTAAAAAAGTCGTAGCACAGGTTAAACTGCAGATTCCGGGGGGAGCGGCAAATCCCGCACCGCCCGTCGGTCCGGCGCTCGGGCAACAGGGCGTAAACATCATGGAGTTCTGCAAACAATTCAATGCCCGGACAAAAGATGCTAACGGGATGATCACCCCGGTGGTCATTACGGTTTATTCCGACCGTTCGTTTACCTTTATTACCAAGACGCCGCCCACATCCGTGCTCATTCTCAAGGAGCTGGGAAAGGAAAAGGGATCGAGTGTACCGAATAAGGATAAAATCGGGACCCTCACCAAGGCTCAGGTAAAAAAGATTGCCGAATTGAAACTGACCGATCTCAATGCCGCCTCCGTAGATGCGGCAATGAATCTGGTGGCGGGAACCGCTCGCAGTATGGGCGTTACCATTGAAAAATAGGTCTTGAACTAAGGCGTCGGGAGACGGATCGACAATGAAACACGGCAAAAAATATAATGCAACCTACCAGAAGGTAGACAAGACAAAAGAGTACACCCTGGTTGAAGCCATTGAGTTTCTCAAGGCGAATACCCAGGTAAAGTTCGATGAGACGGTAGAGGTTGCAGTGGTGCTGGGAATCGACCCGAAGAAAAGCGAGCAGGCGGTGCGCGGATCGGTTGTACTGCCGCATGGAATCGGAAAAACCGTTCGTGTCCTCGCCTTTGCGCAGGGTGAAAAAGAAACAGAAGCGCGGGAAGCCGGGGCAGACCACGTCGGTGCCGACGAAATAGCTAAAAAAATCCAGGAAGGGTGGCTTGAATTCGATGCCGTTGTCGCAACGCCCGACATGATGAAGGTCGTCGGCAGGCTCGGCAAGGTTCTCGGTACGCGCGGACTCATGCCCAACCCCAAGACCGGAACCGTTACCATGGAAATCGGCAAGGCCGTCCGGGACTTGAAAAAGGGAAAAGCCGATTTCAAAATTGAAAAAGCCGGAATTCTGCATGCCGCGCTCGGCAAACTTTCATTCGAGCCGCAGAAGATTGCGGAAAACACCAGGGCCTTCATGGAAGCGGTGCTCAAGGCACGGCCGCAGACCGCCAAGGGTGTGTATGTGAAAAAGGTATACCTGACCAGTACCATGGGACAGGGCCTGAAAATAAGCCAGGAAAGTTTGAAGTAGCGTCGGGGGGTTCCGCGCCCGGCGCACGGCCGGTATAATGCAGTATCACTATCGAGAGCACCACTACAGGAAAGCCTATGTCAACAAAAGCCGAACGTACGCTTGCAATTGAAAAGCTTGAAAAGGAATTTTCAGGCGCGGCAGGGATCTATCTTGCCGATAATAACAAGATATCCGTCGCGCAGGTAACGAAGCTTCGCGTCGCCGTCCGGAAACAGGGCATGCGTTTCATCGTCGTCAAAAACTCCCTGGCGCGCGTAGCGGCATCGCGATGCGGCAAGGAGCCGATTACCGGATTTTTCAAAGGCCCGACGGCCGTTATCGTTGCACGGCTCGATTCATGCGCTCCGGCCAGAGTCATCCGGGATTTTCAGAAAGAAAACAAGGATCTTCTCGCCGTAAAGGCGGCCTTTGTCGACGGTTCGCTGTTTTCCGCCGCCGAGGTGCTTAAACTTGCCGATATTCCGAGTCGTGAAGTATTGCTTGCACAGTTCCTCGGCTGCCTGAAACAGCCGATGACACGGCTGGCGGGCTCGCTTTCCGGGATTATTACAAAGCTGGCGGGAACCCTCGAAGCTGTCAAGGACAAAAAAGAGGGCGTGCCGGCATCGGCATAAACGGTTAATAAACAGACATCAGAAGCTAAATTATCTTCCAATGGAGGTGTATGGTGGCTACTTTAACGAAAGAAGAAATCATCGATGCGATCGGCGGCATGACCGTCATTGAGTTATCCGATCTCATCAAGTTAATCGAAACCAAGTTCGACGTCAAGGCGGCAGCGCCTGTTGCTGCAGCGGCGGCTCCGGCAGGTGCGGGTGCTGCGGCCCCGGTTGAGGAACAGACCCAGTTCGATGTCATCCTCAAGACGGTTGGTGAAAAGAAGATCAATGTCATCAAAGTCGTTCGCTCGGTAACCGCACTTGGTCTCAAAGAAGCCAAGGATCTCGTCGAAGGTGCCCCCAAAGCGGTAAAAGAAGGCGTAAGCAAGGAAGAGGCGGAAAAGGTCAAGAAGGAACTTGAGGAAAACGGAGCGACCGTCGAAATTAAGTAGAGCTCGTTCCTGAGGCGTAGCGACAATTACGCAATTCTCATCTCGCACAGTGCTCTTCATCCTGGCACGGAGTCCGCGAATCCGGATCTCCGTGTCGCTTATTTATTTGGTTCAATCTGACAGCAATGCGATCATACCAAAGGGGTTGTTTGAATGGTAGAGCGAAAGAGCTATTCTCGGATTAAGCGGACGGCGGAGTTGCCGAATCTGCTCGAAATTCAGACGAAGTCCTATGAAGCCTTTCTGCAGCCGGATGTGCCGCCGCGCCTGCGTAAAAAGCAGGGATTGCATGGGTCGTTTTTAGGTTTGTTTCCGGTCAGCGATGTTAAAGGCTACTATTCCCTCGAATACGACGGGTACCGGCTGGGAACCCCGAAATATACCCTGAAAGAGTGCAAAGAGCGCGGCATGACCTATGCCTCACCGCTGAAGGTCGATATGTCCCTTCTTGTTTTCGAGCAGGACGGCGAGACCAAGAAATTCCATGAAAAAATCGCCAATGAAGTGTATATCGGCGAAATACCCCTGATGACCGAGCGCGGGACATTCGTCATAAACGGCGCCGAACGCGTCATCGTCAGCCAGTTGCACCGTTCTCCGGGTATCACCTTCGATGAAGTGACCCATCCCAACGGCAAAAAGCTGCTGACCGCGCGCATCATTCCGCAGCGCGGTTCATGGGTTGAAATTCTCCTTGATGTCGACGATGTACTGACGGTCAATATCGACCGCCGTAAGAAAATGCCCGCTACCGTGCTGCTCCGCGCACTCGGCTACGGCAACGATGAGGATATCATCGGTCTTTTCCACGACACGATCCGTTGCCGGACCACTCCCGAGGGCCAGGAGAAAATTGTCGGCAAGGTTAATGCCCGGACGGTGTTTAACGAAGAGTCCGGTGAAATCATTGTTGACGCAAACGAGATTATAACCGAAGAGCACTGGAAGAAACTGCTTGCGAATAAAATCGACAGCGTCGAAATAATCAAGGATGTCCTGTTCCCTGAAAATATGGTTGTGCGTAACACGCTTGCAGCCGACCCTACCAAATCCGAAGAGGAAGCGCTTTTCCTCATCTATGCAACCATGCGGCCCGGCGATCCGCCCAACGTCGAGACGGCCCGCAATTTTATCCAGCGCCTTTTCTTTGACGACAAACGTTACGATCTCGGAAATGTCGGTCGTTATCGTATAAACACCCGTCTCGGCACCATTCCGCCCGAGGGATCGACGATCCTCATGCGCGACGACTTCGTGGCGGCTTTCAAATACATCATCGGCCTCAACGCCGGAGTCGGGTTCATCGACGATATCGATCATCTCGGCAACCGCCGGGTGCGCTCGGTAGGCGAACTCCTTTCGGCGCAGTTTACCGTTGGGCTTACGCGCATGGTACGTACCATCAAGGAGCGGCTGAGCCTTCGGGACAATGAAAATGTGACGCCGCAGGACCTCATTAATGCCCGTACGGTATCGACGGTGATCCAGGCCTTTTTCGGATCGAGCCAGCTCTCGCAGTTTCTCGACCAGACCAACCCGCTTTCCGAGCTTACCCACAAACGGCGCGTTTCAGCCCTCGGTCCGGGCGGGCTCACCCGCGAGCGTGCAGGGTTTGAAGTGCGCGACGTGCATCACACCCATTACGGCCGTCTCTGTCCCATCGAAACGCCTGAAGGACCGAACATCGGGCTCATCGCCTCGCTGTCAACATTCGCTCGCGTCAACGATTTCGGGTTTATCGAAACGCCGTATCAAAAGGTGGAAAACGGGGTCGCTACCGGAAACATCGGATACCTCACCGCCGATCAGGAAGACAACTATATCATCGCGCAGGCCAATACCCCGCTCGATGAGAAGGGTAAAATCAAGGAGGCCGAGGTGTTCGCCCGCTACCGGGGGGACTTTCCCGTTGTGTCGCCGCAGGAAATTACCTATATGGATATTTCGCCGATGCAGCTGGTTTCCATTGCTGCGGGCCTTATTCCCTTCCTCGAACACGATGATGCCAACCGCGCCCTCATGGGATCCAACATGCAGCGCCAGGCGGTCCCCCTCATGCGTACCGAAGCACCGCTCATCGGAACCGGCGTTGAAGCACGCGCGGCCTTCGATTCCGGTTGCATGATTGTCGCCAGGAATGCCGGGGTCGTCGAAAAGGTTGATGCGAACAAGATTACTATCAGGAAGCAGAAGGAAAAAAGTGTCGACGACATTCTCGGGCTTACCGAATTCGATACGTACGAGCTTATCAAGTACGAGCGCTCCAACCAGGATACCTGCATCGATCAGCTGGTCCGGGTGCATGCCGGCGATAAGATAAAAGTCGGGGATGTGCTTGCCGACGGGCATGCGACGGCCCAGGGCGAACTTGCGCTCGGGCGAAACGTCATGGCGGCCTTCATGCCGTGGCGCGGTTATAACTTCGAAGACGCCATCATCGTGTCCGAGCGCCTTGTGGCCGAAGATGTTTACACATCGGTCCATATCGAAGTTTTCGAAACCGAGGTTCGCGATACCAAACGCGGGCCGGAAGAATTGACCAGGGAAATTCCCAACGTTTCGGAGGATGCACTGCGCAACCTCGATGAGACGGGAGTTATACGGGTAGGGACCGAAGTCGAAGCCGGTGACATTCTGGTGGGCAAAGTCACGCCCAAGGGAGAAACCGAGCTCTCCCCCGAAGAACGCCTGCTCAGGGCGATATTCGGGGAAAAGGCCGGGGATGTGCGGGATTCATCGCTCAAAGCCCCGCCGGGTCTCAAGGGCGTGGTGATCGACACCCGGATTTACTCCCGCAAGGAGCGCGACAAGCGTTCCAAGAAAAAAGACAAGAAGCGCATCGATGAAGTCAAGGATGAGATAACCAACCAGATCGCCGAAGTCACGAAGGTCCGGCTCGAACGCATCGCCGAGGCGCTCGTCGATACGACAACCTGCGAAGTGACCAATCTTCACACCGGCGAAATTATGGTTGCCGCCGGAAAGAAGTGGACCCGGGCAACGGTCCAGAAGCTCGATTTCAGTGCCCTTGCCTTCCAGAACGGTTTGTGCTCCGACGCGAAGCGAAGCAAGCGCGCCGAAGAGGTGCTCTTTTATGCAAATGATCTCATTACCAAACTCGAGGACAAGCTCGACAAGGAGATCGACAAGGTCGTCCGCGGCGACGAGCTGAAACCGGGCGTACTCCAGCTGGTCAAGGTTTACGTTGCCAAGAAACGCAAGCTTTCGGTCGGCGACAAAATGGCAGGACGCCACGGTAACAAGGGTGTCATCTCCAAGGTACTCCCATCGGAAGAGATGCCCTTTCTTCCCGACGGCACGCCGGTCGATGTGATCCTCAATCCGCTCGGTGTCCCGTCCCGGATGAATTTCGGGCAGATCCTCGAAACGCATATGGGGTGGGCGGCCGAGAAACTCGGGCTTCGGATAGCAACGCCGGTATTCGACGGTGCATCCTATGATGATGTCCTGAAGCTTCTCGCCGAGGCAAAGCTGCCGGCAAGCGGGAAAATCACCCTGCGCGACGGCCGGACCGGCCAGCCCTTCGATCATGAGGTGACGGTCGGGCCGATTTACATGATGAAGCTCTGCCACCTGGTCGACGACAAAATTCATGCCCGTTCCATCGGGCCGTATTCGCTGGTTACGCAGCAGCCGCTCGGCGGCAAGTCGCAGTTCGGCGGACAGCGATTCGGCGAGATGGAAGTCTGGGCGCTCGAAGCGTACGGCGCCGCCTATACGCTCCAGCAGATCCTGACGGTAAAGAGCGACGATATCGCAGGACGTTCGAAGATTTACGAAGCAATTGTAAAGGGAGAAAATACGCCTCAGCCGAACATTCCCGAATCATTCAAGGTGCTGGTACGGGAAATAAAATCGCTCGGTCTCGATATGGACGTACTTTCTGAAGAGGAACAGGCAGCAAAAGCGCAATAGGAGCGATTGCGGGAACTTTTAATCCGCCCATCGCCAATCCCACAACAGGGGGGTAGTACCGTGCCGGAATTATTTTACCAGATGGAAAGAAAACTTCAGGAGGTTGCAGGCGTTACGATCCGTCTTGCATCCCCGGATACAATCCGTAATTGGTCGTTCGGCGAGGTGACCAAGCCGGAAACGATCAACTACCGGTCTTTCAAGCCCGAGCGGGACGGCCTGTTCTGCGAAAAGATTTTCGGCCCGGTCCGCAACTGGGAGTGTAATTGCGGCAAGTACAAGCGTATCCGGTATCGCGGTGTGGTCTGCGACCGCTGCGGTGTCGAGGTGACGCATTCCAAGGTGCGGCGCGAGCGCATGGGACACATCGAGCTGGCCGTACCGATCGTTCATATCTGGTTTCTTAAAACGGTTCCATCCCATATCGGCTATCTTCTCGGTCTCCCCAATTCGGTGCTCGAACGGATCGTTTACTACGAATCCTATGTCATGATCGATCCGGGCAATACCAATATCCGCAAGGGGATGCTGCTTTCCGAAGACGAATACATCGAGCTCGAAAGTCAGGGCAAGCAGTTCGTCGCGAAAATGGGCGGCGAAGCGGTGCTTGAGATGCTGGCAACTCTTGACATTGAAGAACTTTCCATCGATCTCCGTTCCAAAATCAAGCTGGAATCATCGGAGCAGCGGCGCCAGGAGCACCTGAAACGTCTGCGCATCGTCGAGGCCTTCCTGCGTTCCGGAAACAAGCCCGAGCACATGGTACTGCGCGTCCTGCCGGTACTGCCGCCCGATCTGCGGCCGCTCGTTCCGCTCGAAGGCGGACGGTTCGCAACCTCGGATCTCAACGACCTGTACCGGAGAGTGATCAACCGCAACAACCGTCTCAAGAAACTCATTGAGATCAAGGCGCCCGACGTCATCCTGCGCAACGAAATGCGCATGCTGCAGGAGTCGGCGGATACGCTGTTCGATAACGGACGGCGCACATTTTCCGTCAAGGGTGAAGGCAAGCGTCCGCTTAAATCGCTGTCCGACCTCCTTAAGGGAAAGCAGGGGCGGTTCCGGCAGAATCTCCTTGGCAAGCGCGTCGATTACTCGGGCCGCAGTGTGATTGTCGTCGGTCCAGAACTCAAGATTCACCAGTGCGGTTTGCCCAAGATGATGGCGCTCGAGCTGTTCAAGCCGTTTGTCATCCAGAAGCTCGAAGAACGCGGCTATGTCCAGACCGTCAAGTCGGCGAAAAAATTCGTCGAAAAAGAGCGCCCCGAAGTCTGGGACATCCTCGAAGCGGTAATCAAGGATCACCCGGTTCTCCTGAACCGCGCACCGACGCTGCACCGCCTCGGTATCCAGGCCTTTTTCCCGGTGCTCATCGAAGGTAAGGCTATTCGTCTGCATCCGCTGGTTTGCACGGCATTCAATGCCGACTTCGACGGCGACCAGATGGCGGTTCATGTGCCGCTCTCCTTTGAGTCGCAGCTCGAATGCCGCTTTCTCATGCTGTCGGCCAATAACCTGCTGTCGCCCGCTTCGGGCCAGCCGGTCATGACGCCCACGCAGGATATCGTGCTGGGTCTCTACTACCTGACCAAGATGGCGGTCGGGAGACGGGGCGAAGGACGCCGTTTTTCCAATCCCGAGGAAGTGTTCCTCGCCATGTCCGACAAGCAGATCGATATTCATGCCAAAATCAAAGTCCGGATTCGCGGCAAGCTAATCGAGACCACGGCCGGGCGGGTAATTTTCAACGACGCGTTCCCGGAAGGAATCAATTTCTGCAACGAGCTCATGAATAAAAAACGTATTCAGGGTATGGTCCTCGAGGTATACAAACAGAAGGGGACGCTGGTGACCTGTACGTTTTTAGACGATATCAAGGCCCTGGGGTACGAATACGCCACGCTGGCGGGTATTACCTTCGGTGCCGAGGACCTTGTGGTGCCCGACGAAAAAGCGGCAATTATCGGTAAAACGGTCGAGGAGGTTGCTCGCATCCGCAAACAGTACGACCGCGGCGTCATCACCGAAGGCGAACGCTACAATAAGCTCATCGACCTGTGGACCCATACCACGAACACGGTTGCCGACCTCATGCATGACCACCTGTCACGTGATAAGGACGGATTTAACCCGGTCTATATCATGATGGACTCCCAGGCCCGCGGATCCAAAGACCAGATCAAGCAGCTTGCCGGTATGCGCGGTCTCATGCAGAAGCCGCAGAAGAAGATAACGGGTGCGGTCGGAGAAATCATCGAGAACCCGATTATTTCGAATTTCAAAGACGGCCTGTCGGTTCTTGAGTACTTTATTTCGACGCACGGCGCCCGGAAGGGCCTTGCCGATACCGCCCTCAAAACGGCCGACGCGGGATATCTCACGCGCCGCCTGGTCGATGTCGTGCAGGATGTCGTTATTTCCGAGGAAGATTGCGGTACGTCAAAGGGGATCGAAATAGCCGCGCTTTCCGAAGGCGATGAGGTGATGGAGCAGCTCTGGACCCGACTGCTTGGCAGAACGACTCAGGAAGACGTTTACGATCCGGTCTCCGACGAACTGATTGCGCCCATCAACACGCTTATCGATGAAGCTCTTTCAAAGAAAATAGAAGCGGCGGGAATCGAAGCGGTGCTGATCCGTTCGGTTCTTACCTGCGATTCCATGGCAGGCGTCTGCCGGCGCTGTTACGGCCGCAACCTTGCGACCGGCAAACGTGTCGACATCGGTGAAGCGGTCGGCATCATTGCCGCGCAGAGTATCGGCGAGCCCGGTACCCAGCTGACGCTGCGGACGTTCCATATCGGCGGCACCGCATCACGTCTTATCGCGCAGTCCAAGGAGTCGGCGAAAATCGACGGTATCGTTCATCTCGAACATATGGAAACCGCCGAGCATCAGACCGGCATCGTGGCCATGAACCGCGCCGGCGAACTGGTCATCGTTGATGATGACGAGCGCGAGCGCTATCGTTATAATGTGCCCTACGGTTCGCTGCTCAAGGTGAAGGATGGGCAGAAAGTTGTCAAAGGCCAGGTTCTGCTTGAATGGGACCCTTACAACAACGTCATTCTGACACCAAAGACCGGTACCATCGGTTTTGCCGACCTTGTCGAGGGAGAAACCTATCGCGAGGTGCTCGACGAACGGTCCGGTATCAAAAATCTTGTCGTGGTTGAACACCGTGAACGTAAGTTGCACCCGCACCTGCAGATTCTCGACGAAGCGGGTAAGCGGCTGGCCAATATCGCTGTCCCGACCGGCTGCTTTCTGCAGATTCGTTCAGGCGATGCGGTGAAGGAAGGCGACATTCTCGTTAAAATTCCGCGGGAATCGGCAAAGAGCCGTGACATTACCGGCGGTCTGCCTCGCGTCGCTGAAATTTTTGAGGCACGGCGGCCCCGCGACATCGCCGTGGTTTCCGAAATCGACGGTGTCGTCGGCTATGGCGATACCGAGCGCGGAAACCGGCGAATCTCCGTCCGGGACGAACAGGGCGAATCGCGCGAGTACCTGATTCCGCTGAGCAAGCATCTGCGCGTGCATGAGGGTGATCGCGTCAAGGCCGGCGACCGCCTGAGCGAAGGGTCCATCGATCCGCACGATATTTTGCGTATCATGGGGGAAAATGCCGTACAGCGCTACCTCCTCGATGAAATTCAGGCGGTGTATCGCCTGCAGGGGGTTACCATCAACGATAAGCATGTCGAGGTGATCGTGGCCCAGATGCTCCGCAAGGTACGCATCCAGCGGTCCGGCGACACGGTATTTCTCGAAGGTGATGAGGTCGATAAGCGTAAGCTCCGTGAGGCCAACGATCGCGTCCTTGCAGAAGGCGGTGAGCCGGCGACCTTCAAGCCGCTCCTGCTCGGCATAACCCGTGCATCGCTCACGACCGAATCGTTTCTATCGGCAGCATCGTTCCAGGAAACGACCAAGGTTCTCGCCAGGGCGGCGGTTGAAGGAAAGACCGATAACCTGAACGGTCTCAAGGAAAACCTGATCATGGGGAACCTGATCCCTGCGGGCACCGGCGTTCGCATGTACCGGGACCTGCAGGTGAAGGATCTGGACACCGAAGCTACAACGGCGGCGGCGCCTGAATCACCCGAAGATTTCATCGAACTCGGGGAAGGAATGTGATTTTTTTTCAATGCGCACCGAATTACTTTGATTCCGGTCGCACAATATATTATATTGAAAAATTGTCTTTTTTTTCGGAGGAATACGAGTGCCGACAATCAGTCAACTAATTCGAAAAGGGCGAAAGCAGCTCGAAAACCGGAGTAAAGCCGGCGCCCTGCAATCGTGTCCCCAACGTCGCGGGGTCTGTACGCGGGTCTTTACCACTACCCCGAAAAAACCTAATTCCGCCTTGCGAAAAGTCGCGCGTGTACGACTGACCAACCACCTTGAGGTCAATGCCTATATTCCGGGTGAGGGCCATAACCTGCAGGAGCATTCAATTGTCCTGATCAGGGGCGGCAGGGTCAAGGACGTACCCGGCGTACGGTACCATATTATTCGCGGTGCGCTTGATACCCAGGGAGTCACCGATCGTAAGCAGGGACGATCCAAATACGGCGTTAAGAAGCCCAAGAAGTAGGGAGTGCTATGTCGAGAAGAAGAAAAGCAATAAAAAAAGATTTTGCTCCGGATCCAAAATACAAGAGCCCGCTGGTCACGCAATTTATCAATAATGTCGTGCGGCGAGGAAAGAAGCGTCTCTGCGAGCGTCTGTTTTATGATGCTATCGATATCATAGCCGAGCGTTCGGGAACCCCCGATGCCATCGGTGTCTTCAAGAAGGCGGTTGATAACGTCAAACCGGTTCTTGAGGTGAAATTGAGACGTATCGGCGGCGCCAACTACCAGGTGCCGATTGAAGTGACACCCGATAGGCGCGTTTCGCTTGCCATCCGATGGCTCATATCCTATTCCAAGGATCGTTCGGAGAAGAGCATGGCCGAAAAGCTCGCCAATGAATTCATGCAGGCGGCTAAAAATGAAGGCGGAGCAATCCGCAAGAAAATCGATACGCATAAAATGGCGGAAGCGAACAAGGCGTTCGCTCACTTCCGCTGGTAGTTCTCTTTGATAATGAAGCGGTACCGATCGGCGGGAGCCCCTTATTGGTATGAGTAAGGATGCGACAGAGGGGGTTGGGGTTGTCGACCTTGACCACGTCAGGAATATCGGTATCATGGCCCACATCGATGCGGGCAAGACTACCACGACCGAGCGGATTCTTTATTACGCAGGTGTGGTGCATCGGATGGGGGAAGTTCATGACGGCAATACGGTTATGGACTGGATGGTGCAGGAGCGTGAACGGGGAATAACCATCACCTCCGCCGCCATCTCCTGCATGTGGAAAGATTATCGCATCAACATTATCGATACACCCGGTCATGTTGATTTCACGATAGAAGTAGAGCGTTCTTTGAGAGTCCTGGATGGCGCAATCGCCATATTTGATTCGGTGGGAGGCGTAGAACCTCAGTCGGAGACCGTTTGGCGGCAGGCCGACAAATATCACGTTCCCCGGATGGCTTTTGTCAATAAAATGGATCGAGTCGGCGCCGATTTCCGCGGGGCGCTGGCAATGATGGAGAAACGGCTTTCCATGAAGCCGGTCGTCGTGCAGCTCCCGATCGGCAAGGAAGAGTCGTTTGAAGGCATTGTCGATCTGGTGCATATGCGGGCGTATCGCTACGATGAAGAGGCGCTCGGCGCCAATGTCATCGAGGGTGATATACCCTCAGGGATGCTTCAGGAGGCGCAGGATCGGCGAACCGAGCTCCTGGAGCAGGTTGTCGATTTCAATGACGAGCTCATGGGGCAGATGCTGGCAGAGGAACCTGTCAGCGCAGGAGCGGTGGAGAAGGCTATTCGAGCCGGGGTGCTGGCCCTTAAGATTTACCCGGTCCTCTGCGGCTCGGCATTCAAAAACAAGGGAATTCAGCAGCTTCTCGACTGCGTAGCAGCGTATCTTCCCTCTCCCCTCGACAGGGGGACGGTGGTGGGAAGGGATCCTGCAGGCAACGAGGAGTGCGAGCGGAAACCTGATGAAAAAGAGCCCTTTTCCGCCCTTGTTTTCAAAATTGCATCGGATGCGCATGTCGGTCGACTGGCTTATGTGCGGGTTTACTCCGGGGTTGGGGGATTCAAGGATAACTTCTATAATCCCCGGACCAGAGCAAAGGAGCGGGTGACCCGGATTTTCCGGATGCATGCAAATAAGAGGCATGCCGAACAGAAGATGTACGCCGGTGAAATTTACGGTCTGGTCGGTCTCAAGGAGACCGCGACCGGTGACACCCTGTGCGATCCCGATTTTCCGATAGTGTACGAGCGGATGGAGTTTCCGCAGCCGGTAATTTCAAGGGCAATAGAGCCCAAAAGTACGGGCGATGAAGAGAAATTAGCCGTGGCGCTGGCGCGGCTTTGCGATGAGGATCCGACCTGTCGGGTCGCCATCGATCCCGAAACCGGGCAGCGATTGATCTCCGGAATGGGCGAGTTGCATGTCGAGATCCTTGTGGATCGGCTCATTCGGGAGTTCAATGTCGGTGTCCACGTGGGTAACCAGCAGGTTTCCTACCGCGAATCGGTATCATCAGCTGCGACTGAGGATTTTGAATATTCGCAGCTCATTGGCGGCAAAAGCCATTATGCCCGGGTTCGGCTCAGCGTCGAACCGATAGAACCGTCTGCCGGCATAGTTTTTGTGAATGAGATCAGGGAGGTTTCTTTTCCTCCGCTGTTTATCAAGGCAGTCGAGCAGGGCGTCATGGAAGCATCGGGCGGCGGAGTTCTTTCAGGGTATCCGCTGGCAGGAATTCGGGCGGTGCTCAGGAGTGCGGTTTTCCGTGCCGATGATTCGACGGAGATGGGATTCAAGATTGCGTCAACCATGGCCTTCAAGCAGGCGTGTTCGAAGGCGGGACCGGTCCTTCTGGAGCCGGTCATGACGATAGAGGTGGTTGTTCCGGCCGATTATGTCGGACCGGTAATGAGCGACCTCACCGGGAGGCGGGGAAGGATTCTCGGAATTTCGGTGCGGCGCGAGGCGCAGCACATCGATGCCGAGGCGCCGCTTGCAGAGATGTTCGGTTATGCAACGCAACTGCGTTCGTTGACACAAGGCCGTGCAATGCATACCATGCAGCTGAGCCGGTACGAGCCGACAACGCCGGGAATACAGGAAGCACTGTTGCGGAGGATCGGAAGGTTATTCTGATCCCCGTGCGCGAATAAAAAGAGAGAGGCGGGAGTTAATAATGCCAGGCGAAAAGATACGAATTCGGTTGAAGTCGTTCGATCATAACATTCTCGATAAGTCGGCCTCGGATATCGTGAGGACCGCCAAGGGTACGGGAGCCCGGATTTCCGGTCCTATTCCCCTGCCTACCGAGAGAACGGTTTATACGGTCCTGCGGGCGGTGCATGCCGATAAAAAATCGCGCGAACAATTCGAAACGCGAATTCATAAACGGCTGATCGATATCCTTGAATCGACGCCGCAGACGGTCGATGCGCTCATGAAGCTGGATCTTCCGGCGGGTGTGGATGTCGAAATAAAGGTTTAACCGGGTGCCCCCTTTTGGTCGGCAACGTTGCTACTTCGAGTGATGGAAGGCAGGAATCTATGCAGGGCTTGATAGGAAAAAAAATCGGGATGACCCGGCTTTTTGAAAAGGAAACCGGCAGGTCGGTTGCGGTGACCGTGATCCAGGTCGGGAATAATGTCGTTCATCAGGTCAAGACGACGGCGATTGACGGTTATTCGGCGGTGCAGCTTGGTTTCGGTGCCGTTGCCGAAAGCAAAATAACGAAAGCCGTTGCCGGCCACTGCAAGAAGCAGGGGTCGACGCCGACCCGCGTCATCAGGGAGTTTGCCCTGGACAGCGCGGATGAAGCGATACAACCGGGTACGAATGTGGGTCCGGAATTGTTCGAAAACGTAAAGCTTGTCGACGTGATCGGCATTTCGAAAGGCCGCGGCTTTGCCGGCGTCATCAAGCGGCACCATTTCATGCGCGGTCGCGAAAGCCACGGCAATACCAACGTTCGTGAACACGGGTCAATCGGATCGAACACCTATCCGGCGCACGTTTTCAAGGGTCTGCGGATGTCCGGCCACCTGGGTGCTGCCCGGGTGACGACCCGCAACGTCGGCATATTCGGCATCGATAAGGAAGCAGGCCTGGTATTCATCAAGGGAGCGGTGCCCGGGGCAAACCGAGGCATCGTCATGATCAGGAAGTGTAAACAAGAAAAAGCCGATAGAGGTGATCGTTCATGAAGAGTAAACTGTACCAACAGGATGGAAACGTAAAGGGTGACATCGATCTGCCCGATTCCGTTTTCGCCGTAGAAGTCAGGGAACATCTGCTCTATCAGGTGATCAAGGGATATCGCGCAAATCAGCGTCAGGGAACGGCGAATGCGAAAGGGCGCGCCGAGGTGTCGGGCGGCGGCCGCAAGCCGTGGCGCCAGAAGGGAACCGGTCGCGCACGTTCCGGATCAAACACTTCGCCGGTCTGGTCTCGCGGCGGCAAGGCACATGGTCCTGAGCCCCGCGATCATTCTACCCATATTCCGCGTCAGCTCCGCAAGGCAGCGCTTGCCGTTGCGCTCTCAGCCCGTGCGCAGGACAATAAAATCATGGTGATCGATGCCCTGGCGTTCGATCCGCCTAAAACGAAGGCGATGCTGACGTTTCTCAAGGCGCTTCCGCTTTCCGGAACGCGAAGCCTTCTCATTACCGAGGGAAATAACCGTCCTGCCTATCTGGCCGGCCGGAATATCCCCAACCTGGAAATTAAACCGCTTTCCGAAATCAACGCCTGGGATGTTCTTGACAGTGACAATATTATCTTCGGCAGCGAGCAGTGCATAGGAAAGCTTGAAGAGGCGGTGCTATCATGAGCACTTTTCATTCGATCATCCGGTATCCGAGCATTACCGAAAAGAATACCCTGCTGCGCACCACGCAAAACAAGTACGTTTTCGAGGTGGCGACAAAAGCGACCAAACCGCAGATCAAGAAAGCCGTTGAAAAGCTTTTCGGGGTCACGGTTGAATCGGTCAATACTATGGTGGTCAAGGGCAAGGAAAAACGGACAGGCCGGTTCGCCGGGTACCGGTCCGATTGGAAAAAAGCAATTGTCAAGATTGAAAAGGGTCAGACGATCGCCAAATTCGGCGAAGTATAACCGCGGCAGAGAATTGCATTCAGGAAGAGACGGGGTTTAATTATGGGAATGAAATCGTACCGACCGCTGACGCCGGTGCTCCGGTATAAGACCACCAATACGTTCGAGCAGCTGACGACCGATAAACCGTATAAGCCGCTCCTGGTCAGCAAGAAGCGCTCAAGCGGTCGCAATAGTAATGGCCGGATCACGGTGCGCCACCATGGCGGCGGAGCCCGTCGGTTCATCCGTATTCTCGATTACCTTCGTGACAAGAAGAATATTCCGGGAACCGTTGAAACGATCGAATACGATCCCAACCGCAGCGCCTTCATCGCTCTGATAAAGTATATTGACGGCGAACGGCGGTACATTCTTGCCACGGCTGCCATGAAGGTCGGCCAGAAGATCATGGCAGGGGAGAATCCGGAAATTCTCGAAGGTAACTGCATGCCGCTCAAGAATATCCCGCTGGGAACCCAGGTGCATAACATCGAGGTTCTCGAGGGGAAGGGCGGGCAGATCGCCCGCAGTGCCGGTGCGTATGCGGAAATTATCGCCAAAGAGAATAAGATGGTGCAGTTGAAGTTCCCTTCCAGCGAAATTCGCAATGTTCGGGAAAATTGCATGGCGACCATCGGCGTGGTTTCCAACGGGGACCATGAAAAGATGGTGATCGGCTCAGCCGGGCGAAAACGTCATATGGGATTCCGGCCGACCGTGCGCGGTGTGGTTATGAATCCGGTCGACCATCCTATGGGCGGCGGCGAAGGGAAATCAAAAGGCGGCGGCGGCTGGCATCATCCGGTCTCTCCGTGGGGTCAGAAAGCCAAAGGGCTCAAGACGAGAAAGAAACGAAAACTGTCGAGTAAATATATTGTGCGACGCAGAACGAAGTAGCCAAAGCCAGAGGGAACAAATTCTATGTCTCGGTCAATAAAAAAAGGTCCGTTTGTCGATCTGCATCTGCAGAAAAAAGTGGACGATGCAAACCGAACCGGCCAGAAGAAGGTTATTAAAACCTGGTCGCGTCGTTCCACCATTCTTCCGGAGTTTGTAGGGCATACGTTTGCCGTCAATAACGGGAATAAGTTTATTCCCGTCTACGTCACCGAGAATATGGTCGGCCACAAGATCGGCGAATTTTCCCCTACGCGGACGTTTCGCGTTCACAGCGGCTCAGGCAAAACTGACAGGACTGCCTCATCGGGCGGTATTCCGTCAACCGGATCCTCGGGTTCAGCGCCTGCAGCGTCTGCTGCTCCGGCGGCAGCGCCGGCAGCGAAGTAATATAAGGAGGAATAGTGGAAGCAACGGCAAAAATCAGATATCTGCGGTCGACTCCGCGCAAGGCTCGCCTGGTTGTCGATGCGGTGCGGGGCAAGAATGTCAGCGCGGCTCTCGGGCTGCTTGAAATGACCATGCCGCAGAAAGCGGCTGTGGATGTGGCCAAGCTCTTGAAATCGGCTGTGGCAAATATGCAGAGCAAGCATAATGAGGCGGCCATCGATGTTGATGAGCTGCGTATTGCGGAGATCAAGGTGGAAGAGGGTCCGGTGCTCAAGAGGTTCCGGCCTTGCGCCCACGGTAGAGCGGCCCGCATTATCAAGCATATGTGCCATATATCGGTAACCATCAGTAATTAACAGGAGGACTCGTGGGTCAGAAAACTAATCCGGTCGGCTTACGCCTGGGGATCACCCGAACCTGGAGCTCGAATTGGTTCGCCAAGGAGAAGTTTCCGGATTATCTCTATGAAGATATGCTGGTCCGGAATTATCTTAAAAAGCGTCTGGAGCACGGCGGTATATCGCTTATCGTTATCGAGCGCACCGCGAAAAGAGTAACCGTCAGCATTCACACCTCCCGTCCCGGTATTGTCATCGGTAAAAAGGGCGAAGAGGTGGAGCGGCTCAAGGGCGAGCTGCAGCACCTGACCCAGAAAGACATCCAGATAAATATCAGGGAAGTTAAGAAGAGCGAGATGGATGCCCAGCTGGTGGCCGATAATATTGCCCGGCAGGTTGAGAAGCGGGTATCCTATAAGAAAGCTTCGAAGAAGGCGATTCAGACTGCCATGCGCATGGGCGCGGAAGGCACCAAAATTACCGTCGCAGGACGTCTCAACGGTGCGGAAATTGCCCGCACCGAGACATTCAAGGAGGGCCGGGTGCCGCTGCATACCCTTCGTGCCGATATCGATTATGCCACAGCGACCGCCCATACGACCTACGGGACCGTGGGTGTGAAGGTTTGGATTTGCAAAGGTGAAGTAATTACGAGGGCCGAAAAAACACCCGTGAAAACGGGCGAGCCCGTGGCTGCATAGGAGAAAATAGATGCTTGCACCGAAGAAGGTTAAGTGGAGAAAAACGCAGCGCGGACGCATGAACGGCCTGGCGACGCGATGCAATAAGGTTGATTTCGGAGAATTCGGCCTCCAGGCGCTGCAGCCGGGGTGGATAGACAGCAGGCATATCGAGGCGGCACGTATCGCGATGACCCGGTTTATCAAGCGCGGGGGCAAAATCTGGATCAGGATTTTCCCGGATAAACCCTATACCAAACATCCCGCGGAATCGCGTATGGGTAAAGGGAAGGGAACGCCGGAAGGATGGGTAGCGGTGGTACGGCCCGGAACCGTAATGTTTGAAATGTCCGGGGTGAAGCCCGAGCTGGCCAAGGAAGCGCTCGAACTTGCGGCCCAGAAGCTGCCGATAAAGGCTCGATTCATAGAAACTGAACGATAAGGATTTTTTATCATGCGGAAAACTCAGGAGCTCAGAGGCAATTCGCCGGAGGAGCTCGAAAAAAAAGTGCTTGATCTTGAGGAGGAGCTTTTCAACCTCCGGTTTCAGGCGAAGATGGGTCAGCTTGCCAACGCGCTGCAGTTGCGCATGGTGCGGCGCGCCATCGGGCGGACAAAGACCATCCTGGCCGAAAAGAAAGCCGAAGCGGCGGCCACCGCCGCGACAAAATAGTCGTGTAACTTGCACATGAGGGCATGGAATGACTGAACGAGGACAGCGAAAAGAAAGAGTAGGAACGGTTGTCAGCGACAAAATGGATAAGACCGTCGTGGTGAGCGTCGAGCGGAAGTTCGTTCACGCGACCTATGGACGCATTGTCCGTGACACGACGAAATATGTTGCGCACGACGAGAAGGATGAGTGCCGTATCGGCGACCGGGTGAAGATCGTGGAAACGAGGCCCCTGTCGAAAACGAAGCGGTGGCGGGTCGCGACAATCGTCGAACGTGCAAAGTAAAATTCACTTGCGAGATAAGGTAACACTACCATGATTCAAGTTCAAACGCATCTCAACGTTGCCGATAATTCCGGTGCGAAGCGGGTTATGTGTATCCGGGTTCTCGGCGGGACGCGGAGGCGGTATGCACGGATAGGAGACATCATTGTTGTATCGGTTAAAGATGCCCTTCCGACGAGCGCCGTAAAAAAAGGTACCGTTCTCAGAGCGGTAATAGTACGAACCGCCAAGGAGTTCGGTCGCAAGGACGGGACGTATATCCGGTTCAGCGATAATGCGGCCGTCCTGATTAGCGATACGGGGGAACCGCGGGGAACCCGTATTTTCGGCCCGGTAGCCCGGGAGCTGCGAGAAAAAAAATTCATGCGCATCGTGTCGCTCGCGCCTGAGGTGCTGTAACCGGTGAGGAGGATGTAAATGTCGTTCCGATTAAGAAAAAACGATTCCGTGCAGGTCATTACTGGCGAGTTCAAGGGGAAAACCGGGAAAATCATCAAGGTGTTTCCCGAGAAGAACCGGGCGCTCGTTGAAGGGTTGAATATTGTCAAGCGGCACACGAAGCCGAACCGGACGAACCAGCAGGGCGGCATCGTGCAGAAAGAGGCCCCTCTCCAGCTTT
>CAWDOZ010000032.1:0-22461 GCA_963803935.1 uncultured Fibrobacterota bacterium | reverse complement strand
AGCCCGAACAGGTGATACGGCAGCTCGAAGAACTGTCAGCAGCTGAAGCACCCCGGCGGGATGCCGCAACGCACCCTGTTAAACCGGACGGAAGGAAAGTATTTTTACCTTGAAACCTTGAACACCTCGGGCCCCGGGCAGAACACTTCAATGAAAACAACAATCCTGGCCATTCTCCTGGCACTCGGGGGCGAGGCCCTTGCGGCGCCGACCACGAAGCAGGCTCAGTTTTTTTCAGGGGTGTATCTCCTGCAGTCCCTTGCCGGGATTCCAGGCGAACAGAGAGTGCAGAAATTTCGAGAACTTGAGCAATTGACCGGAATCGATGCCGGTAAAGCCGAATCGGTTCTTTCCTGGTACCGCGCCCGACCGGCCGAATGGCGGAAACTGTGCGATTCCATGGTACAGGCGATAGATGCCGCGCAGGGGAAGTCCCCGGCGCCGGCGATGCGGGGGAATACTTCCCTGCCTTCCGAAGTAAGGAGATAACGATGGCTGATGGCGTGGTAGTCTTTACCGATGAAAATTTCTCCCAGGCGGCCCTGCAGAACCCGCTGCCGGTCCTTGTCGATTTCTGGGCGGAGTGGTGCGGGCCGTGCCGGATGCTTACCCCGATAGTCGATGAAATCGCCAGGGAGATGGCCGGCAACGTCGTCGTCGGCAAGGTCAACGTGGACGACAGCCCGAAAACCGCGGCGCGGTACGGGGTGACCAGCATCCCGACACTGCTGTTTATCAAGGGCGGCGAGGTTGTGGAGCAGCATACGGGATTGCTGCCGAAAAAAATGCTCGGCGATAAAATCCGTAAGGCATTCGGTATCTGAACAGGCATCGATACCCCGGAATAGACAGCACTATGCGAATCCTGATGCTCAACCCGCCCTTCCTTCCGAAATTCTCGAGGGAATCCCGCTCTCCGGCCGTTGCCAAAAGTGGTACGCTCTATTTTCCCATGTGGCTTGCCTATGCTACGGGGTATCTCGAGAAGAAGGGCCATGAAGTGACCCTCATCGATGCCGCAGCGGGAAACCTGTCGCCCGAAGAGGTGGTTGCACGTGCGGTCCGCCTTGCACCTGCGCTTGCCGTGCTCGACACGTCTACCCCGAGCATATACAGCGATGTCGAAATCGGCGCCGCCCTGAAAAAGGCGATTCCTTCAATCTTCGTCGTGCTCGTCGGCGTTCATGTTTCCGCCCTGCCCACCGAAACGCTCGACCTTTCCCCGGCTATCGATGCGGTCGCATTCGGTGAATACGATGAGACGCTCGCGGAACTCGCCTCGCTGCTCGCCGCAGGCACCAAGGACGATGCGACGCTCGCGGGCATCAAGGGCCTTGCCTTTCATTCGTCAAAGGGAGAAACCGTCAGGAATGCCCTGCGGCCGCCCATTGAGAACCTTGACGATATCCCGTTCGTTTCCGGGGTCTACCGGAAGCATCTAGACATATCGCCCTATTTTTACGGGCACAGCCGTTATCCGGTCATCGTCCTGGTCACGGGTCGCGGATGCCCGTACCAGTGTACCTATTGCGTTATTCCGCAGATGCTCATGGGACACCGGTACCGGAAGCGCTCGATCGCCTCCATCATCGGGGAGTTCCGGTACATCGCGGAAACATTTCCTGACGTTAAGGAAATCATGATCGAGGACGACACGCTGACCGCCGACAAAAATCGTTGCATGGAATTCGCCGATGCCCTGGTGGAAGCTCGCCTGACCAGGATTCCCTGGTCTGCCAACTCCCGTGCCGATGTCGATTACGAGACCCTCAGGGCCCTGAAGCGGGCCGGGTGCAGGCTTCTCTGCGTGGGGTTTGAAAGCGGCGACCAGCAGATTCTCGATAATATCCGGAAGTCGCTGACACTTGACAAAATAAAGAAATTCGTCCGCGATGCGAAACGCGCGGGGATCATGGTGCATGGCTGCTTCATGGTGGGAAACCGGGGAGAAACCCCGGAAACGCTCGAAAAGACGCTTGCCCTTGCAAAGGAATTGTCGCCGGACACCGCGCAGTTTTTTCCCATCATGGTGTATCCCGGCACTGCCGATTATGCATGGTTCGGCGAACGGGGATGGATCACGACCCAGGATTTCCGGAAATGGCTGACCGCCGACGGCCTCCATTCCTCGGTCGTTTCGCGGCCGGACCTCACCTATGAAACCCTGGTTGCCTTCTGCGATCGCGCACGCCGGGAGTTTTACCTTCGTCCCGGCTATTTACTGGCTAAGGGAATCCAGGCGCTCCGGCATCCCGGCGAGACGAAACGACTGCTCAAGGGCGGACGTACCTTTGTCAAGTACCTCCTCCGTCCATCGCTTGCCGGAGGCGACAGCGGCAACCCGGGGCAGGGGAGCTGAGCGGATCCGGCGTTCATCCCGGGATGACCGCGCAGAGCCTTCGTCCCCTCCGCCGGGAAGATTCGGATATTGAATTAAGCCATCAGGGGAGGAATAATGCAGAATGTCGAGTATCTGCCCTTAACCGAACGGGCGCTCCGGCAGATTGAGAGCGGGGCGTTCCTGACCGTACGGGCCGGCGACGCCGTCAATGTGATGACCATCGGATGGGCGAGCATCGGCTTCATCTGGGGACGTCCCATGGTAACGGTATTGGTGCGCAGGTCCCGGTATACCTTTGAACTTATCGAGCAGGCTTCGGATTTTTCGGTAAGCGTCCCCCTGGTCGATATGCGGAAAGAGCTGGAGATCTGCGGATCGCGGTCCGGACGAACTGTCGATAAACTGGCCAAGTGCCGGCTGGAGGTCTATCCGGGCGAGAAAATAAAGACGCCGGTGCTCAACATCCCGGGCATCCACTTTGAGTGCTCCATAGTGTATAAATCGCCGCTCGATCCCGCTCTCCTCGCCGCAACGTATCAGCGTCTCTACCCTGATAAGGATTACCACACGATGTATTATGGAGAGATTGCGCACTGCTTTTCCACCGAAACCGAAAACGAGAAGCAGCGCCTTGATCCGGTCCGGCCCTGAGCATGCAAAATATCCTCTCCGTCGATCTGGAAGAGTCTTTCTGCGCCCATAACCTGGAGTCACTGGTACCCCGCGAAAAATGGGAGAGCCAGACCTTGCGCATTGAGGCAAATGCGGGGAAATTACTCGATCTCTTCGATGCATTCAAGGTCGAGGCTACCTTCTTCGTTCTCGGGTGGATCGCCGAGCGTCTGCCGCATCTGGTGAAGGAAATCGCCGCCCGCGGGCATGAGATCGCGACCCACGGCTATGGCCACTCGCTCCTCACCGGCCAATCCCCGGCTGAGTTCGAGGCGGATCTCAAACACGCCCTGGCGGTCACCGCGCCGCTGTCTCCATCGCCGATACGGGGGTACCGCGCTCCCTCCTTTACCGTTACGCCGAAAACCACCTGGGCGTATCCCATTCTGGAGCGAAACGGGATTGCCTACGATTCCTCGGTCTTTCCGATCAAAGGCCATCCCGACTACGGCTTTCCGGGAGCCGCGCTGCCGCCCTATCCAGTTTCACCGCGGCTTACCGAATTTCCGCTCTCCTGTGTCACCGTCGGCAACCTGAAAATTCCCGCTTCCGGGGGAGCCTACTTTCGCCTCCTGCCCTGGTTTATGTCACGCCTGCTCTTCAAACGATGCCTGAAACAGGGTCGCTGCGTTGTATTTTACCTCCATCCGTGGGAGATCGATGCCGGTCAGCCGCGCTATCCGCTCCCCCGTATGCGGCGGTGGCGCCAGTACTGCAACATCGGCGTCACGGAACAAAAAGTTCGCCGGATGCTCGGCGAGTTTTCATTTACTTCTTTCCGGAAAGCGCTTTCCCCATGAGTGAAGAGTTACTCCGCCAGCGTGATTACTGGAACCGGGAGATCACCCAGTTCGAGGCCATTTACTCGCACAAAAAAAGTTCCCTCAGTGCCTGGCTCGACCGGATATTTCGCCGGGATATGTACGACCGGTTCGTCTACACGCTCCGGAATGCCGAGCCCGTGGCCGACCATACCGTGCTCGATGTGGGGTGCGGGACGGGCAGGTATATAATGGCGCTCATGCAGCGGGGGTGCCCGCATGCGACCGGCATCGATATTTCGGAGCAGATGATCGGGCACTGCCGTGCCCAGGCCGAAGCCGGCGGGTTTGCCGGTAAAACAGAATTCATCCGGACCGACCTGCTCGATTACACACCGTCACGGGTCTTCGATGTGTGCATCGGGATCGGGCTGTTCGATTACATTACCGACCCGCTGCCCGTGCTCAGGAAGATGCACGATTGTACCGGCGTGCGCCTCATCGCAAGCTTCCCGCGGAAATGGACCTGGCGGGCACCCGTCAGGAAGGCACGGCTCGCGCTGCGCGGCTGCAATGTCCGCTTTTTCACCGGAACCCAGGTCCGGGAGCTGCTCACCGCCGCGGGTTTCAAGAATATATCCTTGTCAAGGGTGGGGAAGCTGTTCTGCGTTACCGCGAGCGTCCGGTAGGCTTGTTCGATGGATACCCCTTCCCGGTGTTCGTTTCCGGAAACCATCATTGCCGCTCTCTTCTGGTTCTCCCTGTTCGAAGTCGTCTACTCGTACGTGCTGTACCCGTGGCTGCTCCGCATTCTCGCCGGCCGGTACGGGCGTCCCGCCCGTTCTTCCGACGATTATTTCCCGTCGGTGGCGGTCGTCATTCCGGCGCGCAATGAGGAGAAGGTCCTTGCCGGGAAACTGAGCAATATCTTCGCCTCCGATTACCCTCCCGACAAGCTGACGGTCTGGATAGGATCCGATATGTCCACCGACCGTACCGAGGAGATCGCACGGCAGTTCGGCGATGCGCGCGTGAAGGTGTGGCGTCCGCCGGAGCGCTGCGGCAAGGCAGGCATCCTCAACCGGGTGATACCGATGGCCGAAGCCGAGATTGTGCTCCTGACCGATGCGGACATTATGCTCGATGCCGGAAGCATCCGGATGCTGACGCGCCACTTCGCCGACCCGGAAGTCGGCGGGGTGGGAGGGATCACGCTGCAGCGCAGTGCGATCCGAGCGGGCGGCCAACCGGCCGCAAATGAGGAGGCCTTCTACCGGGGTTACGAAGCCGCCCAGAAAACCCTCGAAAGCCGGCTGCACAGTACCATTTCCGCATTCGGCTCATTCTACGCGATCCGCAGGCGGCTATTCGTTCCGCTGCCACGGAACACCTACTCCAACGACGATGTCATGACGCCCATGAATATCATCCGGCAGGGGTATCGCATGTACTTCGAGCCTGCGGCGCTTTCCTATGAAGAGATTGTGCCGCACATGACCATTGAGTTCAATCGGCGCGTCCGCATCGGTGCCGGGAACTACCAGGCCTTCTTCCGGCTTCTCGATTTTCTGAATCCCCTGCGCGGCTGGCCCTTTTTCTGCTACGTCTCCCACAAGGTAACACGCTGGTTCTCCCCCCTGTTTATAGCCCTTGCGGGGATCAGCTGCGTAGCCCTGTCCTGCCTGTCCAATGCGCCGGTCTACCGGGCGCTGTCGGTTGTCGGAGTTGCCGGGGTCCTCGCCGGACTTCTGCATAAAGCGATCCCGGTGCGGGCTGCGCGACGACTCTATTACTTCATGGCGATGAACGTCGCCCTGTTCTGCGGATTTTTCCGGTTCCTCGGGGGGATACGGTCGGCAACCTGGTCCCGTACCATGCGTCCCGGCGATGAAATCGCTCCGTAATTACCGGTGAGTGAAGTAGATGCCGATGAATTGCGACAGGGCATCGGTGAGCCCTGCCGGGACCGGTGTGTCCTCGCGGTCTTTAATTGTTTCCAGACTTTTCTGAAACGCGGACAATTGGTTATGAAGCGCCCTGCAGGCCTTGCGGAGTGGTCCGGCGCTGTCCGGCAGGGAGGCCCAGGCAGCGACCCGGGCATCGGTTTTCGGTGAGGAAAGCGGAGACGTCGAACTCCTTTTCCGGAGCGCGGCAGGCGCGCGGCAGTGCGTAGAGCGAATTCCTGGCCGAGGAGAGCAGGTAGTACCATCCGATTAAAAAATGGGGGAAATAGGAGTCGAAATAGCGGCAGCGATTCCAATCCTTCTCTTTGAGAAGATTGTCGAGGCTGTCAAGCGCTGCGCAGAACCGGGTATCTACCCGCCCGATGATATTCGCATCGAATGCCGAAAAACGGTCCTCCCTGCCGGGAAGCTTGCGGTAGAGGGTCTTTTCAAGGCCGTGGGCGGTTGTTTTTATCGCATAGTCTTCGCCCAGGCCGATGATCGCCCTGTCGGCCGACTCCGGGAACGCTACGCTCACCCCGCTGAACTCGCCGGTTTCATTGTCGTGTTGAATTGTCAACTGCGGAAGGTCAAGCGCGAACGAGTCGCGCGGCAGGATCGCGGCGGCCGGTGAAACGTCCTCAGGCCCGGCGGGCAGGGGAGCGGTGAAAAGCGGCAATAAAACGACTCCGGCACTGCAGAGAATCCGACGCCCTGGCACCGAGGCCCCCCTGAATTGATTATGCCGTCTCCTCGGCGATGAGCAGGATATGCGGATCGAGCCGCAGGTGCAGGTCGGTCGAGCGGCACGAGCTCGTGATCCTTGACAAGAGAAAGATGGATATAGGTGTCGCACGGCTTGAGCGCGATGAGCACGGAAATGGACGGCAGGAAGGGCACGAGAATATCCGGGACATTGGAGTCCCTGGCCTGCGTCGCATCCTTCCGGATTGAGGCGCTGAACCAGAGCTCGATCTGCGCCTCTTCGGCAAAGGTCTTGAACCCGGCAAGCTCCTCGGGAGTGGACTTCTGGAAATCGTAGCCGTCAACGATCACGACATCGGCGCTGAAGTTGCCGTCCTTTATCATGGACCGGATGCTGCGCTGCACCTGCGGACCCGATACCGTGTCCTGCCGGAAGTTCATGATCACGCGGTTCCTGATGATGTCGTCATGCACGTCCATGGAGCCGTCGAGGCCGTATCGCCGTGCGATCTCCTCGAAGATATCCTCGTACCAGGAGATGATGTGCATGGTCTCGGTGGCAAACGAGACATGGATGACATGTTTGCCTTCGAGCAATTGATCGGTCGCAATGTGCACCAGGCAGGCGGTTTTGCCCACGCCCTTCCTTGCCGAAATAACGCCGATATTGCCCTTTCCGAGCCCGCCGTGCATCGATTGTTCGAGGATCCTGAGGGGGCTCCTCTTTACGAGTTCGTTTCGTATCATCGAGGGTCTGTCCTTTTATAGTTCAAAATATTTTCCGATTCGGTTGAATCCAACATAAAAAAGCGCTTCAGGCCCCTGCCTAGGACGATTTCTTCTTTTCCAGGAATTCCTTCCGGAGTTTTTCCGCGAGCGACATGGGTACCTTGCCGTATTTCATGAACTCCATGGTGAACTCCGCCTTGCCCTGGGTGCAGGAACGCAGGGCCGTGGAGTAGCCGAACATCTCGCTTAAGGGGACCTCGGCATCCACGCGGCAGAAGCTGGTCTCTTCGGTGGAACTGACGATGACGCCGCGCCGCTGGTTGACGGTGGAAAGAATGTTGCCCTGGTACTCGGTGGGTCCCTCCACCGAAACCTTCATGATGGGCTCGAGGATTTCGGCCTTGGCCTTCTCGTAGGCCTGCCAGAACCCGCCGATCGCGGCGAGCTGGAAGGCGATATCCGACGAGTCGACCGGATGGGAGTTTCCGTCGTTGATCGTGCATTTTACCCCCACGATCGGAAACCCGATGAGCCGTCCCTTGGCCAGGCATGCCTTGAAGCCCTTGTCGCAGGCCGGGATGTATTCGATCGGGATCGCGCCGCCCTTGATCTGGTCGACGAATTCGTAGTTGCTCTCCGCGTTGGGCTCCAGGATTCCGGCGACCCGCGCATACTGGCCGGCACCGCCGGTCTGCTTCTTGTGCGTGTAGTCGAACGGAACGCTCTGGGTAATGGTCTCGCGGTAGGCCACCTGAGGCATCCCGGTATCGAGCTCGACGCCGTATTCGCGCCGCATGCGCTCGATGTAGATCTCGAGGTGCAGCTCGCCCATGCCCTTGATGATGGTTTCGCTCGACTCCTGGTCCACGAAGGTCCTGAAGGTGGGGTCTTCCTTGGTGAAGCGGTTGAGCGCCTTGCCGAGCGAATCGGCTGATTTCCGGTCGCGCGGCTTGATGGCGAGCGAAATGACCGGCTCGGGTACATGCATGGAGGTCATCGCGAGGTGAAGGTCGTTCTCGGTGAACGTATCACCCGAAGCGCAATCGACCCCGAAGAGCGCAATGATGTCGCCGCAGGTCGCTTCGACAATATCTTCCATGGAGCTGGCGTGCATCCGGATGAGACGACCGACCTTGAACCGCCGGTTGCTGCGTGTATTGAAGAGCTCCATTCCCTTGCGGATAGAGCCCTGGTAAATACGGATATAGGTAAGCTGGCCGTACTGCCCGTCTTCGAGCTTGAACGCCAGGCTGACGTGCGGAAGGGCCGGATCGGCTTTGAGGGCGACCGGCGCCTCGTTGTTGTCGAGATCCACTGCCTGGTTCTCACGGTCGGTCGGAGCCGCCAGATAGGATACCACGCCGTCGAGCAGCGGCTGGATGCCTTTATTTTTATAAGCCGATCCCAGAAAAACCGGCGTCATCTTGAGGGAGAGAGTGCCTGCGCGGATAGCAGCCCGCACCTGCTCCACGGTCTCCCGGCCTTCGAGGAAGGCTTCGGCAAGTTCGTCGGAATAGAGCGTGGCCGAATCCATCAGAAGCTCGCGCTTTGCGGCCGCATCGGCCTTGTACTCCTCGGGAATTTCCTCTTCGCGAACGGTTTCGCCGTTCTTGCCGTCGAAATAGAGCGCCTTCATGGTGACCAGATCGATGATACCGGCAAACTTATCGGCAACGCCCATGGGAATCTGCACCAGCACCGCATGGTGGCCGAGCTTTTCGCAGAGCTGCTGCTGCACGCGGTAGGGGTCCGCGCCGGAGCGGTCGGTCTTATTGATGAACGCGACACGGGGCACATTGTAGCGTTTGAGCTGCCGGTCTACGGTGATCGACTGGGACTGTACGCCGCCCACCGCACACAGCACGAGGATGGCGCCGTCGAGCACCCGCAACGCGCGCTCCACCTCGATGGTGAAGTCCACGTGTCCCGGGGTATCGATAATATTAAAAGAGTGGTCGAGCCAGTCGACGTTGGTGGCCGCGGACTGGATGGTGATGCCGCGCTCGCGTTCGAGGTCCATGGAGTCCATGGTTGCGCCGACGCCGTCCTTGCCCTTCACTTCATGGATGGCGTGAATTTTATTGGCATAAAAAAGTATCCGCTCGGTGAGCGTCGTTTTGCCGGAATCGATGTGCGCGCTGATCCCGATATTCCGCATGCGGCTAAGTAAGTCGGCTGCATTCATGAAATCTCACAACTCCTCTTCTTAAAGAAAATTCGACAACCGGTCCGCCCGAATTGTCGTCGTCGGCCTGTCGTATCCCGTGCCGGTCGGGCAAAAACTCGCCCCCGGGCTCTTGAACATTTCCACAGCCGCTGAGCACTCCAGGAAGGACTGCAAAACCGGGATACTCCTGCAAAACAGCAGAGGGCCATCTATAAAAATAAAACCTGATACGGATAATGCGGAGGTTGCCCGGGTCTAAAATAGTATAAGTCAAAGGTTGGAGGCAAGAGATTATCATAATGGCGGGGATAATTTTAAGAATCAGGCCTTCTGGTGGGGGAACCGTGCTTAGATCAAAGGGGGGTGAACCCCCGCAAGGCTCACATCAGGTAGAAAACCCAGTAAAAGGCTAAGAAGGATCATTTTGATATCCTGCCCTGTATCCTGAAGCCATCTTTCTCCCACCCGATATTTATTTTTAAGCACATTAAAATTCAACAAGGCACTCTGTCGACGCCAGTTTGAAAGGCCAACTCCCGTGAGTCCCGAATCCGGGCACCGTCCCTTGCTGCAACCGTTTATCATTGCAATAACCGGTACCGTAATGGCCATTTGCCTGGCGCTGATTCTCCTCTATGGGTCCAGAATCGCTTCGAACTCGGTTTTTTTCAATGCATATACCATGGGGAAGTTCCTGAAAAAAAGGCCGACCTGGGTCATACCCGGCTCCGATGGGTGGCTCTTTTACCGTGAAAGCCTGAAAGCCATCCTGAAACCCTGGAAATATGCGGAAAGCAATGAACGAACCATCGCCTCACTGAACGACTCCCTCGCTGCACGGGGGATAAAGCTTATCGTAGTACCGGTACCCGATAAGGAAGAGATTGTCCAGGCTTACACGCCCTTCAGGGTCTATAACGCCAGCAACCAGCGCTCGCGAATGATTGCCCGGCTGCGAGAGCACCATATTGAAGTGGTCGACCTGTTCCCGTCCTACATGGCTTCAAATCCACGGGAGGAGCTGTACCAGAAAAAGGATACCCACTGGGACGAACCGGGGATAGAAATCGCGGCGCAGGTGATCGGGGATTCGGTCAACCGTTTCTTCGGGGGAAAGGGAGATGCGCTCTACGCCTTCAAGGATACCTTTGTTTATAAGCCGCGAGACCTGGCGCTGTTCCGGAAGGATTCGACCTCGTATGCAAACGCCTGCAGGATGGTTTCCGAGCCGGACGGTACCCGGTACCGGGACTCCATCTGGAGCGACATCCTCATTTTCGGGGACAGCTATTCCCTTGTAAACTATGGGTACGGCGGCGGGATAGGTCCTGAGATCGCCCGGTTCACCGGTCGGCCGAACTTTACGATAGGACATATCGGATTCAACTATGGTGCGCCGTCCGAGATGTGGAACTTCGTGAAGAATCGCCGGAAGGTGCCGAAGGTACTCGTCTGGGTTTTTGTTTCGCGTTTTTTCCTGTTCAAGATAGAACCGCTGTAGATGGTTTTTTCCGCAAAAATAGAAGTACTTCTCCGCCCCATCTTCTTACTATATTTAATCCCGGATCGTTGAACAAGGGTCATCACTTCTGCAGGGGGAGGGTTCTCCATGAACCGGAACATTATGGCCGCATGTGCGGGTTTGCTCATGGGCTGCAGTGGGCTTTTTGCCGACTTGTCACAACCGTGGAACAACCCTTCGGGTGGATCTTTGCCCACCGGCTGCCAGCATCTGACGTATCATAGTGCGGCAAATGACACGACTATCGGCTATATCGTTTATCTCCCTCCCAATTACGACAGCAGCAGCGCCGCTGCCACCCGGTACCCCGTCGTGTACTCGCTTGCTCCCATGGAGGGCGACGAATGGAGCAATATAACCCTTGCCTCAACCCTGCAATCGAACATCGCTTCGAAAGCGGTCATTCCGATGATTATGATTTTTGTCAACGGGCGCGGAAACACCTTCTATGCCGATTCAAAGGACGGCACGGTCAAGTGCGAAACCACCATCCTCAAGGAGTTGATTCCGCATGTCGATTCACTCTTCCGCACGGTACCCGACCGTGCCCACCGGGCCGTTGACGGCGTGTCCATGGGCGGTTTCGGCGCAATGATGATGGCATTCAAACATTATGACGTTTTTGGAAACGTCGGGACCTTTATTGCCGCTCTCGTCGACTGGGACACGCTCAGCACGCAGACATTCGACCAGACCATTCCGACCAAAATGTTCGGCAGCGATTCGACTTATTTCAACACCAATTATTACCCGTTCACCTTCGTGAAAGAGAATGCCGATACGTTAAAGGCACTCGGCATGAAGGTGCGCATGACCGACAATTCCGGCGATGTCACCATGGGGCCGTTGTACAGTTACAACATGGCGATGGAGAGTCTTTTGAACAGCGAAGGAATCAGCGTGGTATTCGAGGCGGGCGGAAGCGGGCACAGTGTTATCTTGAGTGCTTCCTATGCGGTAGACATGCTGGTTTTCCACTCAACGTACTTTTCCTCGGCCACCGCCGTTGCTGCGCCCGCACAGCTCCCTGCAACCAGGTCCGATGCGGCATCCTGCGGCCGCTTGAGTACCATGGAGAATTTCGTTATTCCTTCACAATGGCATGCTCTTTCCAGGGGAGTAGCGGTATATTCCCTGTCCGGCCGCCGATTGGGAATCGAAACCATTGCGGGAAAAACCATGCTCGATGGAAACTCATTGGCAAAACGATACGGCCGGGGAGTGCTTTTGGTAAAGCCTCTCACTTCCGGCAACGAAGAGCTTGCCCGTTAATTTTTTAGGCGGTTCCGCCGGAGCCGGGTGGGGAGTGCTGCTACCGGTATTTTGCGGGATTGGAAAAGGGAGTCCTGATGAGGCATCGATCCCGGCACCTGGGTATACTTATCCTGCTCGCGACGGGTATGCTTTTCATGGCGACCCAGGCGGCGTTTTGCCCTAACCGCATCTATAAAATCCGCACCAAAACGAGTCTCAACGCCGGGTGGAAATTTTACCTGAACGATCCTGCCGATACTTCCAGTGTCTATAAAACGTCCTACAGCGACGCTTCGTGGGCAACGGTGAATATTCCCCACTCGACAACCTATGTACCTCCCGACGAGGTTGCCGAAAAATGCACGACGCCGGCCGAAACCACCGGGGTCAGCGGCAATTGCTGGTACCGGAACACCTTTACTGTTCCGTCAACCGGACCCGCGCAGAAGTATTTCCTCGAATTCGACGGCGCCATGCAGACCGCGCAGGTCTGGCTCAATGGAACGCCCGTCGGCACGCACAACGCGGGCGGGTTTACCGGTTTCAGCTTCGATGTCACCGGCCTGATAAACCGTACCGGGTCGAATCTGCTGGCGGTCAGGCTCGATTACCACTACCGGTGGGATGTCCCGCCCGGCAATGTGCCCAGCACCATCCCGGGCGGCGGTGCCGAGGGCGAATACCCGGATTTTCTGCTGTTTGGCGGCCTCTGCCGCGATGTGTGGCTGGTAGCGACCGGCAACGTTTACATCCCATTAAACGGGCAGCAGGTCAGCACCCCGCTTGCCACCTCGACGCTCGGCGCGGTACGCGTCCGGACCGCGGTGCGCAACGATGGTACTGCCGCGACAACCTGCACGGTCCAGTTCGTCGTGGCAAATGCTGCCAATACCATTGTCGGACAGAAATCGCTGACCCAGACGGTCGGGGCGGGAACTTCGGTGCTTTTCGACCAGACCGATTCAATCGTCAATCCGGCACTCTGGTCCCCGGCGAGCCCGAATCTGTACGAGGTGTTTACCAAGGTGTTTGTCGATACGCAGGCGGTCGATGACAATGTTGAACGGTTCGGGATCAGGAGCATCGCCTGGTTGTCGACCTCGGGATTTTACCTCAACGGTGCTCAATACCTGGAAAAGGGAGTGTGCATGCACCAGGAGTTCGCCTGGGTCGGCCAGGCGCTCCCCGATTCCCGCTACGCCCAGGAGGTGCTTCTTGCCAGGAATGCGGGATTCAATGCAATCCGTTGTTCGCACTATCCCCGTCCTCCGGCCTTCTACGATGCGTGCGACGAACTCGGGATGCTCTGCGAACCTGAAGTTCCCTTCTGGGGCGGCAGCATGACCTACTATCCGCCGGCGTTCTGGACCAACCTGGATTCGGCGGCCGCCGAGATGGTGCGGGGCGGTCGGAATCACCCTTCGATCATTCAGTGGGGAATCGCCAACGAACCGAATAGCGGCTTCGATGCGCAGTTTACCCTGGAGTGCGCGGTCATCAAGAGCTTCGATTCTACGAGATTTACCGCTATCATCAACAACAAATCGGCAACCGAGAACCTGGTGCCGGATATCCTCGGCTACAATTACGGTACAACTTATTCGCCCATCAACAAGGGCCTTTACACCTCCGAATATCACCAGGGCTGGCTCTACTCCTGCCGCCGGGGCGACACCGTCACCCGGTCCGGCCACGGCGCCGTGCCGCTTCCGCCCGCCGGTTTTTTCGTGCATACCGACACCAACTGCTACGGCGGCAGCGGGTGCACCCTGCAAAGCGAGGACACCTTTACTTTGGCGTATTCCAGCACCGCCTCGGGCACGGGCTGGCTGAGCATCCTGAACGCGACCGGAGCGAACAAGCCCCTTGCTGGTGGCCACCTGTGGGTTCTTGTCGATTACAACAGCGATTGTAACGTCGGCACGCACCCCATGGGTATCCTCGATCAATACCGGATCCCGAAAAAAGCCTATTACACCTTCCAGACCAACTGGACATCGACGGCAGCCGATTATCCCGTTCGGGGAGCCACGCCGGCAAGCATCAAGATTGAAGCCGACGTCACCAGCCTGGTTGCCGACAGTACCGACCTTTCGCGCATCATCGTATCGGCCCGCAATTCCTCGGGACAGTGCGCCTGGTCGTATGCACCCGTCACGCTGCAGGTCACCGGCCCGGCAACCGTTTTCGATACGGTTGCTCCACGGAAGCTTAAAGCGGGAAAAATCGGGTATATCCTGAAATCAACGAATACGCCCGGGACCATTACGGTCATTGCATCGTCTCCCGGGCTGACCCCTGATACATTGACGCTTACCAGTTCGGCGCCCGATTTCTCCCCGTTGCCGTTCATCTGGCCCGCAACCAGGACCCTTCTTTTTACCGGGCCCGCAACCGCCGGGAATATTACCGTGCGGGAAATGTCGCGGGGGATCTTCGTGACCTTCCCGACCGCAATTGCGGAAAAGTGCGCGATATCGCTCGTGACGCTCCAGGGGAAAGTGTTTTCCTGCCCCATGGCCAAATCGGCTTTCTGCATTGAAATTCCTACGGGGGAAATCCCGGCCGGATTTTATCTACTAAAGGTCAAGATGCAGGATCAGACGGTACTGAAAAGGGTGGTGCTGGCGAAATAGCCGACGATATCCCGCTGTCGATTCCGGTTCCATGGCTGCCGGACAGGCACAAATTTTTTTCTTTCATTGCTTTTGCCGGTATATATATATTAAAAAATGCAACCCGCTGAAGGTTAATGGTTCAGGCAAACGGCAGAGCGGAATTACTGCGGCGAATCCATTCTGCGAGGTTCTTTTGCCGGACCTCCGGTCTTGCGTTATCGAACGTGCGCGCTATCCGATGCGCATAAACCGTGCTGGTATACTATTACAGTTGTTGCGGCGCCTATTCTTGCGGCGACGATGGAAAACCATCCCCCGCCGCCGTCCGGGCGGAGTCGCTGGAATCCGCACCAAATCATGACAAGTGCGACTATGCCGTTAATGCCCCGGGTGGGATCATCCGTTAATATAATAGGAGACTGATTATGATTCGCATGAAACGGTTTTATGCATGCAAGGCTCTTGTGCTTGCTGTTTCTTTCACCGGAATAGTTGCAACCGGTAACGCCCAGGGCATTGCGGCGCCGGCTCCCTTTGGGCTGGTGCCCAGCGCTAAACAGGTCGAATGGTACCATCGGGAGATGCAGTCGTTCATGCATTTCAATATAAGCACCTGGTACACCCAGGATTGGGCAACGCCCACGCTGAGTCCCAATTTGTTTAATCCCCGCAAACTCGATTGCAACCAGTGGATGCGCATACTCAAGCAGGCGGGTTTCAAATCCGTCATTCTTACCGTTAAACATTGTGACGGCTTCTGCATCTGGCCGAGCGCCTATACGACCCATTCGGTCAAGTACGACACCTCCTGGATGGGGGGGAAGGGCGACGTGGTGCAATCGTTTACCGATGCCTGCCACCGGTGGGGAATCAAGCCATGCTTCTATGTTTCACCGTGGGACCAGAACCAGATAAGTGAGTATGGCAATGCCGCCAACTCCACGGCATATGCCACGTTTATGGTCAATCAGCTGCGGGAGCTGCTGACGAATTACGGGCCGGTTTATGAAATCTGGTGGGACGGCGCCACCGTGGGGAGCGAGATATCCGAGACAACCTTTGAGATGTGGGCCGACAGTGTTCACAAATGGCAGCCCCAGTGCATTATCTGGGGCGATCAGCATGCCGCCCCGGCCATTGACGCCCGCTGGATCGGTTCCGAAGTTGAGGCATTCACAACCAACCCGTGCTGGTCGACAATAAACGTAAATAATATTGATCTGGACGGGAGTGGGAGTTATTCCGATTCATTAGGTCATGGCGACCTTCCGGGAGATCATTATATACCAGCCGAAACGAACATGTCCATTCAGCAGGGCGATGTATGGTTCTGGCACCCGAATCAAACGATCACGGTGTATCCGGTCAGCTATCTGGATACCTTTTATTTCACTTCGGTAGGCCGGAATACTTCGATGCTGCTGAACAATCCGCCGGACACCACCGGATTGCTGAGACCGGCAGATTCCACTGCCGCCATCGGTATGGGCGCCTTCGTATATGGCACCTTTGCCAACAATTTATTGGCCGGGTCAGCCGCTACGGCGCTTCACACTCGCGGAACTGCATTCTCTCCTTCCAATATGATCGATACCGCTGAATCGACCTATTTTGCCACATCCGATTCGTTTAAAACCGACACCATTACTTTTGTCCCCCCCGCGGCAATAACGTTTGATTGCGCCATGTTGAAGGAGGTTATCCAGTTAGGGCAGCGTACGACGAAATGGGCGATTGACGCATACTACGACAGCAAATGGAACACGGTTGTAACGGATTCGGGCATCGGCTACAAGCGCGCCATGCCTTTCTCGCAGGTGACGGCGGCGACGCAGGTACGACTGCGAATCCTGGGCGGCGTGGCGTGCCCGGCGATTAATACTTTCGGCGTCTATCTGCGAACCTCGGTTTGGCCGCCGGTTCCGGATACCGTGCCGAATTGGAATACCGCGGTCGCGCCCCGGAATGTTCCGCAATCCGATCTCTCGCAGAATGTCCTGCGAATCGCCGGTGATCGGATAGTGCTGCCGGCCGGTTTCGGCAGGGGAGCGGTAACGGTACGCATCAGCGATCTGCAGGGCAATTGCGTGCGGCAGATTACCGCCCAGGCAACCGGGTTCGAGCAGCGGCTTGCCATCCCGTCTCTCGCACCGGGATTATTTCTTGTCAGATGCAGTAACGGCAGGCTGGCTCTGGAGCAGAAATACGTGAATCTGCGGTAAGGGGCAAGTGTGATGCACATGCGACATCTGCCGGATGCGGGACCAAAGCAAGAATAGTGTAGCAAGGCGAATGGTTCATTCCAGGGAATTAACGGGAGAGAAATTCATGCAAAGCAAATTTGCCTATGCGGCAGCCGCCGTCGTCGTGGTGATTTCGGCATGGGTGGCCGATGCCCAGCTGCAACCCGAATCGCCGGTGGCGACTCCCTATATCAGTTATAACTCCCGCAGCTTCCTCCTCAATGGGCAGCCGAAGATGATTATTTCCGGAGAAATCGATTATGCCCGCGTTCCGCGTCCGCTCTGGCACGACCGCCTGGTGAGAATAAAGCGGGCGGGATACAATACGGTGTCCGGCTATGTCTTCTGGAGCGCCCATGAGCCCATTCAGGGGCAGTATAATTTTTCGAATAACCTCGATATCGATGCCTGGCTCACCGAGGTTCAGAAGGTGGGCCTGTATGCAATCGTCCGGGCGGGCCCGTATTGTTGCGGTGAGTGGGATTTCGGAGGCTTCCCCTCATGGTTAGCCGATGTCCCCGGCATATCGCTGAGGAATTCAAATGCGGCTTACCTTAGCTGCGTGAATGCCTACTTCGAGCATCTTTTTCCCATCCTGGTAAAGCATCAGATCGACCGGGGCGGATCGGTCATCGCGATACAGCTTGAAAATGAGTACTATCCGGGCTCCTATGGTTCGAGCGGCACGCCGGATTCGGCCTACAAATGGGATCTTATCGATACGGCAAAGGCGCTGGGCATGGAGGTTCCCTGCATCTGGTCGTGGTGCAACAACGGCGCCGAGCCGCTGCCGACGCCCTTTGCTTCGGGTCCCCCGCCCTGGTTTTCAACGGAGTCGTGGACCGGCTGGATCCAGGGGTATGGCCCTCCACCCGCAAATTATGTGACGCAGGTTGAGTGCGGCATGTGGAAGGTCATAGCCGCCGGGACCACCGGAATAACGCACTATATGATGCACGGCGGCACGAATTTCGGCTACACCGCCAGCGATGACCAGCGCATTACCAGCTACGATTACTATGCCCCCATCGGTGAATTGGGGCAGCTTCGCTCGGATTACTGGCTTGTCAAACAGGGAGCCTTGTTCACGCACTCCTTCAACAACATTCTCGCTACATCAACCAACGGCGCATCGCTTATTACTTCACCGCCCGCGGGAGTAAAGGCCTATGTAAACCAGAGCGCGGCCGGGGACATCGCCGTCCTGACCGATTCAACTGCCGCGGCATCGTTCAAGGTGACGTGGACGAATAAAAGCAACCTCCAGGTGCCGACCGCGTCCAACTGGTCGATTCCCCAGAATAAATTTGCCCATTTTCTTGCCAACGTGCCCATTTCCGCCAACGATACCATAAGCTACAGCGCCGCAAATATCATGAGCGTCACCAGGCTGGGAACAACGAACTACATCATATCGTACGGCAGGATCAACAGCGACACAGCCGGGCAGATAGCCCTCGACTTTAAATCCGCTCCATCACCATCTCCCGCAGCCCCCTGGGTATGGAATGCAACGGCTCAGCAGGCGAGTCTGACCTTCACGTATCCGAAGGCGGACACCGTTCTGTCGGCCTCGATCAATGAGGGAAACGGGGTGACAACCAGCCTGCTCACCGTCGATTCAGCCATGGCGGATTATACCTGGGTGGACTCGAATTTTATTGCCATCGGCCCGCAATATGTGGACGACTCCGGAAACCTGTATTTCCCGGCGCAGGGCGGCCGCGCATTTATTTATACCCCGGCGGGAGGTCCGACTATCATTACCCAGCAGGCGACTACCGCCCCTGCAAACAAGCTTTTAAACAGCGGGTGGACGTGGCGTAGCGCCGCTCTGGAAGCCGGTGTCTCGTATACTGATACCGGCAGCCTGTGGCACGCATCGGATACCCCGCAGACCATGAGCAGCTACGGGTGCCCCAACGGGTACGGCTGGTATCGTACCACCTGCACGGCCGCCAGTGCGGGAAATGCGACCCTTACCATGCCGGCCGTCCATCAGGCTGCATTTGTTTTTGTTAATGGGACCTACCGTTCGGGAACCTCGATTCCCCTGGTGCAGGGCTCGAACGTGATCGCCATTCTCGTTGCGGAATATAACCGCTGGAAGGCATATAATTACTACAGCGTTCCCACCGACACCTGCAGGTCGGGCCTGCTGGGGAATGTGAAATTAAATGGAACGGCCCTTACCAACTGGCGGTTCAAGGCCGGATTCGACACGCTTCCCGAACTCCCGGTAATGGGCGATGTCGACACGATTTCCTGGACCAGCTTTCTGGCGGGGCAGTGGTCCGCTTCAAGCACGGCACCATCCGACAACCTGCCGAAATTCTGGCGCATCGACTTCAGCTATACTGCTCCCTCAGCCGCCCTGGCTACGTGGACTCTGCGTTCCACGGTCGCGCGCGCCGGCCGCGGGGTGGTATGGCTCAACGGGCATTGCCTTGGGCGTAACCTTGAAAGTCAGCCGCCGCTTTTTGTTCCCCAGTGCTGGCTGAGCGCAACCAATACCATAATCGTCCTTACCGAAAACGGGTCTGCTCCGGTTAACGATACGCTGGGGCTCGTGGAATACTTTTCAAAGGTCAATGAAAGCAACCTTCTTACCGGTACACTGCGCAATGGCCGCGTCTTGGAAGGAGCTTCGCCGACGGTTCACCAAACGGAGTTTACCTTCACCGGCAACAAATTTTTGCTGCCCCGGGAATATGCCGGGAAAAAAGTGCAGGCAACGGTTTACGATATGGACGGCAGGTGCATTTTCAGCGCCAGCGTGAGTAGCGGTGCGCTGAAACTCGGCGCTTGCGGGGCAGGCGTGCATATGGTGCGGTTGCGGCCGTTGCGGAGTTGACCGAAGCCGGCGCACCCCATATCGGCGGCCGGTCAGGAACTAAGTACCTTAAGGGCTCAAGAAGGGACCCTCCTGAAATCAATCGCTGAACACCAGTGTCTGATGCCTTCTTGCCGCCCTGCGGTTATCGAGCGAAATGCAGGTAAATCTATCTTCACTATCGCTCATAGAGAACGCACCCGGATTTACCCGGCTCACGGGTTCATATTTTCTTGACGCTTTCTTTAAAAGAAGATATATTGTAGTTGTTAATGCCGGATTTATGTATCCAATATTTTTCCACAGGGGGGAGTCGTTATGATTCGGAAAAAAAGTGCCGGTTTCGCAGGCGGGCAGGTCGCTTCGGCATGCCGACGGAGTGCACTGGTTGTCGGGCTCGCAATCGCAACAATGATACAGGGCGCAGGAGCCACGAACTATGCCCCCTGGACGTACTGGTGCTCGCTGACGGTCACACCGAACGGACTCAATACCGGGGTTACCAATTTTCCTCTTCTGGTTCGCCTCACTTCAGCCAATGCCAATGTGTTTGCGCAGAGCCTGGCAAGCGGTTACGATGTTCGATTTACCACTGCCGACGGCACCACCGATCTCCCCTTCCAGAGGGAAAGATATGTCCAATCCTCCCAGGTCGCCGAGTTCTGGGTACGCGTTCCATCAATAACAACTGCCCCGACGCAAATCAGGATGTACTGGGGGAACCCGGGCGCTACGGATGTCCAGAGTCCGGCAACGGTATTCGATACCGCTGCCGGCGGCGGCGCATTCTGCTCGATCTGGCACCTTGACGAAACAGGTAACAACAGCGCGGGCGGCTATAAGGACGCCACGGTGCACGGCGTGAATGGAACGGGCTTCAATATGGTGGCCGGATCCACCGATACCATTGGTGTGATTGGAACTGCCCAGACCTTCGACGGAGCAACCCAATACATTACGATGGGCCAGAACACAACGGGAATTTCGGGCAATGTGCCCCGGACCATTGAGGGGTGGGTAAAGGGAAACAGCACCACAGCCGGCGCTGCCGCGTTCGGCTGGGTCCCGAACATTGGTACCACAAACTCATGGTACTGTATTAATGTACTCTGGAATGGTTCACAATATGACCTCGGCTTTCAAAATCATGATGTATCGGCCTCCACGTCCCCTTCCGATCAAACGTGGCATCACATTGCGGGAACCTATGACGGCACTACCGCAACCCTCTATATTGATGGTGCACAGGCAGGCAGCGGCGCCCCGGGTGCGCTGGTGACTATCGATTCATTTAAGATTGCAATGCGAGGATACACCAACCTCTATTTCCAGGGCGCCATTGATGAAGTCCGGATCTCGAAAATTGCCCGCAGCGCCGACTGGGTGAACCTTTGCTATCAAACCGAACAAATCGGTTCCACCTCGGTCACCTTCGGCCCCACCCAGATTACTCCCGTAACCTGGCCGACGCCACCGGTTCTTCTCTCGCCGACGAACAATGCGCAGAACCAGGCTTCCCCGGTCAATTTCAGCTGGGTTTCCGTAACTACAGCCACGGCCTACGAACTGCAGATTTCGGCTTCGACGAGTTTTTCATCGACCGTTTACGATAACGCCGCACTCACCTCTACCTCGCAGGCGGTCTCGGCATTGACCGTCGGAAGCACGTATTACTGGCACGTCCAGGCGTCAAACGGCAGCAGCTGGACCGGATGGAGCAGCGCCTGGAGCTTTGGAACGGCGCTCTCCGCCCCGACCCTCGCTTCGCCGACGAATGGAGGAACCGGCCTGCCCATTTCGCTCTCCCTGACGTGGTCGAGTTCCGCCCTCGCGACATCGTACGCGCTTCTGGTCGCCAGCTCCAGCAACTTTTCCTCGACGGTGGTCAGCCAGACAGGCCTGACCGGCCTTTCGGCTGCTGTAAGCGGGCTCCAGAACACCTCAACCTACTGGTGGAGCGTTGCTGCCTCGAATGCAACCGCATCGAGCCCCTGGGCAGGCGCCTGGAGCTTCACTACCATAGGTCCGCCGCCGAATGCCCCGATGCTTTCAGCTCCCGGCAATGGCGCAACGGTCACCGGAACCGGCGTCACGCTCTCCTGGAGTTCCGCTGGAAGCTCGTATCACGTGCAACTCTTCGACAAGTTCCGGTTTCGCAACGACCATTACCGACCAGGCTGGCCTGACGACGACAACCTACGTACAGACCGGCCTTGCGGTTCCCGCCACCTTCTTCTGGCGGATAAATGCAACCGGCAGCACCGGTACCGGAGCGTGGTCCTCGGTATGGAGTTTCAGCACGAAGGCGACTGCGGTGATCAATGCCCTGCAAAAGCCCATGGAAAACGAACTTAAAGTCAGCGGCAGCATGATCGGCTATTCCCTGAATAAGTCATGCGCCATGACACTTTCGGTCTTCGATATTCTTGGCAGAGCGGTCTATTCCGCTCACCGGTTTCAGTCCGCGGGGCAATACAAAGTATCCCTGCAAAGCCTGAACCTGGCCGAAGGACTCTATACCGTGAGATTTAACGCTGCGGGCATCGAAAAGAGTCAACGAGTGCTTTTGTCGAGATAAGTTGGATGTTTTTGGGTTTTCAAGGAGGAGGGCGCGGTGTGCGCCCTCCTTTTTTTTATGGAGCAATACGTAGTTCAACGAAGGTGAGGGGAAAA
>CAWDOZ010000031.1:0-12226 GCA_963803935.1 uncultured Fibrobacterota bacterium | reverse complement strand
ATCCTTGAGCGCGATCGAATCCTCGGTACCCGCAAGGCTGTCGGTTAAGACGATCGGCTCGCTGAACATCATGCCGGCGGCAGTTTCCAGCTGCACCCGGGCAAGGTTGACCCCGTTTTCAGCGGTCAATTCGCTCACCTCGGCATTGGCCATGTCGACCCTGGCCTGGATCACGGTGAGCTGGGTCTGCTTGCCGACCTCGGTGAGCACCTTTGCCTCATCGTAGTGTGCCGTTGTCTGCTTGAGGGCATTCTGCGCTACCGTAAGCAGCTCGCCCGAAAGCAGGTAATTGTAATAGGCGGTGCGGGCGGCAACGATGGTGGTCTGGTTCGCTCCTTCGAGGTTCTCCCGGGCGGCGCTGACCGACTTGCCCGATGCGGCATACTGGGAGGGCGATTTCCCGAAGTCAAAGAGGAGCAGGCTGCCGTTGACCCCGGCGGAAACGTTGTTGCCCGGCGGCGTTATGTAGACGCTCGAAACGGTGCCGCCGATGCTGTGCGTGGATGAGCTGGTATCGATGGTCGGCACGAGGGTTGTCCCGGACGACCCGGATCGTGACACCCCGGCAGTGCCGGAGATACTCGGCAGGAGCGCGGAAAGGGCGGATTGCCGGCTCGCAAGGCTCGCGTCCACCGCCCCCTGCGCAATCTTCGGACCCGGGCTGTGCCGCAGCGCAAGGGCGACGTACCCGTGCAGGCTCAGGGTGTCGGCGCCCGCAACGGCGGCCAGCCACAATCCTCCAAGAAGCGCTGATCGTGCATTCATTGTCCGGCGGTTTTAAGCTGAAGGATGCTTTCCGTGAATTTCCGGCTTAAATCGGCGTAGCGGGCCATCTCATCATCGGTGAACCCGGAGAAGATCGCCATGGTCCGCTGCACTGCCTTAGCCTTCATGGCGATCAGCAGCGGCCTGCATTTCGGTGCAATTTTCAAGGCAAGCCGTCGACGGTCGTCCTCTGAGCTCTCGCGGGTCAGGTACTTCTTTTTCACCAGCTCATCGACGAGCTGCGTCACCGCACCGCTCGTTATCGCCAGCCCCTGTGCCACCTCGTTGTTGCTGAGCTCTCCCTGTTCCAGAACCATGGAGAGGATAGCCCACTGGGACGGCGTGATCGGCGCGCCGTGCGCCTTTTTGGATTTTGATCCGGTTTTTTCAACGGGGGGGAGGCTCTGCTCGGCCAGCGCATGCCGGGCAAGGCGCATGCTTTCCATTATCGCTTCGGTGCATTGTTTACGGTTTGCCATAGTTTTCCATCGTTTAAAAAAATAAGGATAAGGTCCTTAATCTTAATAATAGGTTGAGGATTGCCCGGCTGCCTGGCAGGAACTGCAGAGCGGTCCCCGGTGCGGGATTGTTTAAGATGATTAGACGATTTTGGGAATATGATTGTTACGGTGGTGATAAGCGATGCTTCTGGTGGGGGAACCGCCATAAGGCGGTTCCCCCTGGGCTGAAGCCGCGCAAAGCCGCGTCTTCAGCCACACCCCCTCCTGCGGAAGAACGAGGCGATGCCTGCCTCGCTTTGCTCAGCAGGCGCTCTCGTTCCTCCGCAACGCCTCCATTAGGTAGAAAACACATAAACAAAATCAACCCCTCGATAGATCCTTTCCCTTGACCCCTTTAAAAAGCGGACCCGAAAACGGGGGATTTCTTTAAATCAAAATCATTCTTTCTATTGCATCATTATTAATCATTTTTTTCTGCACAGTTTTTGCCTTTACCTGTTTTTTCTACCCTGAAAGAGGGCGTTGCGGGAGGGGGAGAGTGTTTGCCTTCAGGCAAACATCACCTCCCCCTTCCGCTGGAAAGGGTGTGCCTGAAGACCCGCTGTGTGGGGCTTCAGGCCAGGGGAAACCGCCAAAGCGGTTTCCCTACCCGAGCTGTAACATCTCGCTGTATTTCGCACCTGCAAACATCAAAGTTCCTTTACATTTATTTTTCCTATATGGCCATTTTGAGGGGGTTTTGACCCACCGTGGAGCACTGGTTGGGCCAAAACTCCAAGACCCTGAAAAAGCGTACGATAGAATGGAATTTGCCGACCCGTTTCGTAAATTCTATGGGCCGAAATTCCAACAGTAAAGAAATCGGGATAAAAACGATTGATAGAAGAAAGTAAAACGAGTGAAACGGGAAAAGATTTCAGGGCGATAATTCAAAGAATTACAAAGACTTGGAGATCCGGAGACAACTTCACTTGGGTGAATATTTAGATACTTACAAAGGAAAGTAAACGACTGCCGCATGGTAAAAATCCCTTAAAAAGTTGGTATTTCCGGGCATAGCTCACGCTATGGCCTCTTTCGCTTCACCCCTTGACCCTTCTGACCTCTCCCCGGCCCTTCGGCCGGAAAGAGGTCAAAGGCTGGCGAAAAAAGTGCTTCGCCCTCATCCGAGAATGTCAAAGAACAGGCGGTTGCCGGGGCAGAAGCGGGCCCGCCTCTGCCCCTGTTGCCACACTGAGCTGATCCAACAATCATGGCACGATGACTCACTAACGTTAGGCCGCACCTCTTATCTACCGTACCGCACTTCAGGGATATTCTCCTGAAGTGCGAGGGAACCAAGGGGCCCCGTGCCGGACGCCGTGTGACGGAACGCAATCACCTTTTGAGGGGGCGCTACCCCCTCCGGGCATACAGCGGTTTGGTTGAGCTCGAATACTCACGAACGTCAGGCCGCACCTCTTATCTACCGCATCTCACTTCAGGGAAAATTTCCTGAAGTGAGAGGGAACCAAGGGGCCCCGATGCTCTCCGCAGTATGCTCGGGTATTCCAGAATAAATATAACACTATTTTAGATGAAAGTCAATAGAAAAATGCTATAAAATGATATAAAATAGCTAATAAGTTGAAAATAGGGAGAATAAAAAAGCTTTCTGAACCTGGATTACGCGGATTAAAGGATTTCACGGAATTAAAAAAATAGAAGATCCATGGAAAGCGGGATGAGTCGGAGATACGGATTCGACCAGTGGCTGACGGATTTCGCCGGGGCGACCGAAGGGTATTAAGCCGCAGGCTTCAGGGGGGATCATATCAGGGCAAAAACCGCCCTTATGCTGCAGACGGTATTTTCACGGCCCGCTTATCGAGCGATCGAAGAGCTTTTTGAATTTCATTAACCTCCCGTTCCTCAAAATATGCCTCGCCGCACTGGACGCAGACATTTGCAGGAACACTATCCAGGGTTAAATGATAGCCATTCCGGTCGATATGATAGGGAACGGTTCTTTTTTCCAATGTACCTTTACATAACATACATTTCATCGGCGAACTCTCTCTTTAAAATGCTTGTCCCACGATTCTCCATCAGGAACATAAGCGGTTATAATGGCCAAATAATCCTTTTTGGGTGAACAAACGACATGTATCGGCCTCTCCTCATCGCCCCATCCAAGTATGAGGCAACTTTTCCCGCGCGGGTCGCTGGGATATTCTTCAATTATAATTCCATTAAATATTACGTTCCTGATTTCCCGAGTCGATATCATTCTTTCCGGCCGGTTCATCTGGCTTATCGCATGCCGCAAAAACAATATCTTTTTTTCCGCAGATTTTCGAGCGGATTCCAGGAAACCAAGGGTCATGCACAATAAAATAAATATAGCCCATTTAAACCAGGATATTGTGATATCAAGTTTGAGGGAAGATTCATGTTGTTGGTGGGGAAACCGCCTACGGCGGTTATCCATTTTCCCCAAAAGGGAAAATGGACGGATTATTATTAGTTTTAATTGTGCCAGCCCCTGGTCGGAGCCGCGCAAAGCCGCGTCTCCAACTCACCCCTTGACCTCACCCCGGCCCAAAGCGGCCGGACCTCTGACCTCTCCCCGTTCCCCTCCCCTATCAGGGAGGGGACATATCATAGGTGAGAGGTCTTTTAAAAGCAAAAAAGTCCAAACCATGCGGCTATGCCTGCCCCTGGCAGACGCCCGCCCACTCCCGCAACGCTCATATTAGGTAGAAAAGACGGGTAAAAAGGAACACGTGCGTGTGGCTTCGCGGGGGCGACACTCAGTCTTCGTTTTCCAGGATATTGAATTAGAGTCTTTTTTCCGCCTTCATCCTTCCGCCCTCATCCTTCAATCAGATTGACTCTCAGGCGGATGGAACATATTTTATTCTGCATTCCTCCGGCAGCAAGCAATAATCGCTTAATTCGGCCCATCAGGAGTGGTTCCAGGAATGAACAGCTCGGCAATTCGCGGTAATCATAAGGCCTCTGCAAAGTCAGTCGGGCCCGATGAAATTCAAAACCGCATTTATACCATTCGTGGGACGCAGGTGATGCTGGACAGGGACCTTGCGCAATTTTACGAGGTGAAGCCTATCCGGTTGCGAGAGCAGGTTAAAAGAAACATAGGCGGTTTCCGCCGGATTTCATGTTCCAGCTCACCGAAGAGGAGGTCGGGCTCATGGTATCGCAAAACGCGATACCTTCAAAGCAGCACCTGGGCGGGGCTTTGCCGCTGGTTTTTACTGAGCAGGGTGTAGCGGCGATTTCAGCTGTTCTCACCAGCAGTAGGGCGATAGAGGTTAATATACAGATCATGCGCGCCTTCGTGGCTATGCGCAGGTTTATCGCGACAAATGTCCAGGTTTTTTTCCGGCTCGATGCTCTGGAGCGGAAGCAACTTGAAAACAAGCTTGAAGCGGATCAGAATTTCAAAAGATTATTTCATGCCATAGAAGCAAAGGACATCAAACCGAGACAGGGAATCTTTTTTAACGGCCAGGTTTTTGACGCCTACCGGTTTGTGTCCGATCTTTTCAGGTCGGCAAAGAAATCAATAGTCATCATAGACAACTACATCGACGATACCGTTCTATCTCACCTCACCAAATGCGGGGCAAACGTCAAGGTTCGTATCATGACCAAATCGATCTCCGCACAACTGGCTCTGGATGTAAAAAAGTTCAATCAGCAGTATCCGGCTGTTACGGTACAGGAATTCGCTAACTCCCACGATCGATTTATAATCATCGACGGCGCCTCCGTATATCATGTTGGCGCATCATTGAAGGATCTTGGAAGAAAATGGTTCGCATTTTCAAAAATGGACATCGGCGCAGTGGAGATGTTGGGGAAACTGGATGTGCAGGGATGATGGGATGATAGGATGGAGAGATGAAGGAATTGTACACTATAGGATAGGGCGACGTGATTTGGTGGGGAACCGCGCAAAGCCGCGCCTCCAACTCACCCCTTCCTGCGGAAGGCCTGCCTCGCTTACGCTCAGCAGGCGCTCTCGTCCGTCCGCAACGCCTCCATCAGGTAGAAAACGCATTAAACAGCTAATTTTGGATCCTTTTTTTCACTTTTAACTTGAGACTTGGGACTTGCAACTTGTAACTTTTTTCAAACCGTGTGGCCTGGGTCTTCGACCCAGGTTTTTTTGATCTATCCGAGGTTGAAGCGTGGGTTTTGTAGAGACGTAGCGCGCTACGTCTCTGGTCAAGGGCATCCCGAGCGCAATCGATACCATTGAATTTTTCCCCGAAATGGAGTAATTTATTGTCATGCCCTACGAGATCGCCATTAAAAAGGCGGTACTGAAAAACCTTCGGAGATTACCGGAGGAGGTGCAGGAGCGATTTGGGCAATTAGTGTACGTTTTAAGGCAGTCCGGACCGACAGGGCCGCATGTATTTCAGAATTATAGCAAATTGGGGAAAAATGAATATCATTGCCATTTGACGCATCATTACGTCGCCTGTTGGCGACATGAAAAAGAAACCATCATCATCGAGGTCTATTATGCAGGCAGCCGCGAAAGCGCACCCTATTAACATCAGGTTCAAGGCAAGAACCCCGGCTCGGGTGATCGCAACGGTACGAAAGCAGTTTGCGAACTATATCCTGGACGAGAGCGAGGAATACGTCGATTGGTTCAAGACCGACCTGCACAAGGAAATTTCCGCCCGCATGACGCCGGGAAAAAGCCTTCGCACCCTTCGCGATATGGTAGGCTGGACCCTGGCAGAAACCGGGGAGAGAATCGGCGTTTCGGCATTCCGGGTCAGCGATTACGAATCCGGACAGCGGGCGATCAGTAAGGCGATGGCGAAGAAATTGGCGGGAGTATTTAATACGTCTCCGGCGATTTTTATATAGCCTCCATTTATTGATTATGGGGGCATTAAAAACTTGAAATCACAAATTGTGATATCAAGATTAGGCGAGAGATTAATGCTTCTGGTGGGGGAACCGCCTACGGCGGTTATCCATTTTCCCCAAAAGGGAAAATGGACGGATTATTATTAGTTTTAATTGTGCCAGCCCCTGGTCGGAGCCGCGCAAAGCCGCGTCTCCGACACACCCCTTGACCTCACCCCGGCCCAAAGCGGCCGGACCTCTCCCACAGGAGAGGTCTTTTAAAAGCAAAAAAGTCCAAACCATGCGGCTATGCCTGCCCCTGGCAGACGCCCGCCCACTCCCGCAACGCTCACATTCGGTAGAAAAGACAGATAAAAAGAAACGCGTGCCAGGTTTTTGTAGGGGCGACCCGCGGTCGCCCTGTATTTGCGCTCGAATAAATCATTGTCTGAACTGTGATTTCCATGATTCTTGTAATTAGAATGATCTTTTTTAATCAAATAAATCAGGGGAATCATAGTCCAACGCCTTCATCAGGTAGAAAACACATTAAAAAGCTAATTTTAGATCCTGTTTTTCACTTTTAACTTGAGACTTGGGACTTGCAACTTGTAACTTTTTTCAAACCGTGTGGCCTGGGTCTTCGACCCAGGGGTTTTTGATCTATTCGAGGTTAAAGCATGGGTTTTATAGAGACGTAGCGCGCTACGTCTCTGGTCAGGGGTTCCATTGTTCGTAGGGGCGACCCGCGGTCACCCTTCTTTGCATAAATAAAGAATTTGATGGCAGTTTTTATTTGAAAGATAGCGGAAAATGACCTATATTCATGAGGCAAAGCAAGGCAATCGGAGCAGGATTTCTATTTTTAAGATCTAAATGGAGGATTCCAGATCAAAATACTTATCGGTTCGAGGATATGTGATATTGATACTATCCTGCGGCTTTAGCTTACAAGGCAAGAGGACATTATGACAAATCTATGGGTAGCATGGATCGGATTTTTATTTGGATGTATTTCCGGTGCAATCCCTGGGCTCTTCTTCTTCAACATTGATTGGCTTGGAGGATATTCTTCTTGGCAACGAAGGATGATTCGACTTGCCCACATTTCGTTCTTCGGCATTGGATTCCTCAACCTTTCTTTTTTTCTAACGGCAAATTTCCTGAATCTTAGGAGAGCTCTGTTAATACCATCTTACCTGCTGCTTATCACAGCCATCACAATGCCGCTGGTTTGTTATCTCTCTGCCTACAAAACATTCTTTAGGCATTTGTTTTTTATACCGGCATCAGCGTTAACAGCCGCTATTACGATTATTTTTTGGAGGATTTGCATTTTATGAATATTGCGTTGATTGCGATGAGCGGAATCAGAGTCTGTGATGAAGAGTTGCTGCGTCTAGGCCTTACACTTCCAGGCTTTGTTGAGCGAAGCAAAACTATTGCTTCTTTGCCGAGCCTAGGTCTGCTTACTTTGGCAGCCCTTACACCGCCTGAACATACTGTTCACTATATCGAAATACCAAATCTCTCTGAAATTGGCTCACTACCCGGCGGATTTGATTTAGTTGCGATTTCGAGCTATAGTGCACAAATCGATGAGGCATATCTATTGGCAACCAGGTATCGCGACATTAATGTTCCCGTTGTCATGGGAGGCCCCCATGTCAGCGCCCTTCCTAATGAAGCATTAAAATATTGCGATGCCGTGGTTATCGGAGAGGGAGAACCATGCTGGAAACAGGTTCTCGCTGATTGCGGCAATGGTAAAATGAAACAAATGTATGACGCAACACCATTGAACTTTAGTTTAGCCGATTCGCCAATCCCGGCTTTCGAGCTTCTCGACATTTCCAAATATAATCGTTTGACCGTTCAAACAAGCAGAGGGTGCCCGCACAAATGTGAATTTTGCGCCGGCTCGATAATGTTGACCAATAGTTACAAACAAAAGCCAATCGACAGTGTCCTGAAAGAAATAGATAAGATTTGCTCCATTTGGGATAATCCGTTTATCGAATTTGCCGACGACAATTCATTTGTTAATAAATCCTATTGGAAAGAGCTATTAAGGAAGCTTGAAGGAAAACGATTAAAATGGTTTGCTGAGACCGACATTTCAGTAGCTGAAGATGACGAGCTGCTATTTCTTATGTGGAAATCAGGTTGCTCTCAAGTTTTGATTGGGCTCGAAAGTCCAACACAAGAGCCCCTTAACGGGCTTGAAGCCAACAGTAACTGGAAATTTGACAAATTCAGTCTTTATGGAGACGCAATTAGGACCATTCAATCTCATGGTATTACCGTTAACGGATGCTTTGTTCTCGGTCTCGATGGCCAAACCATAGATATTTTTAATCAGGTGCATTCTTTCGTGAACCATTCTGGGCTTTATGAAGTCCAAATAACTCTTTTGACCGCCTTCCCTGGAACTCCACTCTATAAACGGATGAAAGATGAAAATCGACTTATTGAACCTGCAAATTGGAAAAAATGTACGCTTTTCGATTTAAACATCAAACCCTTGACAATGTCCTCAGAGACATTGATCGATGGCTTTAGGAAGCTTGCGGTTAATTTATACAGCGAAGAGGTTACGAATAAGCGAAGACTCAATTTTATGAACAATCTTCGAAAACAGCATTTACCCAAGGAGGCCTAAAGTGCATCCAGCAAGAGAGAGATATTACCGATCAATATTCCTCATTTCAGCAATGTATGACATCGCTCTCGGCATAATTTTTACTTTCTTTGCTGCAAAAGCCTTTAGGACGCTCGGCATAATAGGGAAGCTTCCATCTTATGAAGGGTATATGACTCTCATTGGAACATTTCTTATGGTTATCGGCCTTGGCTACGCCTTGATCTTCTTAGGCGATCTAAAGAAGAATGTTGATCTGATTTCTGTTGGCGTTTTGTATAAGTTCGCCTATTGCGGCTCTTCCTTCTACTATTTCGCGATTGGAAATGTGCCGCACATCATATTCGTGAGCGTTTTTGGGGTTGCGGATCTTATCTTTTTTCTCTTAATGCTCGAATGTCGCCTCTATCTATGCAGGAGTACCACCTAAATAACGAAGCTTTCGGTCATCACAAAAGCAAAGGACTCCAAAGCGAACCTTTTTCGTATCCAGCAGCCCAACAACGTGAGGGTGACCCAGCTCGGTCATCCAAAAGGAATTTAATATTTATTAATGGGAGGCTATTTTCTTTCATGGGACATTTAATGAAATATATCCTTATAATATTAATAGCCATAATTGCCTTAGGCTTCATAATCTTAAAAAAAATCGATGCTTTCCAGCAGGGTTACTATAGATTAATTTATTGGCAAACCATGCATACTGAGAAAGCCTTTATAAATAATATTGAAAATGGTAATTTTCAAGCAGCTTATCAATTAACATTAAAAAAGACTTCGTTTGAATTATTTTGCAATACAGCTGATTCAGTTAGGACCGCTTTAAATAAAACCCATTATATTCCTGGTATTGGCGATTGGTGGTTTCATACACAGGCGGATAATTCAGAGATATCATACCTTCTTCATTTTGATCCGGTATTTAAACAGAAATCACTTTTAACGGATAAGGTAATCGCTATTATCTTTGAGCGTAGGGAGTCAAAAATAGGTATGTTTGATATTCAAGGTTTTGTTTATTTTTACTAAAACGAAATTGCGCTGTTTTTAAACTTATAGAACGGGCAATTACTATTGATCATTTTTGAATAAAATTTTAACTCACCCCCTCCTCCTCACCCCCTCCACCCGCCTCCCAAACTCCTCCGTCTCCCTCTGCATCTTCAGCACAAACTCATTCTCCTCCGCCTTCGGCACGATCATCCGCATCTCTTCGATATTCCCGTACGTCGCCTGCCTGAACGGATCGTCGTCGTCCTTCTTCCTGGTCCTATACACCTCCGTGAAAACGAACTTCTGAATTTCTTCCACCTTTCCAAGGGCCATGTTCCACTGCTCTTTAGTCGGGTTTTCATTTCCCAGGAGCTCGCAGAGCGTTGCCCAGGCGTGGCGGTGCTTTTCGAGCGGGTAGGTCTGCCAGAGGGTGTCGTACCGTTCATGGACGGTATGCCATGAATCGAGCGTGCCGGTGACTATGTCGCGCCGGAGTTCGTCAACGGCTTCGGTCGGGACTATCTGCCCGCCGAGGTTGGTCCAGGCCTGTATCCGGTTGCCCGTGAAGCCCGATGCCATTGAGGAGAAGGTGAGCTCCGGGTTTTCGGTGAGGCAGTCGATGAGGGTGCGCATCGCATAGTACTGGAGCATCTCCTCGTAGGCGCGGTAGCCCTGTTCCGCGCCGATGATGACGGCGGGGCGGTGGGATTTCTCCACCTTTTCCGCGTGGATTTCCGGGGCTTTGGTGTGGGAGGGATGGTTGGTCAGGATGTCCCGGCCGAGCACACGGATGTTGTCGTCGGTGCGGCCCTCCGCCGCCTTCGGGTTCCCGCGCAGTGCCGCCTGGGCGGTCCAGCGTTCGAGGAGGCGGCGGGCTTTGATGATCTCTTCAACCGTATCCGGGGCGAGAAAATCGAATTCGAGGTGCTGGGCCTTGACCTTCCGGGCGTCCCGGTCGCCATACTTAAGGGAGTTCCTGACGAGCGCGTACATGTTGTGCCGCCACCAGTACGCGGGCATGATTTCGAGCCTATTGGCCGCTGCGTTGTTGCTGACCAGCGAGAAGGGGAGCGGGAGGTCGAGCTCGGCCGGGTAGTCGCCCTTGGCAAGGAGCGTGTACGAGGCGAAGCGGCTGGAGTGTTTGAGGCTCACGCACAGGCCGGGCCAGAAGCCGCGGTTCGCGCGGATCTCGCCGTCGACCGAGCGGCTGTTGTGGTTGGAGCCGATGATGGTACCGGCAGCGCCGTTGCTCTGTCCCATGATGTTTGCCGCGATGAGGAAGGAGCTGCTGTGGTGCTGCTCGTGGCCCGCGAAGATCAGGTTGTGCTGGATCTCACCGCCCGCGATGGTGGAGTTTTCGCCCAATATGGAGTGGACGAAGCGGGTGCCGTAGTCGAGCCGGCTGTTGTCGCAGAGGATGAAGTTCGCGGCGCGGCTGCCGCGCAGGATGGAGCAGCCGCGTCCGACGATCCCGTTCTCGGCCATAGTCCCCTCGCCGATGGTAACCGGCTCCTCGGCGGTGGACTTGATGGTAACGTTCGAGACCCGGTTGGCCCCGGTAATCGAGCAGGAGGGGCCGATTTTGACATCCACCAGGAACCGGGTGTGGCGGATGGCGCACTCGCTGCCGATCGTGCTGTAAAGGCCGCGGCGGGGGTCGCCCGCATGCTGGGTCATCTCGGCGAGTTTCTTCTGGAAAGCGATTTCGTCGCGAAAGTTGGCAAAGAGGCAGGCGTCGGCGGCGATCATGCCCTCGAACGGGAGCGCCTCGCGACCGCCGGTTTCGTTCATGAGCCGCAGGCGGAGCCGGTGTTTGCCGGTTTCGCCCTGCTTCACGTGGCCGCAGCCGAACTTTGCGCAGGGGGTGGTCCGGAGTTTGCCGATGTCCCAGAGCATGGCCCGGTCGCCGATGATGCAGTGCGCCGCGAGCCGGACGTCGTGGACGGCCGCCTCGTCGCCGATGTCGCAATTGACTATGCGGGAGTTCGTGATGCCGGTGGGCAGGCGCAGGCCGTCGGTTTCGAGCATGGCGCGGGAGAGCGCGCCGATCCGGACCAGTCCCTTGAAGTAGCTGTCCCTGATGCAGTCCGGGTTGAACACCGCCGACACGAGCACGGTCTCCCAGCTCTCGGCGCGGTTATGATTCAGCACCAGCCGGTCGATCTCGTCGGACCTGAGCGCCCGCACTTCGAGTGCGCCGGCCTGCTCGTCGCGAAGGTAAAACTCGTCCCTGTCTTCGGGGATGAACTCCGGCGCAAGGAATCCGATCGACATGCTGTCCGGGGAAATCAGGGATATGGTAGGCATTCTAACTAGCTCCTTCTCCTTAGTAAAAAAAAGTCAACTTCCGGGCGTTCCGTTGGGGAGCCTTGAAGGGCTCCCCAACGGCGCGCCTCCGCCGGGCTCTCGGCAGAGCCAGCCGGTGTTTGAAGCCCTGCGGCTTCGCCTGGGTCTTCAAATACTGCCGGGTCACTCCGTTTACCCCGGCCCC
>CAWDOZ010000030.1:0-10713 GCA_963803935.1 uncultured Fibrobacterota bacterium | reverse complement strand
CATCTCTGCTGTATAGCGAGGATTGTTCCGTTTGCTGCGAACCAATGGCGATTTCTGTAACCTTGGATCAAAATGGCCTGCCGCGCGTTGAGGCGCGGCAGGAGTGCTGAAGATCGCAAAAAACCTGCATTGGCAGGGAGTGCTTACGGATTCGGATTGTCGTGATGTTCGCGATAGGCGAGACATTTTTTGAGCTCAATGATTGCTCTCTTGCACTCCGCAATAGCCTTCATCTTATGGCCGCCGAAATTATGCGGCGCAGCCTGCATGTAATCGATCGCATCCTGAAGGTTGTTGATAGCAGCCGCGATACGCGGATGCATAGCTGCCTCTTCATGCATGCCTTGGCCTTCCATAGGCTGGGCAAAGACCGGGGTCATCGGCACAAAGCAAAAGGAAAGGAGCACCGCGGATAGCACAAGCTTCTTCAGTACAGACCTCCATGTAAAGGGGTTCGTTTCACCCGGAGTACGCTGTAGGATGCAGATTCCGGATGAGAGAGCAATATACATTGCTCCCCGGGGACAGCATTCAAACTATCAAATATCGTGCCGTACCATAACGAACCATTAATTATTCTAATTTCTTTAAGTAACGTTAAAAACGCCAATTATTTAAAGCGAAAATCATACTCTCGAATCGTCGCTATCAGGATGAGGAAAAAGCTCAACCAAATGGACATCGCTTTACCAAAACGTCAAATGCAGCGTTTCTGCACCATGATGGTTGAACCCTTCAGGGTGCAGGTATCGATTTTCGTGTGCCTGCGGGCACCAGGGCCTTCCCCTGATAAAAAATTCCCGAAAACCCTAAGGAATTCCACGTTTTAATTCCTGTTGCAAATCAATAAGAAATTTATTAATCTACTTATCTGTATGTTTTTTATAATGTTATGAATTATACGTCCATTTATTAAAATTTTTTAGTTAAAATTAATGACCAAATAGTACCTTTATTAGGAAGGTCCTGAAAGGGGCTGGGCAGTGACATAATCGGGGCGGATAAGCGGATGGCCATCCGTGAATCCCAGGGGATCTCAAGGGGCATGGTAGTGCTACCACACTATCGTGCCCCTTTTTATTCGCCCCGGGTTTTTAATTCCGGCCCGTCGGGCCGGAGCAGACCGCCGTTGGCGGGACAGAGGCCATGGGCCAGAGGAGTGTTGCAATGCCTAAGACAGTTGATGAGATTCTCGGAAGCCTGCCGGAAGAAGACCGCGGAGTCGTCGGCGCCGCGATTGAGGCTGTGAAAGCGGAGGGGTCGAAAAAGTTCAGCGAGGCTCGCGGGGAAGTTACCCGTCTTCTTCGACAAGTACAAGCCGCTTGAAAAGGCGCTCCAGGAGGCGGGGGTCGATCCGTCGGATCAAGCACTCGCCGAGGTTCTGAAGAGGGCGAAAGCGACAGGCGACCACTCGTCCGAGCTGGAAAAAACCGTGAAGGTGCTGCAAGGCAAAATTGCTGAAATTGATGCCGATCGCAGGGCAACTGTCGAAAAGCTCAGGACGAAGACTCTTACCGAAAAGCTGAGCGGTGCGCTCGGTTCGTCCCTTTTGGACGGCATAGCGAGTTATGTCATCCCCGGCCTTATTGGCAGCGGATCGGTTGTGCTTTCGGACGACGGCGAAACGGTAGCCTTCAATCTTGAAGGAGAGAGTCTGACCCTTGAAAAAGGCATCGAAGCATGGAAGGCGAAGAACAAAGGCCTGCTGAAGAATAAACAGGCGGCAGGCAGTGGAAGCGCTGGCGGCAAGGGCGGAGGTTCCGGCTCCGACCGGCCGCAAATGGCAAGAAGCGAATGGGATAAACTTCCGCCCAAAGATCGCGCCCGCTTCATCATTGATAGGAAGGGTGTGTTAACGGAAGGGTAAAAAATCTTTAACCTTAAAAAAGGATTCTGAATCATGGCGAATAATCTTACCGCACTTTCCCCGCTGCTCTTCAGCGCAGCGCAGACCATAGCAAACGAGCCGACAGCGGTGCTCGAAGCAATTTCCAATACCTTCGACGACAAAGGGGTCGCGGTCGGCGACAAGGTCATTGTCCCGATCGCCCCGCCTGCGACGCTGGATGTTTTCATTCCATCCAACATCCCTCCCACCGGCGACAGTGCGACTGCCACCAATGTGGCGGTGACCATCACCAACTCCAGCAAGGTGTGCTGGAACCTCACTGGCGAGCAGCAGCGGTCGCTCGAAAATGCGACCATCGATACCGAATGGATCCGGCAGATGATCGAACAGGGCATGCGTACACTGCGCAACGATGCCGAAGCCAAGGCCTGGACGGCCGCCCTTGCCGGAGCCTCCCGCGCGGTTGGCACTGCCGGAACCACGCCGTTTGCAAGCGATCTCTCGGCACTTGCCGCGGCTAAACGGGTGCTCCTGAATCAGGGTTGCCCGAGTGCAAACGTTACAGCAATTATCGATACCAACGCAGGCCAGAACCTCCGCAAGCTCGGTGTCTACCAGAACTTCTACCAGGCCGGAAGCGACAAGCAGCTCAGGCAGGGCATTTTCCTCCCGGCTTTCGGCATTGCCATTGCGGAGTCGGCACAGGTCGGGATGCATACGGCAGGTTCCCTCAATGCCGACGTTATAACAACTGATAATACGGTAATCACCGGAATCACCCTGGGCGATCCTCTCGGCACGCAAGTTATCGGCCTTGGCGGAACCGGCGCGGCGATCAACGTTACGCCGCAGGACGCGCTATGGTTTGCAAGCGATACCACCGGAGCATACATGGCGACGAGCGCCCTCGCGGCTCCCGGCGCGGTAATCCTGAACAGGCCGGGCATTGCAAAGTACCCGGTTCCGCAGGGCACCGCGGTCACCTGCGCGGCCTCGTACACCGGCAATGTCGTGCTGGAACAGAGCTCGGTTGTCGGCGCGATCCGGCCACCGATAATCCCGGATAACCCGACCATCCAGCAGCTCAAGATCAGCGACACGAAAACCGGCCTGACCTTCCTCATGCTGGACATCGCCCAGTACGGGCAGCGGACGTGGGAGCTGCATCTTGCGTATGGATTCGCGGCGGTCCAGCCCGCTTTTATCTGTGCCCTTCTGGGGTAAGTGCTTCGGGTAGAGACGCGAAAACCGCGTCTCTACCGCGTCCTTGATGAGTTGCCAATAAAAAAGAGGTTTCGTATGACCAGCGACCCTGCCGACCTGACCTACCCCTGGGTATCGAACCAGAACGGCATTCTCCACTACCTGACGACCGGCAATGCAGCCTTCGACGGGGCACCGGGGCTTCCCTGCGTATTTACCGACGCAATTATCCTGAGTTTTGTCTCAGCCGCGGATATGCGGGTAAACCGGTGGCTTTCGCTGGTCGATAACGACATCAACTACAAGGCGATGGAGTATGGCCTGCTGACTTCGCAGATCCTGCTGCCGCTGCATCCGCGACTCCTTGAATATGCCGTCGCCTATTTCTCCTTCATGGTTTTCCGGGACAACATCGGCGTCAACAATGTGAGCACGGCGGCCGACGAAAAATACCGGGTAAAGTTCGATGAGTACCGGATCGAGGTTGAACGCACGCGTAAAATGCTGACGCGGGATATCTTCTGGCTGCAGGACCTGGCAATAAGGGGTATCAACCGGAGCGGCGGTTCCTGCGACATGGTACGGGGATAATATGGCACGATTGACCGACATTGCCGCCGAAATTGCAGGTCTTCTCCAAAGCATAACCATTGCCAACGGGTTTCCCTTCGATTTCGGAACCGTAAACCAGCCCGACCAGGCGCTGTGCACATTTCCTTCTGCCGACATCACCTATTCGGGCGATGCACCGGAGAGTGCAACGCAGGCGGCCTATGGGTACGATGTGGCCCAATTCGTGATTAAGCTCATACCTGCAAATCCGAATTCGAACGCGGTGAGCAACCCCAATGGCGGAGTCCCGACGCCGGTGCACGCAATCGATGCGATCATCGATACCGTCGTGGCGGCGCTCAAGCAGCGGGTGCGAATCCAGCAGGGCAATCTGCCTATTTCGGGCAATGCCTATATGATTTACAAGGGATTCAAGAAAACTGTTGAGAAATCGGGCGATATTTTCCGGCCCGACAGTGTGCTCTTCAATCTCGAAGTGCATTACCAGAGTACCGAACTCGAAGACTTTTCAACCGTTGCACCCTTCGTTACCACCGGGGCAGGCGATGTAGAATTCGAAGCTCCTTTGATTGAAACCTTAACATCGGGGTAAAATATGCTGAAATTTCACAAGGAAAGGATGGCGCCGTATGGCATATAAACAGTTGGATATCCTCTTCGGAGCGGCGGAAACCGGCCTTACGGGCGGACCGATGGACCTGTCACTGACAGCAACTGCCGGCTTCCCGCCGGCATCGACAACCGCAATTGCTGCAAATTTCCTGCAGGTTGCCGATGGGTTCTCACTGGACATCCAGAACGAAATGACGGCTCAGAAATTCGCTACCGGCTTCTTCGACCAGCATGCGAGCATACCCGGCACGATCAGCGCAGAAGCAAAGATCACGACCTATCTGCAATCAGGCGGAAAGAACGGGGGAGATCCAAATACCCCGGATTCTTTCGGCAAATATCTTTCCGCATGTGGATTAAAATGTACGCTTGGAACGGGTACGCCGACGTTCTATGTTCCCTCCTCGGATTACGCCGACGATTGGAACCCGATGACTCTATGGAAGTACACCGGCGATACCACATCCTCAGGGAGTAATCTTTATCAGGCAAACGGGGTGCTTTTCAACGGCGTTCTCAAGGGCGAAATCGGCAAGCCTTTCCAGCTCGATCTTACCGGCAAGGGTGCGGTCAATGCCCTTCCTTATGTTGCGACATATCCTGCCGGGCCTTTTACTCAGCTTTCAGACCTGAATCCGGCAGTTATGAAGGCCTCTCCTATTACCTTACTTGGGGCTTCTTATCGGGCGCTTTCCTTTGAATTCGATTTTGGCAACAAGGTCGAACTGATAAAGGATATGACGGCGACCTATGGCTTTGCGCGGGCGGATATCACGGATCGCGCTTCAAAGTGGAAGCTGAAGATCTATGAAGCCGCGACCGTTGATGGAGGCGAAACCAGTAACCTTTATTCCGCAATGCAGGCACAATCGAGCTTCGATATTTCCTTTTATTTTGCCCTGACTACGGGCTACGGGATCAATATTGCCACCGGGACCAATACAACGGCACCGATGGCCTCCAACGCCGCGCAGCTTACCAAGATTGTGCCTGGCAACGAAAACGGCGTAAATACCTGGGAGCTGGAAGGAATCATTATCGGAAATAATTGGTCGCTGCAGACAAGCGTCTAAGCAACGGGCGGAGGCCCCTATTGCCGCAGCATAAGCCCGATATTAGGGCGGCACAGTTTCAAACAACTTCAGAAGCGGGGATTCTCTCACCCCTCAATTCCATGAAGCCGGGGAGGGCTTTAAAATGATCCCTTTGAGCATGCGACAGAAATCCGTAACCATAACCGATGACGACGGTATCACCTGGACCTTTGCCGTGAAAACGGGCGACAGCGAGCTCAGGCTCATCCAGTGCTACGAGGCGGCCAGGGGCGACACCGGGGAGTGGATCAGGAAACAGATCGACCTCTTTAACGAGATCGTGCAGGGGTGGAAGGCGCCGGATGATTCGGCCATGGCCTCCTTCCCGTCCGGCGGAAATCCTGCCGCACTCTTCACGTCGCTCGAACGTGCGGAGGTCTTTGCGCTCTGGCACAAGGCGAACAGCCTGACCGTCGAGCAAAAAAAAAGCTGATAGTTGCCGCCGGGCTCCTGTACGAGCCGCATTCGAAAATATTCGATTGCAACCTGTGTTCGGCGGAAGATAAAAAAGGGAACGGCTGCAGGAGAAACCGGAAAAGGGCGATACACCGGTTCACTTGCACCTGCGGGAGGCAGAAGGGGTGCGACCTGTGCAAAGGGCATGGATCCTTCAAACTGAAACGGTGTCCGGCGGCCTATGCCGCGGACGCAACGACTCGAACGATCCTGCCCTATTTTTTCGCCTGGCGCAAGGGAGGCGGCTTTCCGGACGATAAGCCGAGGCTCGATCAGCCGGTGATACTGGTGCAGGCGTTTAACCTGCTGCAGGGCGTGTGTTTGATGCGGGAGGAAGAGATGCGGGAACGGGCGAGGAATAAATAAAATTGAATTTCCATTAAATAATCAAGTGAACGTTGATGTTAACATGCAGTAGCAATAGTGCAGCCATGCAAGTCGGTAAATTTATTGAGGCATCGGTATCGATATGCATAGGTGCAATATTATCGTCATGTCGAGATAAAAGGGGATAATTGTATGTCGGACGAAACTTATGTAAACCGATGGGGATACGGTATAAATGCATTGCCAATGAAAATAAAATACTACGAGGACCAAATTCAATATCTTAAAAGATTGAAGCTGGGATGGGATATACTCTCTGGTTTAGGTGGAAAAAAAGCAGGTCCAGGAATAACGCCCGTCGGAGATGTGATGGGTGATGCTGCGATTGAAGCCTTGCAAAAGAAAAAGGAATGGGCCCAAAATCAATACAATCACGTATCTCAAATGATGTCTCAAATTACGGGTGTACATAATACCGATGCCGAGCTTGAAGCAATAATACATAATGGAAATGCCTCTCCTGAGCAAATCCAAGCATGGAAAAATTTAGACGCTGCACAGCATGCTCAATTGCATGACCTTTATGGAATTACTCCCGGTAACGAAGGATTAATTGTCGAAGAATCCAAGGAGCTTTTTAAAAAGCTGAATGAGGATAAAATTTTACGGGGTGGAGTTGGTGTTGACCCAAGGGACTACATCCCGAATGATGGCTCATCAAATAACACAAACGTTGACGAACGAGGGACTTTCAACCCGGTGGTGCCTCCGAGGCCGACCGTAGCTCCGCATCCAGGAAGTAGCGCCGGTCATGCCATGTTTAAACTCCCGAATTCGTTTCTTGGCACTCAGGATCAGGGAATACCATCAAATCTATTGATGGATAGCTCGCAATACATGGCCCCGCAAGATACTAACCCCGCACCGGCTCAGGGCAACGGTCAACCGTCGAATTCATCCCCTGAAATGAACATCCAACTTCAAACTCAGATAGAACTTATTCAAAAATTCTATGCAGATTCAGAAAAACTCACCAAAGAGGGATTGGATAGCCAATCGAAGATAGAAAAGCAGCATAAGGATCTTGTTACAAAAACCGCCAAGGAAGAAACCGACGCTAAAGTCAAAGAGCTGATGGAGCAAATAAAAGCCACCGACGAATTCGGCGCTAAAATGGGAGAAGCGCTCGCCAAAGGGGGCAAAGGCGCAAAAGCCGCGGAAAAGGCCGCGCTCAAGGAGCTCCTTGACCAGGAGCTCGCGTTCCTTGAAAAGAAGGTGGAGACAGCGGTTATCAGCAACACGCTTGGCGATATTACGAAGCTCGGTTTTCTGGGACTCGCCGAAGCCGCCGCCGAAGGAGCTGCCATCCAGGCACTTTTCGGCGCCGCAAAGGCGAAGATCTCCGGTTTCGCGCTCGGCACCCGGAGCGCTCCCGGCGGCCTTGCGCTTGTCGGCGAGGAGGGTCCCGAATATGTGAATCTTCCCCGCGGCGCCCAGGTTTACAACAACACCGAGACGCGGAACATTGCCAACAACAACGGGCACACCTTCAACATTCACGTCCACGACTCCCAGGGAAATCTTCTGGAAAGCGCGACCACGGCAATCCGCAGCGGCGGCGCCGACCGGTTTATATCGACCTTGAACGAGCACCTGCAGGGAATGAACTGAAACCATGTCTTCCGACACCCTTACCTTGACCCCCATCAACGCCGACGGCTCCCTCTGGACCGCGCAGGCTATTACCGTCAACCGGCCCATTCACGGCTACGAGGCCGAGGTACACCTGCCCATCGAGTCGGTCAAGAGCCATATCGGGGATTGGCATTTCTTCGACAATGACGCCACCGGAGCCTCCGATTACCGGGCAGGCAGCATGAGCTTCGAGCTGCCCGCCGCTCAGCAATCTGCGCTCAATCGATTCATCCGTGCCTATGGCATAACGCTGTCGGGAACCGGGATCGGCGCGCGCTGCCTGCCGTTCCAGCTCTCCTGGAGCGCCGAACAGGGTGCTCTCGGGGCAGGCGATCCCGGTGACGGTTTCTACCCGTTTGGTCCAGATCTTTGCGCGAATCCCTGCGTGGTCCAGCTTTTCAGCCAGGATCAGGGCGGCGCACTCTGGCAGCCATGGAAATATTTCGAGAATAAGCTGAAGCTAGTGTACATTCCAGCCTCTCGGTATTCGACCGCATGGACCAATCAGCCCGCCGGAGGGCTTGAAAATGTCGGTGCGACCCCAACGCCGGGCCCGGCTCAGGGATCGATGGCTCTTGGGGGCGCAAGCGGGCTCATGTTCCCGCAGGATGCCTTCAAACCGAAATCGATCTATGCGCAGGAGATCGGTCTCTCCCTCGCCGGGCAACCCGGGGTAATTGACGGGGTAACGGATCAGTATGAGACGAGTTTCACGCTTACGGCGAATCTCGGCAATGCCGCGGCAACAGTTGCAGCGCTGACCGGGCTCCGTGCCGGCGACATAACCTTTTCCGTAAAAGACGGTTGGCCGTTCGGCGCCGACAACGGTGAATCCGGGAGCTTTACCGTTAAGCTTCTCGGGAGTTCGCGGACGGAAAATGAAATTGTGCTGAAAATAACACATGAAAGTTACAACAGGTTTGCGATACCCTTGAATTTGTATATGAAAGCGGTTAACTAGGGGGGCGGTTGACATCATTCCGACCCAAGGCGGCCGGACCTCTCCCCCAGGAAGAGGTGATCCTTTTTGCATGGATTGGTCGATATGTTTCGGCTCTATTTTCACCTTAATAAAATGACGATCCAACACCTGGTCATTACTAAGGAATTATCATGTCTTACAAACAAATCTCTCTTGCTTTCGACTCCACACTGGCTCTGAACTCCAGCGGGCAGCTGACGGTTGCAAGCCCCATTGCCGGAGCACCGGCAGCCCTGTCGGCTGAGACCGCCCGCGCAGAGGCAGCTGAGGCGGTACTATCAACATCGATTTCAGTTGAAACAATGCGGGCCGAAACAGCCGAGGCAACAATTACCAGCTCATTGGCTGCAAAAGCAACCACCACCCAGCTAACCGATGCAATAAATAATCTTGATATAAGCCAATATGCCCTCAGTGCGGCATTGGGCAATTATGTGCCGTACACCGAGCGTGGAATCGCAAACGGCGTGGCCTCGCTCGATCAGTCGGGCAAGGTCCCTGTTGTGCAGCTGCCAAGTTCCATCATGCAGTATCTCGGCACCTGGAACGCTGCCACGAATACCCCCGCGCTTGCAAACGGTACCGGTTCGGCAGGCGATTGCTACATCGTCAGCATTGCCGGGAGCCGCGATTTCGGCGCCGGGACCATTACCTTTCAGGCGGGGGAATTCTGCATCTGCAACGGGACGGTCTGGCAGGCGACGCCCTCGGGAAATACGGTCGCAAGCGTGAATGGCTATACCGGGGCGGTGGAGCTGGCGGCGACTGATGTAAACGCGCTTTCGCTCGATCAAACGACGCCGCAGGCGGTGCAGAATGGTGCGCCGGATTTTCAAGGCGGCATAGAAACATCCGCTATAACCGATGATGGGGAAGGAATTCAAATTACTAGTAATAACGGCACAGGTCAACAGGGAATTGCGATAACCAGTAACTCCGGCAATATTACAATAAACCTTAACAGTGGCGATGAAGGCAATGGCGCTTTGCGAATTAACGTACAAGCTACGGAAGCATTGCAAGTTGATAATGCCGGAGTTGTTCATATGAATCAAATAGCAGACGACGGCCAAACCCTTACTATCACCGGCAATAACAGCAATGAAAATGAAGAGGGCATTTTAATTACAAATAATGCCGGCAAAATTACTGTCAACCTGAACGGCAGTGACGAGGGCGGCGGTGCGCTGCGAATTAATTACTTTAATCAAACCCAAGGTAATTTTGAGCAAAGTTTGGAAGTTGACGATTATGGTAATGTGACAATCGGGTCGAGCAATGGGGAAACGCTGCGACTTGCTGCGCAACCGGCTCCGTCGAACGTGACCGATGGGGCAATTTATTATGACAGCACTACTTTTACTCCGTATTATGCCAATGCAAATTCCGTACGGGTTCCATTGGCACCCACCAACACCTGGATTTTCGAAAAAGATAATCAACCACCAAACACCTCAGGGTGGTTAATCAATAGTGGATATATGATCGTGCAACAATTTCAATATTCAATAAAAGTCATTATTTCGGCAAATGTTTTTTGTGGCGGTACTTTTTCATGTACCATCGTACCCTTGGCAGGAATGTTTTCATCTGAGTTGGGCGATGGTTCAATACTAATAGGCGGCGTTATGTGCGATAAAAATGGGACTATAAATATAACGGGTTTGAATGAAGGGAACACGGACCTGTACGGCATTTACGAATTACCATTTTCAGCCGTAGCTTTTTAACATCAAAAACTATCAATAAGGTAAACCTTAAGCACCATGGCCTCTAAAACGATACAGGCAGTTCAAATCCTCTGGACCGGAACGCCAACCGGGACGTTGCCGGTCGGGACAGGTGCATACCCTATACCGGCAAGCGGAACGATTACCGGTGTTGCAATCCGGCTTGCCGAAGACGATATCACCGGGGCCGTA
>CAWDOZ010000029.1:0-14284 GCA_963803935.1 uncultured Fibrobacterota bacterium | reverse complement strand
TATGCAGAGTTTCTTATGATAAGAACCTGCATCCATCAGGGTGTTAGACATTTAAACTCAAGGTACCTGTTAGGTAACATTGTCACTATATTCTTTTTTTAAAAGTTGGATTATACCTTCAAAGCAAAACATGTTCTTGCTTAACCCAAGAAAGGTCTCACTTTCGTTGACAGATAGCGTCAATTAATTATTTCACCTGAACTCGCGGGTAACCTTTGAAATTATTGGGAAAACCTCCCTGCTGCTTTGCCGTAAGGTTTTCGGAATTTATTAGAATTGTGTTAGGATGTCCTGTTTGGGCAAGTAATCTTGCCGGATCTGCCGTTGCAACACCCTTATTAAACTCTGTGTCTCAATAAAGCGGGGAAGCCGGAACCCGGGGAAAAGCGTCTGTCTGGTGAGGAGGTTTCGGATAAAGTACGGTATTTGTTGCCGGTTACCCCCGGAATCCATCCGGGTAACCTGGCCGCCGCGGGATGGTAAAGGAATATTAACCGGTCAAATTTCCTATAAAGGCCCTTTATCGACTTACAAAGGAATTGGTATTCTTTGGGTTTCCCATCTTTTCCCCGCAACTATTCCCACTGATTATTACCGGGGGCTTATTCGTCACGTCGATGAAGATATTGCCGATACCGGGGACGGCCTTTGCTTTGTCGACAATTGCGGCGAGGATTTCGTGCCGGAGGAATAAATCGCGCAGTCATTGCCTCCTGCGATACGATGGGGCGCAGTACGACGCACTCCCCTCCCTGTTCATTTACCAGAGGAAGTAATACCACCGGCATCTGCCACCCGTATCGTACTCTCCCGATGCGAAAAGCGCCTCGGTAACGATGTGGTCAACCGCGCGCAGCAATGCCAGTGGATCGCGGGTAATAGTTGCGGGAATGAGACGCCAGGGGAACGAGGTGTTCCCGGTCAGGGAGTAGACGACGCGGGTGACTGAACCAACATTACTGGTTATTCTGGTCGAAAGTTCACCGATGGCCGCCCAGTCCTCCCGGCCAGCAAGGAGCGCCGGATGCATGACGATTCGTCAGTCGCCCTGGACGCCGACACTGCGCAGCGGCAGAATGACGCCCGGTACCCGGCCGCCGAGCGAAATCGGCGACTTTTGCCTGCGCCGCCGATCCGAACCACGGCACTCCCGTCCGAACACAGTACTCTGACGCCGAGGCCCGGGTCCGGGAAGGGGTGACGCCATGCGAGCTGCTTCGGGAGACCGAGCGCCTCTCCGAGCTCCCGCACCTCATCTTTGTAAAGCTGGGCGAGCGGTTATATGAGCTGCGTCCGATCAGGTCGAGGATCGCATCCACAGTTATGGTGCGTCTTGATGCGGTTGGCGTGTCGTGTACCGCACTTTCGATGGTGTTGGGGTAGATGGTCCCCTCGGCAAGGAGCCTCGTCGGTGTTGAGACCGAGCCCGGCAAATCCCGATCCTTGACATCGATAAATTTGGCACCATAACCGCGTTTTTCTTCGGATCACTACCCCTGCAAGGGCGCCGAGAAAGTCCTCGGTCGCATCTTCGATTTTCAGGTTGTCAAATCCATGCCGGACGAGGTAGTCCAGGATGTCGGACCATTCGTTGTACCGCATGAGGCCGTTATCGATGTGAGTCCGAGAACCCGCTCCGGTCCTATTGCTTCGGTGAGAGGGGCAAGGCGACCGATGGGTCGCCCCGCCGGAAACCAGCAGGAACACCTTGTGGGTGCCGCACTGGGCGCGGATTGACTGAATGATCGTTTCCCGGTCTTCGGATTCCAGTTCCGGGCGCAATTGCAGATAGAAAGAAAATTATCGAGGATTTTCATCCCGTGCGGAGTGTCGTAACCTCGGGGTGGAACTGTAATCCGTACAGGTTGCGGCGACGATCCCCATGGCCGCCGCAGGGCAATCCTCGGTGCCGGCAAGAATCTCGAACCTGGGCGCCGGCGTTCTACCGTATCGCCGTGGCTCATCCAGACCTCTTCGACCGGGTCGAGCCCGGCAAAAAGAGGCGAATCTTTAACCACGGTTCGGCCCTCGTACTCGCGCACCCTGCCCTTCGCAACCTTTCCGCCGAGCACCTGCGCGATGAGCTGGTGTCCGTAGCAGAGGCCGAGAACTGGAATTCCGAGGGATAAAATACGGATCGATGGACGGGCTGCCCTGATCGAGCACGCTATGCGGACTTCCCGAAAGGATTATGCCCCATAGCCCCGACTTCCTCTGCCATTTCGGGAAGGGCGATTTCAGAATACACGCCGAGCCGCCTGATGTGATTGGCGATCCAATGGGCATACTGGCGGCCGAAATCTATGACGACAACTTTATCCATTCTCTCAAAGGCCTCTTTTGACAATTTTTCCAGGAGATCCTTTGCCGACCGGCTGAGTTTTTCCGGCGTCCGCACATGCACGCGCACAAGCTGGTCGCCGTGCTCACGGCGCTGCAGCTCGGGAAGGCCCTTGCCCTTGAGCCGGAAAATCTTTTCCGACTGGGTCCGGGCGGAACCTTGAGACTTACCTTGCCATCAATGGTATCCACCTCCCACAACGCCGAGCGCCGATTGCGAAAAGGTAATGTCGATATCGCACAGAGTCGCTGCCGTTACGCTGAAGAAGCGGTGCGGCGTTTCATGGATGAGCACGATCAGGTCGCCCGCGGGGCCGCTGTCGGGACCCGCATCGCCCTGATCCGAATCGTGATATAGTTGCCTTCCGAGACACCTGCCGGAATGGTGACATTAACGTATTCTCGATTGAGGCGAGCCCCTCGCCGCCGCACGATGGGCAGGGGTCGGAGATGATGAACCCGCTGCCGCCGCGGTCGGGCATGCGCTTTCCTGAATCACCTGCCCAAAAAAGAGAAGGCTACCGCCGCACCCGCCCTTTCCCGTTGCACGCGGAACAGGTTTTTTTCTTTCCCTCGCGGGATCCGCTGCCGCCGCAGGTCGGGCACCGGTCCCGCCGCTTGTTTTGATGGTTTTCTGGACACCTTGCGGATTTCTCCAGCGTGAGCCGCAACCGGATCTGAAGATCGTTGCCCCGTACCGCCTGCCCGCCTCCGGAGCGGCGCGATCGTCCGCCGCCAAAACCCAACAGGTTGCCAGCGAGGAGTCCCCACCGAAATCGGACATAAAGGCGCGAAGGGCATCCGAGATAGCGAATCCGCCAAATCCGCCGCCGACCCGCTGAACCCGCCTGCACCCGCCCCCTGCTGGAAAGCGGCACCGAACTGATCGTATTGCCACCCGCTGCGGGTCTTTCAGTATCTCGTAGGCCTCGGTTGCCTGCCGGAATTTTTCTTCTGGAGATTTATCACCCGGGTTCTTATCCGGATGGTACTTCATCGCCATCTTGCGATAGGCGGTCTTAATCTCCTCCTCGGAGGCATTTTTCTGCACGCCCAGAACTTCGTAATAATCGGCTTTATCAGTCATGGAGTTTGCGATTCCCGGTTAACTGGTACATGAAATTCTCAACAGTTTTGCATCAGGGGCGGCAACGGGTGCGAGCCTTCAAACCACTCCTATTTTTTTGAATTGGGCATACCGCTCGAAACGATTACTTTCGCATGACGCAGAACCCGCTTTCTTAAATTGTACCCCTTCTCGAACACCTCAACGACATGATCCTCGGGGATGTCGACGCTCGGAACTTTCATGAGAGCATCGTGCAGTTGCGGATCGAACGGTTCCCCGGCCGCAGCGAAGGGTTCGAGACCGTTTCTGGTCAGAACGTCGTTGAATTTTGCAAAAATCAATTTCATCCCCTCGAAAATGCTGGTCGGATCCGAGCACTTTTCATCGGTCTTTATAGCTCTTTCAAAGTTCTCACGCACCTCGATAAGCTCGCCCATCAACTTTTCATTTGCCGATTCAACCAGCCGCTCATAATCGCGGCTGACGCGCTTTTTAAAATTGTCAAACTCCGCCATCAGGCGCAGGTAGCGGTCGCTCTGATTTTCCAGCTGCTGTTTCAGGTCTTCGAGGGAATCGATGGGTCCTTCAGGTTCGCCTTCGACCGGGCGTCCGGAAGTTTCTTCATCGGCGGTTGCGGCCGGCTGGTCCTTCTCTTTATTTTGTTTGTCCGCATTGTTTTTCTTCGTATTCATCTCGGCCTCCCTGAAATTCCCGGGTTCTTATCGATAAAAAGCATGAAAACGTAGGTAAAAATACACTATGCTTGTCGGAATAACCCTTCTCCGATGGAGCCAAAGCCTCCCGGCCGACCTGCTCCGGCCGATGCCCGGCGGGCATAGACTCCCCATTGACCGTAGAAGGCGATTGCGATTCCCTATCAATTATTTTCATTGCCATGGCTGAAATTCATCCATTAATCCCTGCGCCGGGACTTTCAGACTTTGCTGCTGCGCTCATCGGGGCATCCCGAAGGGAGACCCTTTGAGCAGATCGGTGGTCGCGGTGCTTCGCACTTCGCCGGAAACGGTGCTCGATGACTACCATCGCCTCATGAATCTTGCCGGGTACCGGGATGGGATCTCAAAGGAAGCGGATACCGCCCTAAGCTTAACATCTCAGGCATTTTTTCTACCCCGGAAGCTCGACCCGCCCGGCAGCTCGAAGGCGTCATCCGCGCCATAAACGGACGGGTACGACCCGGCGCTCATCCATGCCTGCCACAACCGCACCGTCGATGACGACGGTGCGGTTGTGGCAGGCATGGATGAGCGCCGGGTTGTACCCGTCCCGTTTCATGGCGCGGATGACGCCTTCGAGCTGCCAGGGCGTGGTCGAGCTCCCGGGGTAGAAAAAATGCCATGAGATGTTGACCTTAAGGGCGGTATCCGCTTCCTTTGAGATCCCATCCCGGTACCCGGCAAGATTCATGAGGCGATGGTAGTCATCGAGCACCGTTTCCGGCGAAGTGCGAAGCACCGCGACCACCGATCTGCTCAAAGGGTCTCCCTTCGGGATGCCCCGATGAGCGCAGCAGCAAAGTCTGAAAGTCCCGGCGCAGGGATTAATGGATGAATTTCAGCCATGGCAATGAAAATAATTGATAGGGAATCGCAATCGCCTTCTACGGTCAATGGGGAGTCTATGCCCGCCGGGCATCGGCCGGAGCAGGTCGGCCGGGAGGCTTTGGCTCCATCGGAGAAGGGTTATTCCGACAAGCATAGTGTATTTTTACCTACGTTTTCATGCTTTTTATCGATAAGAACCCGGGAATTTCAGGGAGGCCGAGATGAATACGAAGAAAAACAATGCGGACAAACAAAATAAAGAGAAGGACCAGCCGGCCGCAACCGCCGATGAAGAAACTTCCGGACGCCCGGTCGAAGGCGAACCTGAAGGACCCATCGATTCCCTCGAAGACCTGAAACAGCAGCTGGAAAATCAGAGCGACCGCTACCTGCGCCTGATGGCGGAGTTTGACAATTTTAAAAAGCGCGTCAGCCGCGATTATGAGCGGCTGGTTGAATCGGCAAATGAAAAGTTGATGGGCGAGCTTATCGAGGTGCGTGAGAACTTTGAAAGAGCTATAAAGACCGATGAAAAGTGCTCGGATCCGACCAGCATTTTCGAGGGGATGAAATTGATTTTTGCAAAATTCAACGACGTTCTGACCAGAAACGGTCTCGAACCCTTCGCTGCGGCCGGGGAACCGTTCGATCCGCAACTGCACGATGCTCTCATGAAAGTTCCGAGCGTCGACATCCCCGAGGATCATGTCGTTGAGGTGTTCGAGAAGGGGTACAATTTAAGAAAGCGGGTTCTGCGTCATGCGAAAGTAATCGTTTCGAGCGGTATGCCCGATTCAAAAAAATAGGAGTGGTTTGAAGGCTCGCACCCGTTGCCGCCCCTGATGCAAAACTGTCTGATAATTTCATGTACCAGTTAACCGGGAATCGCAAACTCCATGACTGATAAAGCCGATTATTACGAAGTTCTGGGCGTGCAGAAAAATGCCTCCGAGGAGGAGATTAAGACCGCCTATCGCAAGATGGCGATGAAGTACCATCCGGATAAGAACCCGGGTGATAAATCTGCAGAAGAAAAATTCCGGCAGGCAACCGAGGCCTATGAGATACTGAAAGACCCGCAGCGCCGGTCGCAATACGATCAGTTCGGCCATGCCGCTTTCCAGCAGGGGGCGGGTGCAGGCGGGTTCAGCGGGTTCGGCGGCGGATTTGGCGGATTCGATATCTCGGATGCCCTTCGCGCTTTTATGTCCGATTTCGGTGGGGACTCCTCGCTGGGCGACCTGTTCGGTTTTGGCGGCGGACGATCGCGCCGCTCCGGAGGCGGGCAGGCGGTACGGGGCAACGATCTTCAGATCCGGTTGCCGCTCACGCTGGAGGAAATCGCGCAAGGTGTCCAGAAAACCATCAAAATCAAGCGGCGGGACCGGTGCCCGACCTGCGGCGGCAGCGGATCCCGCGAGGGAAAGAAAAAAACCTGTTCCGCGTGCAACGGGAAAGGGCGGGTGCGGCGGGTAGCCTCGTCTTTTTTCGGGCAGGTGATTCAGGAAAGCGCATGCCCGACCTGCGGCGGCAGCGGGTTCATCATCTCCGACCCCTGCCCATCGTGCGGCGGCGAGGGGCTCGCCTCAATCGAGAATACCGTTAATGTCACCATTCCGGCAGGTGTCTCGGAAGGCAACTATATCACGATTCCGGATCAGGGCGATGCGGGTCCCAACAGCGGCCCCGCGGGCGACCTGATCGTGCTCATCCATGAAACGCCGCACCGCTTCTTCCAGCGTCACGGCACCGATCTCCTGTGCGATATCGACATTACCTTTTCGCAATCGGCGCTCGGCGTGTCGCGGGAGGTGGATACCATTGATGGCAAGGTAAGTCTCAAGGTTCCGCCCGGGACCCAGTCGGAAAAGATTTTCCGGCTCAAGGGCAAGGGCCTTCCCGAGCTGCAGCGCCGTGAGCACGGCGACCAGCTTGTGCGCGTGCATGTGCGGACGCCGGAAAAACTCAGCCGGTCGGCAAAGGATCTCCTGGAAAAATTGGCAAAAGAGGGCCTTTGAGAGAATGGATAAAGTTGTCGTCATAGATTTCGGCGGCCAGTATGCCCATCTTATCGCCAATCGCATCAGGCGGCTCGGCGTGTATTCTGAAATCGCCCTTCCCGAAATCCCGGCAGAGGACCTGCGGGGCTATCGGGGCATAATCCTTTCGGGAAGTCCGCATAGCGTGCTCGATCAGGGCAGCCCGTCCATCGATCCATCTATTTTATCCCTCGGAATTCCAGTTCTCGGCCTCTGCTACGGACACCAGCTCATCGCGCAGGTGCTCGGCGGAAAGGTTGCGAAGGGCAGGGTGCGCGAGTACGGCAGGGCCGAGATCCGCATGGTTAAAGATTCGCCTCTTTTTGCCGGGCTCGACCCGGTCGAACAGGTCTGGATGAGCCACGGCGATACGGTAGAAACGCCGGCGCCCGGGTTCGAGATTCTTGCCGGCACCGAGGATTGCCCTGCGGCGGCCGTGGGCGACCGTGGCCGCAACCTGTACGGATTACAGTTCCACCCCGAGGTTACCGACACTCCGCACGGGATGAAAATCCTCGATAATTTTCTTTCTATCTGCAATTGCGCCCGGAACTGGAATCCGAAGACCTTCCGGGAAACGATCATTCAGTCAATCCGCGCCCAGTGCGGCACCCGCAAGGTGTTCCTGCTGGTTTCCGGCGGGGTCGACTCATCGGTCGCCTTTGCCCTTCTCACCGAAGCAATAGGACCGGAGCGGGTTCTCGGACTCCACATCGATAACGGCCTCATGCGGTACAACGAATCGTCCGACATCCTGGACTACCTCGTCCGGCATGGATTTGACAACCTGAAAATCGAAGATGCGACCGAGGACTTTCTCGGCGCCCTTGCAGGGGTAGTCGATCCCGAAGAAAAACGCCGGGTTATCGGTGCCAAATTTATCGATGTCAAGGATCGGGTATTTGCCGGGCTCGGTCTCAACACCGACGAGTGGCTCCTTGCCCAGGGGACCATCTACCCCGACACCATCGAAAGTGCCGGTACACGACACGCCGACCGCATCAAGACGCACCATAACCGTGTGGATGCGATCCTCGACCTGATCGGACGCGGGCTCATCATCGAACCGCTCGCCCAGCTTTACAAAGATGAGGTGCGGGAGCTCGGAGAGGCGCTCGGTCTCCCGAAGCAGCTCGTATGGCGTCACCCCTTCCCCGGACCGGGCCTCGGCGTCAGAGTACTGTGTTCGGACGGGAGTGCCGTGGTTCCGGATGCGGCAGCGCAGGCAAAAGTGGCCGAATTTGGCTCGGCGGCCGGGTACCGGGCCGTCATTCTGCCGCTGCGCAGTGTCGGCGTCCAGGGCGACGGACGAACGTATGCCCATCCGGCGCTCCTTGCTGGCCGGGAGGACTGGGCGGCCATCGGTGAACTTTCGACCAGAATAACCAATAATGTTCGTTCAGTCAACCGCGTCGTCTACTCCCTGACCGGGAACACCTCGTTCCCCTGCCGTCTCATTCCCGCAACTATTACCCGCGATCGACTGGCACTGCTGCGCGCGGTTGACCACATCGTTACCGAGGCGCTTTTCGCATCGGGAGAGTACGATACGGTGTGGCAGATGCCGGTGGTATTACTTCCTCTGGTAAATGAACAGGGAGGGGAGTGCGTCGTACTGCGCCCCATCGTATCGCAGGAGGCAATGACTGCGCGATTTATTCCCCTCCGGCACGAAACCCTCGCCGCAATTGTCGACAAAGCAAAGGCCGTCCCCGGTATCGGCGATATCTTCATCGACGTGACGAATAAGCCCCCCGCTACCATCGAGTGGGAATAGTTGCGGGGAAAAGATGGGAAACCCAAAGAATACCAATTCCTTTGTAAGTCAATAAAAGGCCTTTATAGGGAAATTTGACCGGTTAATATTTCCTTTACCATCCCGCGGCGGCCAGGTTACCCGGATGGATTCCGGGGGTAACCGGCAACAAATACCGTACTTTATCCGAAACCTCCTCACCAGACAGACGCTTTTCCCCGGGTTTCCGGCTTCCCCGCTTTATTGAGACACAGAGTTTAATAAGGGTGTTGCAACGGCAGATCCCGGCAAGATTACTTGCCCAAACAGGACATCCTAACACAATTCTAATAAATTCCGAAAACCTTACGGCAAAGCAGCAGGAAGGTTTTCCCCAATAATTTCAAAGGTTACCCGCGAGTTCAGGTGAAATAATTAATTGACGCTATCTGTCAACGAAAGTGCAGAACCTTTCTTGGGTTAAGCAAGAAACATGTTTTGCTTTCAAGGTATAATCCAACTTTTAAAAAAAGAATATAGTGACAATGTTACCTAACAGGTACCTTGAGTTTAAATGTCTAACACCCTGATGGATGCAGGTTCTTGATCATAAGAAACTCTGCATAGCGGCTCAGGATCTTTATTGGGGCTTGTTTTATTGGGCCAAAAAAGAGCAGGTACGGGCCGGGCCATGGAAATTTACCGCGGAAATAATTACCTCAAATGTTACCGGCGATACTGGTTAAAATTGAAAAAGTACCTAAAAATTACCTTGCATTCATGAAAGTTTAACACCTATCTTACATGCGCTTTTAAGGCTCGAAGGATTGTGCAGCATGTCGTGCGGGCCTCGAAACTCAGGGAAGAACACTAAACAAATAACCCCAAAACGGAGGGTTTTATGTCAAATCGAGCTGCGGTACAATTGCAGGTGCTCCTGACGATAATTCTTGAATTGGCAGGATTTGGAAAGAATGATTCAAAAGAGAAAGCGGCGGCATTGTCATCGGATCGATTTCCCTTGTCCGGGAAGCGTGCAAAAAACGGGAACAAATGGATTGCGGCATTTCCCGTCATCCTTGCATGCATGATCGGAGGGATATGGGTGGGAAATGCCCGGGCGGATGCGTTAGGAACATCATTGAGTACATCAGATTATACGTCCTTTGCAATAGCGATAAATCCGGTTTCCAATACGATTTATGCAACTGCAATGGATGAATGGGGGAGTTATGTCAGGGTTTTCAACGCTTCAAGCAATTCAAGCACGGACATCCCGGTGGGAAATGTTCCTAAGGCAGTTGTGATCGATGGGGCGAATAATGCCATTTACGTGGCTAATTTCGGCGATGGCACGATATCTGTAATCAACGGATCGTCCAATAGTGTTGTAAATACAATAACGGTCGTAACAGCAGGGGAAGGTCCTATCGCTATAGCCGTAAATTCCTTCACCAACAAAATATATGCATTGAATAAAGGCGGTAATTCGGGTACGGTGTCGGTAATTGACGGTTCAGTCGATTTGTCAAGTCAACAGGCAGGTCCAAGTATAACGGTGGGAAAAAACCCAACGGCAATAGCAATTGACACAGTGACCAACCAGATTTATGTGGCAAATTCTTCCGACAACACCGTTACCGAAATCGACGGAAATACCAATCAGGTTACGGCGACCATTACCGTAGGTAATCATCCTATTGCCATTGCGGTAAACCCGGTGACACACATGATTTATGTGGCAAATCAAGGATCAGGTACTGTCACGGCCATTACCCCCGGGACCAATGCAACGACATCCATAACGGTCGGAACAAACCCATGCGCTATAGCTGTAAACGCCGCAACCAACATGATTTATGTGGCGAATCAAAATGCGAATGGTACCGTGTCGGTCATTACCGGAGGAAGCAATACGGTATCTGCCGTAAGTGTCTCGGATCATCCCGATGCAATTGTAGTGAATCAGATGACCAACAAAATATATGAAGCTGGTAATGTAAGTTCGACGGTTACCGTCATCGATGGAGCTACCAATTCGACAGCTTCTATGAATATAGGCGCTGGTGCAGTTGGGGAAAATATTGAAGATGGTGTGCCTGCGGTGCAATCAATGGCGTTGAATCCCATTTCTAACACGGTTTATGTGGCACTCACCCCGGCAAATATCGCCGTTATTTCCGGCTCTCCGGATGCCCCCGGCCTTGTTTCCCCTTCAAACGGATCGGCCAATCAGCCGGCAGCATCCCTGAATCTCAGCTGGAATCCCGCTGTCGGGGCACCAACTTCCTATGAGATGGAAGTTTCCACGTCGAATACGTATTCCAATACGCTTTTCGATCAGACCGGATCATCACTTTCAGCCACGGTAACCGGCCTTGCAAACAGCCAGACCTACTACTGGCGGGCGAATGCATCCAATGCCGGCGGTACTGCATGGTCGCAAGGTTGGACTTTCACCACCGCGGCTGTTCCGGGCGTTCCCGCGATTGCCTCACCCTCGAACAACGCGGTTAATCAGGCCATAAACGCAGTGACTCTGAACTGGGCATCGAGCGGCAGCGCGCCGGTGACTTCTTATTCGGTTGAGTTGTCGACCTCTTCACTCTTTTCAACGACGGTGAATAGCTGGGCCAACCCGGTATCGGCCGCTACCACTTCAGAAACTTTACCGACGCTTACCGCCGGGACTACCTATTATTGGATGGTTTTGGCAACCGGTCCGGGAGGAACGAGCAACTGGACAGGCGTATCGAGCTTTACCACATTGCCGACCCCTTCTGCGGTGTCAATTACTGCTCCGAATTCAGGCGCAGTGGGGGAGACTCCCAATCAAGTCACCTTGTCCTGGAGCTCGGCGGCAAATGCGGCGTCGTATATGGTGGAGGTAGCAACAAACTCGGCATTTCCTATGGGGAGCACGGTATTCAGCCAGATAACGGATCCGAATACGCTCAGCGTGAGTACGGAGACCGGTATAAGTTCCTATGGAACGGAATACTTCGTGCGTGCAGGGGCGAAGAATGAGAACGGCGTAAGCGGCTGGTCTCCGGTATCGAGTTTCGTGACGGCCATAGTTCCGCCCGCGATAGGGACACCCGCAAATAATGCACAGGGTTTAAGCTCACAGGCGGTGCTTACCTGGTCAGCTGAGCCCGGGGCAACGGGAAGCTACGCAATTCAGGTGAGCAGCTCGTCGAATTTCAGCAGTACGGTAAATGGGACCATATCGGGAACTACGTGGACGCCGGGCGGCAACCTTATTGCCGGTATCCCCTATTATTGGGAGGTTCAGTTGACAGGAGGACCGCTGAATGAAACTTCAGTGTGGTCCGGGCCGTGGAGCTTTACAACAATGGCAAAGCCATCGGCGGTGGTGCTTTCGACACCGGCGGCTGGAGCAACCAGTGTAGATCCGACGAAGCTGACGCTGACGTGGAGTGCGGCGTCGAATGCGTCGACGTATTTGGTGGAAGTTTCGACGAATTCAGCATTTCCGGTGGGGAGTACGGTTTTCAGCCAGATAACAAATTCGAGTACGCTCGGTGTGAATGTGAGCGCCGAAACAGTTCTTAACTACGGAACGGAATACTACTGGCGGGCAGGAGCAAAGGACGAGAACGGCGTAAGCGGCTGGTCGGCGGTATCGGGTTTTGTAACGGCGATAGTGCCGCCCGCGATGCAGAGTCCGGCGAGTGCGACACCGGGCCAGAATCTTTTGCCCACACTGGTATGGTCGGCATCTGCGGGACAGTCGTTGACCTATACCGTTCAGGTATCGACCGATGGGGTGCATTTCAATAATACGGTATCGGGAACGGTAGCAAACAATGGTTCAGGAACATCATGGACGCCGAGCGGAAATCTGGTTGCCGGTACAACCTACTATTGGGAAGTACAGGCGGCAGGACCGTTGGGCGAGCTGTCCGGATGGACAAGTGAGTGGAGTTTCACGACCCTTGCAATACCATCCCTTGTTTCGCCGCTGAATGGCAGTGCGGGTTTATCAATATTCCTTGATACCCTGAAATGGAGTGCTGTCAATGCAGCAACGAGTTATGCGGTCCAGGTTTCGACCGACGCGAACTTCGGCAGCACGATATTTTCGCAATACGGAAAGAACATGGTGTGGGCATTGGCAACGGGGCTCAGCGCCGAAAAAACCTATTACTGGCGCGCAGGCTCGAAAAACGACGGCGTTGGCGGCGGCCTAAGCGGGTGGTCGGGCGTATGGAGCTTCAGTACTCCGCATTTCAACGTACAGTACAACACCGGCAGCAACATGACCGTTCTTGTTTTGCCGAATAACCCCAATGGTCACAATGCAAGTATCACCATCGATGATTCATCGCTTCATAGCGGCGATGAAATCGGCGCATTCAATGCAGCGGGAGTCTGTGTCGGTGCGGCCATGTGGACGGGGCAGAATACCTACCTTACGGTTTGGGGCAACGGGGCCAACCCGCCGCATTATACCCCGGCCCCGGATGAGTTTGGCATGGATGCGGGAGAGCCGATTCTTTACAGGATCTGGCGATCTTCTTCAACACCGAGCATAGGCAGAGAAGTAACCGCAACACCTGCCTATAGCGCAGCAGATGGAGTGTATATCCTTGAAAATACCGGAGCCTATGCAACCGGGAACGTCGTGGCGGTTTCCACGCTTACCGGGGTTTCAACGCCAACCCTTTCATTGCCCTTGATGGGTGCTATAGCGCAGTCGCTTTCCCCGACCCTTGACTGGACATCGATAACCGGAGCAACGGGCTATGCGGTGCAGGTTTCAACGGACTCGAAATTCGGGACCACGGTATTCAGCGGTGCGGGCGCGATTGCCGCCGGTTCTGCGAACGTAAGTGCGGCCATAAGCAGCGGTCTGACAAATGGAGTTACGTACTACTGGCGTGCCAATGCAGCGAATGGCAACGCAACGAGCTGGTGGTCCGATACCGGGAGTTTTACGACGATAGCGGTTCCCGGACAGACCTCTCCGCCGTTAAACGGGGCAATCGATGCGGATAATCACACACAGTCCGTGACGTTGACCTGGGGATCCGTGGCTGGAGTAACGGGGTATGAGCTTCAGGTGACGACGGATGTGAAATTCCAGACAGGCATATTCTCGCAGCATGGGTCAACGGCAATGACATCGTTGACGATGGGTAATCTTCTGACGGGAACGATATATTACTGGCATGTAGGGGCGAAAAACAGCGCTACCGATGGCGGGGTGAGCGGGTGGTCGGGCGCATGGAGCTTTGAGACGTCGCTGGCTGCGTCGACCCCGACGCAGCTTATGCCTGAGCCGTTGACAACTCTGACGCCGACGCTTTCGTGGAGTTCGGTACAGGGAGCCACGAGCTATATGGTGACGGTGAGCAGCGTGGTGAATGGAGTGATGAGGCAGGTAGGGCCGGCTTTGACCGCTGGTGTGAGCGCGAGCCCGGGCGTACAGGTTCCGGCAAACTATTTGGGCTGGAATGTTCAATACAGCTGGACGGTAACGGCTCAGGGTCTGTCGGGGATGCTGGGAGTA